>DATFPH010000187.1:0-103681 GCA_035264905.1 Thermoanaerobaculia bacterium
GACGCCGACCAGGTCGCCTTCATCCACCGTCCCGAGATCTATGCGCCCGACGACCACGCCCTCCGCGGCCTCGCCGAGCTGATCGTCGCCAAGCATCGCCAGGGTCAGACCGGCACCGTCCACCTCACCTGGTCCGGCACCACCACCACCTTCCGCAACCGACTCACGCCGGCCCCAGCCGGCCCGGAGCCCTTCTGATGCGCTGCCGCGCCGCCGAGGCCGACCGGCTCCTGTCCCGCGTCGACCCCGGGCGCCTCTTCGGCGGCCGCGCCGTCGGCCTCCGCGACGGAGCCGTCCTCGCCCTCCTCGCCGCGGGCCTTACCTCCATCGAAATCTCCACCCTCCGGGCCTCGGCCGTCACCATGAACGACGGCCAGGTCCAGATCGCCATCCAGCGCCGGGGCATCACCTGGTCCGCCACCCTCCCCACCGCCCTCGGAGCCCGGCTCCTCGCCTGGCTCTCTGAAAGGCGTCTCTGGGGCGAAGAGGTGCCTCTCTTCACGTGTCGCCGCGGCGGCCCGCTCTCCCACAGTGGCATCAGCGGAGTCCTCCACCGCTACCGCCACCATCCGCCTAGGCCCGCACGCAAACGCATCAAGCGGAGGAAGCGCAAGTGAGCATGGCAACCTCCGCCCGCACCTCTGGAGCGCGCCGGGGCCGTCCGGTGGCCGCCGTCAACCCGCTGGAGCTGTTGAGCTGCTGGGAGGGGAGGGGAGGCCGCCGCCCTCTCTCCCTGCGAGAGATCGCCCGCAAGCTCGGCGTCTCCCAGGCGACCGCGCGCAAGCGCCTCCACGAGCTCCGCGAGGCCGGAGAAGTCGACGACCAGGCCCGAGCCCGGGCGCTCGCCGCCCGGGGCGGCCTGCGCCAGGGCGGCCGGCCCTCTCGTCCCCTCAAAGACATCGACCTCATCGCCGCGTGGGCCCAGAGGCCCACCGTCACTGCCGTCGCCCGCACCCTGCACGTCAGCCGCACCCGCGTCCAAGCCCGTCTCCAGGAGCTCGGCCTGCTTCTGCACCAAGGCGGCCAGGGCCATGAGTCACAACAAGTCCAAACGAGAGAGAGATCATGAAAAACGTCAGCAGACCGCAGCAGCCATTGCCGAGTCCGCTCCCTGTGTCCAAGTTTCGTGAGGTGCTCCCCCGGTACCTGACCTGGCCGGAGGTGGTCAGTTGGTCGAGCCTGTCCCGGACAACGCTGAGGCGGGAAATCGCGGCAGCTCGATTCCCCGCCCCCGATACGCTCAGCCCTGGAAGGGAAGCCTTTCGCGTCGACAAGCTCCGCGAATGGCAGGAGGGGCGGCGCGATTGGCCCGATTAGATTAGGCCTCAACAGCCTCCAACCGCGCCGTTTCCCCGAAGAAGATGCTCCGGAGGTGGGCGTCCCAACGCAGCCCGGCCGCCCACTTGTCTTCGTCGTAGTCGTAGAGGTTGTAGTGCACCGTCTCGACGCTCCCGTCACTATGGTTGACCAGGCGCTGCCTGACCTCCTGCGGAACGCGAAGGCGGGCCAGGGAGGTCAGGAACGTCGTCCGAAAGTTCCGCGCGACGAAGGGGAAGCCCACCTGAGCCGCGACTTTGGCGCAGAACGCCTGGAGGCTCTCTGGATGGACCGGCTGACCCTGCAGCCGATCGCTGGCGAAGATATGCGGCCGCCCGGCGGTCAGGCTCTCGACGCGCGGCAGCACGTACTCACTCCACAGCGGCACCAGCGGCACCCGGTGATCGTGTCCGTTCTTGGTATACCGCCGCCGCCCGATGAACCCTGGCAGGTTCCACCACTGCGCCTCGAGATCCTGGCGGCGCATGCCGATGGTTTCGGTCGTGCGCTGGCCCAACAAGAGCCGCGACAGCACCACCAAGGCCAACAAATCCCTGGACGAGGTAAACCGCCCGCTGCGCCGGGGCATCCGCAGGCCGGCCGCCGGATTGTCGGCGATCTCCAGGAGCGCGAACCACACTGCCCGGAGTTGGTCGTCCGTCAGGCTTCTGCGCTGCGGAGGCTCCGCCGGCTTGGGATAGGGGAAGCGCCGGACCGGGTTGAACTCGACGATCTCTCGTCCCTCGGCCCAGGTGTAGACGGCCGAGATCATGTTGAGAAGGTTGCCCGCGCTCACGGCGTGCCCGCCGCTCATCAGCCGTTCGATGACCAGATGGAGATGGCGCTTGCGCACCTCGCCGGCCGGCATCTCGCCGATGATGGGAACCGCGTCCTTCCGGACCTTGCGATCGATCTCGGGCCAGGTCATGAGGTTCTCGCGTGCGTGCCGCTCCATGTAGAGCTCGAAGAGCTCCGCGAACGTCGTCTCGTGGACCTCGGGAGCCTCGGGCTGAGGCATCCGGAGCTTCTTCGGGTCTTGCCCCGAGCTGGCGGCATTGAGGTCCTGGCGGGCCTCCTCCCGGGCCCGAGCGATCGTGACCCGAGGGTAGGGCCCGATCGTCCGGCGGTCCTGCTTCATCTGCCCCTTGAGCCTGTAGACCACGGAGAAGGAGCTATGCCCCTTGTCGCTCTTCCGGAACCGAAGCCCCGGGACCACCGTGTCACTCCACTCCTGCCTGTCCTTCCCTTCGGGAACGCGGAGACCGCGCAGGGTCCGATCCTCGAACTTGATGTTGTAGCTCATGAGTATGAGTATACCATTTTCGGATCACAAGAGGGTCACGCAGCTCGGCGCAAAATGGCCGAAAGTGGCCGCAGTTGGCAACGCCTGGAAGTCTTTACCCTCTAGGCCGGCACTGGTGGGCCAACCTGAACACCGCTGGCTATTCTAATCGGGTGCTTCCCCCTCTCCCGGGCGGGTGTGAGTGCGTGTGGGAGAGGGGGTCAGGGGGTGAGGGTTCCGTCTCAGCAGTTGGGGACGAGATCCTCGTCGACCGGCGTCGCGTAGACAGAGCAGGCGTTGGTGGGCGCCGTGCCGTTCAGGAGCTCGCCGACGGCTTTGGCCGCGCCGTTCGCCACCCCGTTGCGGTAGGTGGTGTTGCTGCGGACGTCGCCCGACTGCTCGATCTGGATGCCGCCGTTGGCCGCCAGACGGTTGATGATGTTGCGAACGGAGTCACCGTCGAGCCCCTTGCGGCAGACCCGGTGGTTGTCGCTGGCCAGCACGTCGATGATCTGATCATTGTGATAGATGCGGACCGCCACCGGCCCCATGCCGGACTCGGCCTTGATCCGCTGCGCCACGAGACACTTCGCGTTCAGGTCCGTGCCACCGCCCACGATCAGGTCCACCGCGCTCGACGTGAAGCCGTGCAGAGCGAGCGTGCGGCGGAACGGATGCGCCGTGTCGAACCACGTCGTCTGGCTCAACAGCCACGTGAGAGCCGGGAACGACGGCTCCGAGGTGTTCGTGGTCGTGATGTGCCACCGCTTCGAGGTCTGGTCGTCACTCCACTGCCCCTCCGCCCTCCAGGAATTCACCGGGATGCTGTACGGGGTCGCCTCGAGCGTGGTGACGAACGGTGCGATCTGATCGCTCGTCTTCGTCTCGATCGCTCCGCCGTGCGGCACGATCAGCGCGAACCGGTTGTCGCTCTTGCGCACCGCGGTCTCGCGGAACGAGCCGTTGGCGTCGTTCTCGGTGTAGTGATTGGTGGTCGTGGTCGTCGTCGTGGTGAACACGGAACGGCTGACCGGAGAGCAGAAGACGCTCGCCGTCACCGTGTCGAGCAATCCGTCGCTGTCCGCATCCGGAAACGTCGCGACCTGTCGCACGCGGGTGGTTCCGACGTAATCGTCCTCGGCGAACAGCTTTACTGGCCGCTGTCGGACTCGACGTCGGTGCCGTCCAATCCGTCATACACCCAGACGATCGGGCGGGTGTCTTCGATGACACCCACGACGGTGAACACCGCGTTGCTCGCGCGGTCACGGTAGATGGTTCCCTCTTTCCAGTTGGAAAACGTAGCCGGGCTCGTGATCCGGACGCGCACCTGCGGATTCGGCTCGCGCCAATCGGGATTCACGGTCAGGTTGCCGCCGCTGTCGTGCGGAGCAAACCCGAGATCCTCGGCGAGAGCCGTCGAGATATACGCGTGCTCGCGCTGCGGAATCTCGTCCGTGGGATCCGGAAGGTCCGGCAGATCGTCGATCTCCGCCGTGGTCAGAGCCGGCCGCAAATCTGTATAGGGAAACGGCTGCTCGATAAGACTGATCGACGCGGAAACACCGTTGGATGCTACACACTGCCCCTGCACACCGCTGGCTGAAAGAGCGCACAGCAGCGCCAGGAGCGAGGCGTTCAAAGCCTTGCGATTCATGGGTCCTCCTAGCGTTGTCGTTCGTCCGGGAGATGGATTCTCCCGGCGCTGGTTTGGTAGGAACGAAACGAAAGGAAGATCCCCTCACTTCAGGGAAAAGTCAAGATTCGCTGGGCCGGCCGCACCACGGACGCATCGAGCCCCAGGCCGTCGAGGTCCGACAGATCCACCCAGGCCGCGCCGTGAACTTCCCGGTCATCTCCTTGGAGAGCAAGATCGCTGTCGGCTTCGAGCAGGAACCGCACGTCGTAGTGGAAATGCGCCGGAACGCTGCCGCGCGCCGGGATCGCATGGATATCGAGATCGAAGGGGCGCGGCGTGACGAGATCGAGCGCCGCGAGCCCCGTTTCTTCGAGGACCTCGCGGCGCGCCACGGCCCGGAGGTCCGGATCGCCGTCCGCGTGGCCGCCGGGCTGGAGCCAGCGGCCCAGCGCCTTGTGATGAATCAGCAATAGACGCTGCCGCTCGCGGTCGATCACGAAGGCGGAGGCGGTGAGGTGGCCCGCGAGGTTGGAGCGATCGAGACAATCCGAATTGTCGAGGACGAACGCGGTGATCTTCCGCAGCTCTTCGCGGTCGCGCTCGTCGAACAGGAGCGCGGACTCCAGAATGTCGAGGACCTGACGGCGACGAGGGTCGAAGGATGATGTTTCCATGAGGTTCTCAGGCGAGGGGCTATCGAGGAGCCCACCCGGAGTCCCAGCATGATACCTTTTAAGCGCCACGGAGGGAGCCGACGATGTCGAAAGAAGACGGCAGCCTGTCACCTATTTGAAGACCCGTCTTAACTACGAGTCTCTGCACAATGCAGCGATGCTGCTACAACTCGCTGCGCAGGGAGAAAAGGATGTTGAAAGGCCGGGTCCTTCCTCAAGAGCAGGCGCTGGAGCGGGTCCGCTCATCGAAGACATCCTCCTGAATCGAGTCCTGCGAGAATCTTGATGCGAGCCATCATCGCCACCTCCCTCGGTGACCCCGACGTCCTGCAACTTGGAGAAGCCCCCCGCCCCGATCCCGGGCCGGGCGAGGTCCTCGTGCGCCTCTACCGGGTCGGCGTCAATTTCTCGGACACGGAACGCCGGCGGGGGGTGTATCGGAAGCCGCCTCTTCCCTGGATTCCGGGGAACGAGGGGGCTGGCGTGGTCGAGGAGGTGGGCGAAGGAGTCGATCCGGCGCTGCGCGGGCAGAGGGTGGCGTTCTCGGCCATGCCGCCGGTGATCAGCGTCAGCGGGACCTATGCCGAGTACTCGGTGGCTCCGGCGGACATCCTGTTTCATCTTGGGGACTGCCTGAGCTTCGATCAGGGTGCGGCTCTTCCTCTTCAGGGGCTCACGGCGTATGGCGTGGTCCATCTCGGGGCGGGAGTGCGAGAGGGACAGACGGTTCTTCTCCATGCCGCCGGCGGCGGGCTCGGGCTGATCGCTCTCCAATTGTTGCGGAACGCCGGAGCGCGGGTGCTGGGGACGGTGTCCACCGCGGCGAAGGGCGAGGCCGTGCGGTCGCTGGGTGGCGAGCCTCTGCTTTATGGGGACGACCTGCTCCAGCGCGTGCTCGATGCGACCGGCGGCCAGGGCGTGGATGTAGTGCTCGATTCCGTCGGCAAGGATACGCAGGACCTGAGCCTCGCGGCACTGGCTCCCTATGGCCATCTGGTGTGCTACGGCGACGCGAGCGGCGCTCCGCCGCCCATCGATCCTGACCGGCTCTATGAGCGATCCCTCAAGGTCAGTGCCTTTACGTTGCGTCCGGATTTCCGGCCCGAGGCGTGGCGCACGGCGCGCCAGGAGCTTCTGCGCCAGGTGGAGGACGGCAGCCTCCGCCTCACCATCTCGCGCGTGCTCCCTCTGGCCGAAGCCGCCGAGGCGCACCGCCTGCTGGAATCGCGGCAGGCGGTGGGCAAGCTTCTGCTCGCGGCCGACTGATGGCTCATCGCACGTCCGCGCCTCTCTCCGCGAGCAGGGTGCGGAGCACGGAGCGATGGCAGCGCGATTCGTCGGCGCAATAACAACCGACGGAAAAGTTGGTTTGATGGGAGAGCGCGGCCAGGAGGCCGAGCGTCCGGCTGTTGTCCGGTGTTGCCATTTCTGACTTGTACTTCTTCACGAAGGTCTCCCACTCGCGTTCCGTCGTGGCGGTTAGAGCCATTTTGACGGTTTCCGGACTGGGTGCGAGATTGGGGAACCACACGTCGTACCAGTTCTGCGCAGCAAACTCACTTTTCGGAACGCCCCGCGGCGGGCGCCGGACCGTGCCGATCCGCAGGCCCTCTCCAGGAGCTCGATCAGATCCTAAGCGGACGATGTGAATGGCCATGTTCGGATGCTATCCTGATTTTCATGCGCCTCACCGCTCTCCTGATCGGATTGATGTTGATGAGCCCCTCCAATCTCGCGTCCCTCACTCCCTCGGATCACCAGGCCCTCGCGGACCGCATCGTTCAGCAGATGGCGTTGCAGCCGGGAGAGAAGGTGCTCCTGCTGTCGCATCCCGGAGACTTCCAGCCCCTCGTCCCGCTCCTGCGCCAGGCGGTGATCCGCGCCGGCGGCGTCGATCTCGGATGCTGGCAGGTCTCCCCGGAGGCTTTCGCCGGCCTCGATCCCGCGGCCGCAGTGAAGAGCGCCAAGGCGTCGCGGGCGGCCCTGATTCCCTTGCTGCGGAGCGCCGACCTCGCCGTCATGCTCCCTGGGGCGACGCCGAGCGATCCCGAGTATGCCGCGATGCAGGACGTGCTCCGGGAGGGCCGAGGCCGCACGATCCATTTCCACTGGTCCTACGGAGGCGCGCCGAGCGCCTATCCTGTCCCCGGGCACCCGGTGCCGCCGCAGGAAGTGATCGACACCACGTACGTGCGCGCCGTGCTCCAGTCCGACTGCCGGGCCATCGGTGAGGTCCAGCGGCGCTTCGCCGCGGCCCTGCGCGCGGGAGAGGTCCGCGTCACCACTCCGGCGGGAACCGATCTGCGGTTCCGCATCGGCGACCGGCCGATCAACTTCCAGGACGGCGACGCCTCGGCCGCCCGCACCCGCGAGGCCCGCGTCCTGATCGACCGCGAGATCGAGATCCCCTGCGGCGCGATCCGTGTGGCGCCCCTGGAGGAGACCGTCGAGGGCACCATCGCCTTTCCTCCGGGCCGCTGGACTGATCGGAACGTCGAAGGACTCACCCTCCGCTTCGCCAAGGGCCGGATCGTCGACGTCCGCGCCCGCTCCGGCCAGGACGCAGTCGAGGCCGAGCTCAAAGAGGGAGGAGAGGGCACGCGCGCCTTCCGCGAGCTCGCCTTGGGCTTCAATCCTCTGCTGGCGGTTCCCGAGAGCGCTCCGTGGATCCCGTATTACGGCTACGGAGCCGGCGTCATCCGCCTCTCCCTGGGGGACAACAGCGAGCTTGGAGGCAAGGTGACCGGCGGCTACGTCCGCTGGAATCTTTTCACGGATGCCACCTTGACTGCCGGCGGTCAGGTCTGGGTGCGGGATGGCAAGTTGACAGTGCCGTGAGCCGGAAGGGTCAAGCACGCCCGCGGCAGAGTTGATCCACTTTCTTCAGCAGCGTCGGGATGCGATACGGCCCGTGCATCTCGGCGATGTGGCGGGCCGCCTCGGAGAGATCGATTCCGGCCGCGGTGATGTAGAGCGGATTCGCGCTGTCCCTACGCCGGAGCTCCCGTACGAGGGTGACTCCGGCATATCTCGTCTTTGCCACTCCGATGACCGTAACCTTTTCATTCAGCGCGCGATACAGATGCGCACCGAGGCCAGGCTGTCCATCTCCCAACCAGACATATCCATCGAGCACGACGAGATCCGCCGGAGGCCCCTTCTCCAGCACGGCGAGCAGGCAGGGCAGCTCTCGCAAATAGAACTGGCCTGATTGGTAAGGCGCAACCTCGGCGATCGGCAGGACGACCTCGGCCTTGCCCGTGCTGTCGGACCAGTGATCAAACCAAAGCCCTGCGGCGACAGCCCCTGGATCGTGGTAATCAACGTCGCAGCACGCGATCATTGGAGACGGACGCAGATCTTGCCGAAGTGCGATCCGGCTTCCAGATAGCGCAGCGCTGCATGGACCTCGTCGAAACCGAACACGCGGTCCACGACAGGCTTCAGCTTGTGGTCCGCAATGGCCTGGTTCATCTCTTCGAACATCTCGCGGGAGCCGACCAGGATGCCGTGCAGGCGCACGTTCTTCTCGACGAAGCCGAACGTCTCGATCTGCGCGCTCGTGCCTCCCAGGAGACCGATGACGCTGATCGTCCCGCTCATGCGCACCGCGTTCAGCGAACGTGTCAGGTTTTCCGCTCCGACGACTTCGATGACGTGATCCACGCCGCGGCTCGCGGTGATCGCGAGCGCCCGCTCATCCCAAGGGGGTGACGTTTTGTAGTTGATGCCATCGACGGCGCCCAACTCCCGTGCGCGCCGGAGCTTCTCATCGCTGCTCGACGTCACGATCACATGAGCACCCACCATGTGGGCAAACTGCGCGGCGAACAGAGAGACTCCGCCCGTACCTTGCACCAGCACCGTCTCGCCCTTCTTCACGCTGCTGCGCCGGATGATCGCGTGCCAAGCGGTCACCCCGGCCAGCGGCAGCGTGGCGGCTTCTTCGTCGGAGAGGTGCTCCGGCACCTGGACAATCGCTCCTTCATCGAAGACCGCCAGCTCGGCCAGCGTCCCATCCGCACCCGAGCCTCCCAGCGACGGCGCCTGCAACTTCTCGGGCGTCACCTCGCCGTCGATCCAGCCGGGATAGAAGATGCTGGCGACGCGATCTCCGGTCTTGACGCGCGTCACCCCGGCGTCGGCGGCAACGACCTCACCCACACCGTCCGACACGGGAATCCGCGGTTCTTTCGGCCGCCAGACGCCTTTGATGACCAGGAGATCCCGGTAGTTGAGCGAGACCGCGCGCATCCGGACCAGGACCTGCCCGGGGCCGGGTTGCGGGTCTGGGCGCTCGATCGACTGCAGCGCATCGAGGCCGAAGGGCTCCTGGACGACGTACGCTTTCATGCGTTCTCCTTGGGTGTCTCGTCACGCAGCCTATTAGGCACGTCCTTGGACCTGTGCTTTCATCTAGAAGCCGACCAGACCTCCTCCAGAAAGGCCGCAAGCTGATGGTTCTTGAACCATTTCACCGCGGCACGCGTGTCTTCGGCTTCGTTGCCAAAAAGAGCCCAACGATTGCCGCCTCGCATGACACGCCATCGCTCATCCGCCTGGACGTTGCCTGCCTGCTCGATGATCTGCTGAGTCAGAGGATTGACACTCGGCGAACCGATGCTAATGATGTTCGAATGATCAGCAAAGCCGCTGCGTTCGTTGAACCAGATATCTCCCATCACCACGGACCGCAGGAAGGCTCTGTTCACCTTGCCGCCCTCCTCATCGATAGCCTGCTTCAGCTGGTACGCCAAGGGGCGATCGAACAGCTCCGGTCGGTGGTGGCAACCCGTGACAATAACAATCGTTGCGGAGTCAATATCCGATTGCCAGTCCTCGCGCTGTCTCGATACCTCGATCGCCGCTTCGATTTGGAGAGCAATTTTAAGCAGCGACTGATCTTGCTCCAAGAATATGCTCTGTATTTGTCTCAACTCCGAGGGCACACGATCTGAGGGACTTTTGCCTGTGAGGTATACCGGCACGACTCGATGCCTCTTGCCTCGAGCGAGCTCCACCGCCCTTAGAATCTCTTCCTTCTGAAAGAAGGCAGAATCAGAATGCGCCGAAAGTAAAACTATCGTAAGCAAGGAATCCTTCTGGGCCTGCTCAAGCTTCTCTGTCCATAGATCTCCTGGAAATAGCATCTTGTCCAGGAATACTCGTTTGCCACTGACAGACAGCAGCTTATGGATGTGCTCCGCGTACTCAGCGTCTTGATGAGCGTAGGCGATAAAGGCGTCGTACTCAAAGCTACCTGCCATCATGATCGTGTCCGTCCCATTCGGAGTCTCAGGTACATTCCGGATTGCAACGATCTCCAGGGGGTGAACTGAGGCGGCAAGCCTGGGGTCTCTAATACGAAATGCGGCTTCCAGTTGAAGTGCCTTTTCAGAAGGTATTGTCAGGTGAATCTTCGTGCTTCCCTTTTTCTTTTCGATGACTTTCACCAGCTCGACAGGAACCTCCAGAAATCCGGCAAGCCCATAGCGTAACAATCTCTCTGCCGCGTCATTGAATTTCTCTAGCTCTAGGCTGATCGTAACTTCCACCTCTGAAAAGCCGGACTTAGCAGCAGGGCTGTTATTTTGCCTTACCCAAGGGTGCTGTTTATAAGTAAGAAGAGCTTTGCGCCCCCACTTCTCTCGATCTGCCCGTCGATGGCAACCTGCACACAGGCAGATGATGTTCTCTGCAGTGTGCTCTTTGCACTCATGCCATGGAGTAATATGAGAAAACTCCAACGGAGAGGCCGCTCCGCACACCGCACAGCGATGTCCCGCCTCTACAAGAACGGCACGTTTGATCTGTACAGGAATTGGAGGGCGCTCAGCCATCTCTCGTTGTGGTGAATAAGGTTTTAATCGTTCCGGTGCATCGGTCGCCAAAGCCGGTTATGGCTGCTTCGCTTCGGCCTTTTGGTTCAGGCATTGCCAGTCCGCCTCGGGCTTGCCCGACCAGGCCCACGCGATGAAGTCGACCAGGGGCGGCTCGGCGCCGAGCTCGCGGAGGCGGGTGCAGACCTGGCCTCGGTGATGAGCGGTGTGCAGGGCCACTTGCAGGACGGAGTCGCCGATGGTGAGGGGTTGCGCCGGGCGGTTCGCCCTCTGCTCGAACTGGGCGGCCCACGGCAAGTGGAGCGGGCGCTCCATCTCCTGGGGATCGGCGGCGGAGAGGAACGCGTGGATGCGGGTGTGCGCTTCGCGCCCCCAGGCGATCAGAGCGGCCGCGTCGGGAAGATCGGCAAGGTCCCGCACTTGAAACGGGACTCCCACCCAGGCCTGGCTGAAGATGTGCTGGACGAGGTGGACGTGGTGCAGGGTTTTGGCGAGATTGACGTCGCCGCTCACCGCGGACGAGCCGAGAACCGTCTGCCAGACCGCGGCGTCGGCCCATTCCAGATGGCGGGTCAGGTCCCTCAGGTGAGCGTCTGCGGGCATCTTGCTTTTCCTTACCTGATCTGCCGGTAGCGCGCGATGTTCGCCGGGGCTCCCAGGATGGGCCCGATCTTCGGCCCGATCTCCCGGAGGTGCTGGGACTGGGAGTGGGCGTCCAGGGTCTCGGCGCTCTCCCACTCCTCGACGAAGACGAAGTCTCCCGATTCCCCGGGGATCCCCCGCATCAGGTCGTAGCGGATGCAGCCCGCCTCTTTCCGGGTCGGCTCCACCAGGGTCCGCAAGAGCTGCTCCAGCTCCTGCTCCTTGCCGGCCGCGGCGACGAACATGGCGATGACGTGGACAGTTCCGTCGTGCATTCTCCCTCTCCTCTTCAGGGAGGCAAGTCTATCAGCCGGGAACTTTCCCGGGATTTCCCTGACAAAGGTCTTGACAGACCGTGAGGGGGGACCATACGATTCAAACGTTTGTTTGAAACGGACGTTTGAATATGACCGTAACGGAATCACGAACCGAGCATCATGTCGACACCCGGGAGGCTCTCCTGGACGCCGCCGAGACATTGTTTTCGGAACACGGCATCCAGGCGTCGTCCCTGCGGATGATCACCCACCAGGCAGGCGCCAATCTCGCCGCGGTCCATTATCATTTTGGATCTAAGGAAGGACTGGTGCGGGCGGTCTTCGCGCGCCGCCTTCAGCCTCTGCGGGAGGAGCGGTTCCAACTGCTCGAAGCCTGCGACCTCTCCGGAGGGATGGAGGGGAAGGGGGTCGAGCAGGTCATCCATGCCTTCGTGGCGCCCCTGATCCGCAGGATGCGGGAGACCCCGGACGGGGCTCACGCGTTCGCCCAGTTGATGGGCCGGGTGTTCTCGGAGCCCAGTGAAGAGGTGCGCTCGATGCTGATCCACGAGCTCAAGCCGTCGGCGGACCGTTTTTTCGAGGCGCTGCGGCAGCTCCTCCCGCATCTCTCCGACAAGGAGCTGATGTGGCGGTTCCAGTTCCTGGCGGGCGGCATGGGGCACACGGTGTCGTGCCAGAAGATGGTCGCACGGTTCTCGGAAGGGGTGTGCGGCGGCAGTGATCCGGACGAGATGCTCCGTTACCTGGTCACGTTCATGGCGTCCGGCTTGAGGGCTCCCGCCACCGCGGAGCCCGATCTTCAAGGAGAGCCTGCGTGAATGTCAGATCCTTGCTGTTCCTGGCGTTGACGGCCGCCGCTCCCGCGCTCGCGCAGGAGCCGGCGCCGCCCGCGCCTTTGCCTTCGACGGCGCCCGTCCCGCTGCGTCTCACGTTGCAGGAGGCGCTGCAACAGGCGCTCGCCGCCAATCCCGTCCTGGGCCGCACGCGCGCGGAAGTGGCCGCGCTCCAGGCCCAGGCGGACGTGGCGTTCTCTTCGATCCTCCCCAAGATCGGCTTCCAGGGGAACTTCACCCGCAACGACCAGGAGGTCGCCTTCGGAGACGGGGACGACAGCCGCATCATCCTGGCCGAGAACGATTGGAGCTACCGCCTGACGCTCTCGCAGCCGGTGTACGCCGGCAACCGCGAGCGCAAAGCGATCAACCAGGCCCGTCTCAGCGTCGACGTCGCCCGCCAGGGGGTGGCCAACACCGAGGAGCAGCTCATCCTGAACGTGGCTTCGAACTACCTCGCGGTGGTGCAGGCCGAGGAGCTGCTGGCGGTCGAGCAGCGCAACCTGGAGCTGGCGCGCCGCCGGCGCGAGCAGGCCCAGATCTTCTTCGAGGCCGGCGAGACGACCCGGGTGGACGTGCTGCGCGCCGACGCCGACATCAAGGGGGCCGAGCGGCGGATCGCCGCCGCCCGCCAGGCCCGCGAGGCGGCGGTGGGCAACCTGCGCCTCGGTCTGGCCGTAGAAGGTCCCATCGACGTGGTGGCGCCCGGCGACTTCCTGCCGGCGTTGCCCGCCGAGGCCGCCCTGGTGGCGGAGGCCGAAGCCAACCGCCCCGAGGTGGCGCAGACGCTGGCGAACCAGGAGATCGCCCGTCTCGAGGTGGCCAAGCAGCGGGGCGCGTACCTGCCGCTCGTCACCGCCGACGGCGCCTGGATCAAGCAGCGGGCGGCGTTCCCGACGGACGAGTACGGCCAGCTCTCGCTGCGGTTCTCGGTCCCGATCTATTCGAGCGGCGAGATCAAAGGAAGGATCGCCATCGCCCAGGAGCGCCAACGCCAGGCGGAGCTGCGGGTCCAGGAGGTACGGCAGGTGGTCCGCGAGGAGGTGCGCCAGGCGCTGGTGGACCTGGAAACGTCCGCGGCCACCCTGCAGCTCGCCCGCGAGCAGCTCACCGCGGCCGAGGCCGAGTATGAGCAGGCGACCGAGCTGTACCGCGCCCAGGAGCTGACCTCTCTGGAGGTCGAGTCCGCCGAAACGTCCGTGGCGGAGGCCCGCCGCGCCGTGGCGAACAGCCAGCTCGACCGCGCGCTCGCGGAGCTGCGCGCCTGGTCCGCCGCCGGTCTTCTCAAGAAAACGATCCCCTCGGAGGGTGTGCGATGAAGCGTCAAGTTCTGTCTTCGACTTTCGTTCTGTTGCTGGGCGGGTTGCTGGGTGCTGGGGGGCTCACCGCTCTGGGGTGCGGCTCGTCCGACAAATCCGCGGATGCGGCGAAGCCGGAAGCCGGCGCGGCCGCGTCCACCACGGCCGCGGCGCCGCCTCCGCTTCCGGAGGACGTCCGCGACGTGGCTTCGGTCGCCAAGCAGCCCACGGTGGAAGAGACCTCGACCGGCGCTTCGGCCGACGCTTCGACCAGGGCGCCCGGCGCGGAAGCGGGCCCGGCGGCCGGCGGCCGGCTGGTGGCCAACGGCGAGCTCGTGTCGCAGGTGCGTTCGGAGCTCGCGGTCAAGAACCCCGGCCGGGTGGCCCGGGTCTATGTGGACGAGGGCGCCCGGGTCCGCCGCGGCCAGACGCTGCTCACCCTGGAGACGGACTACCTCTCTCTGGAGCTGAAGCGCGCCGATGCCGAGGTGGCGCGCGCCAAGGCCGCCGCCTCCGAGGCGGAGCGCGACTTCAAGCGCAAGGAGGAGCTGCTGGCCAAGGAGTCGGTGTCGCAGGCGGCCTATGACCGGTCGCGGTCGGCCCACGAGTCGGCGCTGGCCGCGGTGGCCGCCGCCGAAGCGGCGCGCGATCTGGACCGGCAGAAGCTGCGGGATGCCGTCCTGGTCTCGCCGATCACCGGTGTGGTGGCCGAGCGGCGGACCGACGTGGGCGAGCGGCTGGGCGAGGCCTCGGTGGCGTTCGTGGTGGCCCAGACGTCGCCGATCAAGCTGCGCTTCCGCCTGCCCGAGCGCTATCTCGCCAGCCTGCGCACGGGGCAGACGGTGCGCGCCACGGTGGACCCGTACCCGGGCGAGGTGTTCACCGGCCGGGTGACCCAGATCGGCGGCGTCGTCGACCCGGCGACCCGCACGGTGCTGGTGGAGACGGACCTGCCGAACTCCGACGGGCGGCTGTCGCCCGGCCTGTTCGCGCGGGTGGAGATCGATGTGGAACCCGCCCGCGTGGCCGGGACGAGGTGAGGAGGACTCGATGAAAAGGCTTGCGGAAATCTGTATCCAACGGCCCGTCTTCGCGACGGTGCTCATCCTTGCCCTGGTGGTGGTCGGGATCGTCTCCTACTTCACCCTGGGCGTGGACCGCTTCCCCAACGTCGACTTCCCGCTCGTGACGGTGACCACCACGCTGGTCGGCGCGAGCCCCGAGGAGATGGAGACCGACATCACCGACAAGGTCGAGGAGGCGGTCAACACGATCAGCGGCATCGATGAGCTGCAGTCGATCTCGTCCGAGGGCATCTCGATCGTCTCGATCCGCTTCGACCTGGAGAAGAACGGCGACGTGGCGGCGCAGGAGGTGCGCGACAAGGTGAGCACGATCCTCGCCGAGCTGCCGACGGCGGCCGATCCGCCGGTCGTGCAGAAGCTGGAGACCGACGCCCAGCCGGTCATCTCGATCGCGCTCTCCGGCCCGGCCCCGGTCCGCGACCTCACGGAGTTCGCCGACAAGGTGCTCAAGCGCCAGATCGAGTCGACCCTCGGCGTCGGCCAGGCGCGCGTCATCGGCGGCCGGTCGCGGCAGATCAACGTGATCCCCGATACCGACAAGCTCGCCTCTCTCGACCTCACGGTCGCGGACCTGGTGCGGGCGCTTCAGACGCAGAACGTGCAGATCCCCGGCGGCCAGGTCGAGCAGGGGCTGCGCGATCTGACCCTGCGCACGTACGGCCGCGTCACCTCGCCGGCCGAGTTCGGCGCGATCTCGATCGCCAGCCGCGCCGGTTATCCGGTGCGCGTGCGCGACGTCGCCCGGGTCGAGGACGGCATGGCGGACGAGGAGTCGATCGCCCGCGTCGACGGCAAGTCCGCCGTGGTGCTGCAGGTGCGCAAGCAGTCCGGCACCAACACGGTCGCCGTCATCGAGCGGGTGAAGGAGCGCATGGAAGGGCTGCGCTCCCAGCTCCCGCAAGGCTGGAGCATGACCACGGTGCGCGACCAGTCGGCCTACATCGAGGCGGCCGTCCACGCGGTGCAGGAGCACCTGGTGCTGGGGTCGCTGCTCGCCGCGGCGATCGTGTTCCTCTTCCTGAAGCGGTTCCGCCTGACCCTCATCTCGGCGGTCGCGATCCCGACCTCGCTGATCGCCACCTTCGGCGCGATGAGCTACGCGGGCTTCACGCTGAACGTCATCACGCTCCTGGCGCTCGCCCTGGTGGTGGGCATCGTGATCGACGACGCGGTGGTGGTGCTCGAAAACATCTTCCGCAACCTGGAGGAGCGGAAGCTGACGCCGATGCAGGCGGCGAAGGAGGGCACGGCCGAGATCGCGCTCGCGGTGCTCGCCACCACCCTTTCGCTCATCGCCGTGTTCCTGCCGGTGGCCTTCATGGGCGGCATCGTGGGACGCTTCATGAACTCGTTCGGCGTCACCATGGCCTGCGCCGTGGCGGTGTCGCTCCTGGTCAGCTTCACGCTGACGCCGATGCTGTCGTCGCGGTGGCTGCGCGGGGAAGAGAAAAAGAAGGGCGAGGTTAAGGGCGAGGGGCTGGAGGATACGCAGCCGCAGGTGCATGCGCAGGTACCCGCACAGGTCCATGGATACCACCAGGTGGAAGAACGCCGCGGCATCTACGGGTACGTCGAGCGGGCCTATCTCGGCCTCCTCGACTGGTCGCTGCGCCATCGCTGGGTGGTCGTCCTCCTCATGATCGCCGTGTTCGTCTCGACCATCCCGCTCTTCGTCCTGGTGAACAAGACCTTCCTCCCGACGGACGACGAGTCGCAGTTCGACGTACAGGTGCGCGCTCCGGAGGGCACGAGCCTGCAGGCCACGGCCAAGATCGCCCAGTCGATCGCCGCCCGCCTGCGCCAGATGCCCGAGGTGGACCGCACGCTGATGACGATCGGCGACGACCAGCAGCGGACGAAGAACCTCGCCTCGGTCTACGTCGCCCTGAAGCCGGTCGACCAGCGCGAGCTCGACCAGTTCAAGGTGATGCAGAAGGTGCGCGACGAGATCCTGCCGCAGTACGCGGCCCTGGGGCTGCGCAACCAGGTGTCGCCGGTCAACTCCTTCGGCGGCGGCATCAACGCCGAGATCATGTTCTGGATCGGCGGCCCGGACCTCGATCAGCTCACCAAGTACTCCGAGGAGCTGATGGCGGTCTTCAAGTCGCAGCCCGGCGTGGTCGACCCCGACACCAACCTGATCGTCGGCAAGCCGGAGCTCGGCGTGCGGATCGACCGCGACAAGGCGGCGGACCTGGGGGTGAACGTCCAGGACATCGCCTCGACGCTCAACGTCCTCGTGGGCGGCCAGGAGGTGACGAGCTACATGGAGGGGGGCGAGCAGTACGAGGTCCACGTGCGGGCCGAGCCGGGCGACCGGCGCGACCGGCAGGGGATCGAGCAGGCCGAGGTGCCGGCCATGATGGGCGGCTCGCGGGTGGCCCTGCGCGACCTGGTCACTCTCCAGGAGGGCGAGGGCCCGTCGCTGGTCAACCGCATCGCGCGGCGGCGGCAGGTGATGCTCTATGCCAACATGCAGCCCGGCCACTCCTCGCAGACCGTCATCGACGCGCTCAACAAGAAGGCGGCGGAGCTGAACATGCCGGTGTCCTACTCCTACGGCCTGACCGGCCGCTCGCGCGAGCAGGGCAAGGCGGCGCAGAGCTTCATGATCGCCTTCCTGCTGTCGATCATCTTCATGTACCTGATCCTCGCGGCGCAGTTCGAGAGCTGGCTCCACCCGATCACCATCCTGCTCGCGCTGCCGATGACGGTGCCGTTCGCGCTGCTGTCGCTGCTGGTCCTCAACCAATCGCTGAACATCTTCTCGTCGCTCGGCATCCTGGTGCTGTTCGGCATCGTGAAGAAGAACAGCATCCTGCAGATCGACCACACGCTGGCGCTGCGCCGCCACGGCATGCCGCGGGCGGAGGCGATCCGCCGGGCGAACCGCGACCGGCTGCGGCCCATCCTGATGACCACGCTGGCCTTCGTGGCCGGCATGATCCCGCTGGTGGCCTCCTCGGGAACCGGCGCGGCGACGAACCGCGCCATCGCCTCGGTGATCATCGGCGGGCAGACCATGGCGCTGCTGCTGACCCTCATCGGCACGCCGGTGGCGTACAGCCTGTTCGACGACGTGGTGGAGAAGCGGCCATTCGCCCGGGCGGCCGGGGCGGTGCGGCGGATCGCTCGTCGCGGCAAGCAGGAGCAGCCGGTCACCGCGGCCTGAAAAGCCCACCGCCCAAGGACGACAAGGTCTTCAAGGACTCCAAGGAAACTGCTTTTCTTCTTGCAGTCCTTGAAGTCCTTGGGCGGCCCCCCCTACGGCACCAGCTTCAACGTGTGCTCCGCCGGCCCCGGCAGGAACGGGGTCGGCGTTCCCTCCTCCCACGCCTTGTGGCCCGCCAGGTAGTAGGGCGACATCGGGTGCCCGCTCTGCCCGACCGGCATGTGGAAGAACCCCTCCTGCTCGCGGCCCGGTGAGACGACGAGCCGCTCGGAGGCTCCGAAGCCGGCGCCCTGGACCCGCGGCATGTCCTGGTCTCCCGGCAGCGGCCGCGGCGGCGCGTCGATCCAGCGGCCGACGAAGGGGAGGGCGCCGCTCAGCGGGTGCCGGATGCGCGTGGTGTTGCGCTCCCCCCAGGTGCGCTTCTCCAGCCCTCCCTCGAGGCCGGCCTTCTTGGAATAGTCCAGCGTGGCGTCGACCGCGGCGAGGAGCTCCTCGTCCCAGGTGCGGAACTGCGGATCGAGCAGGTGAGCGGGGCGCGCGGTGATCAGCGCCCAGACCGCCCCTTCGGATTGCGGCTGGACCGGATGGAAGCGCTCGTCCGCCTTCTCCAGACGCGCCGTGATTGGCGTGAGCACCTGCTCCAGGACGTAGCCGCGCCAGAAGCGCACCTGCCGGTAGGCCACGGAATCGATCGAGGCATGGCCGGTCCAGGTCGTCTCGACGAGGCGGCGCAGCTCGCCGCGGCGGGGATCGGCGGCGATCGCCTCGGGGGTCAGGACCTGCAAGAGGAGCTTGCGCCAGTGCTCCAGGAAGAGGGCCTGATCATCGAGCTGAATGGCCAGCAGGTCGCGCGGCGTGGCCTTCTCCAGAGCGAGGAGGCGGTCGCGGATCTGCCGGGCGCGCGCGCCGAAGGCGTATCCGCCGTCTCCCACCTTCGCCAGGAGGTCGCCGTCCACCACGCGGGCGTTGGCCGTCCAGACGCGGCCGGAGGGGGGCCCGATCACGCGCGGCGCCTCCTCGGGCGAGAGCCAGCCGTCCCAGCGGTGGCTGCCGTCCGCCCAGGAGGTGGGGACCCGCCCGTCGAAGCCGGCGCGGCGCGGGATGCGGCCGAAGATCGTCCAGCCGACCCGCCCGGATGCGTCCGCCACCACGAAGTTCTGCGCCGGCGCGCCGCTGCGGTTGGCCACCGTCATCGCCTCCTCCAGCGTGCGCGCGGTCTCCAGATCGGCCATCGCCATGTTGACCGCCTCGGGCCGGTGGGCGGTCCAGGCGAGCGCGCGGAGCCGGCCTCTGTGGTCCTTGTCGAGGACCGGACCCCAGATCGTCTCGCGGACCTTCAGGTGCACCGGCTCCCCTCCCTTGACCGCGATGACCTCGTCCACCGTCTCGAAGCGGCGCGGCCCTTCGGGCGTGCGATAGACCTCCGGGTCCTTGGGATCGACGTCGAGGAGGATCAGGTCGGACCAGTCGCCATAGGAGTTGGTGAACCCCCAGGCCACGTGCCCGTTGCTGCCGACGGCGACCGCCGGAGTCCCGGGGAGGCTCACGCCGGTCATCCGGATCTCGCCGCCGGCGCCGTCCGGCCGCACGATCGAGGCGCGGTACCAGGTGTTCGGCACGCGGATGCCCAGATGCATGTCGTTGGCGAAGAGGGCGCGGCGCCGTGTGCGCCCCGGAGACCGCCCAGTTGTTGCTCCCCAGCACCATGAGGTCCCGAGGAGCTTCCAGCGCCGCCGCCTTCGGCAGCTCCACCGGCGGCTCCTTGCGCAGGTCGAAGACCTCGGGGCCGGGGATCGGCGGAGTCGCCACGGCCATGCCGACGACCGGCGCGTCCCACTCCGTACCGGGCGGCATCAGAAAATTCGCCAGGGGCTGCGGCAGCAGGTCCTGGACGAGGCCGAGGTTCGATTCGTGCTCTCCGTCGCCCTCCTGGAGGTCGAGGAACATGGCATGGACGACCAGGACCGTGTCCTCGGGCACCCAGGGGGCGGGCTCGGTGCGCAGGACCAGGTACTCCCACGGCTTTGCGCCGAGAGCGGCGAGCCCGGCGTTCACTCCCGCGGCATAGGAGGTGAAGACCGCCCGCTCCTCCGGCGTGGCCCGCGCCAGCACCTGGCCGGCCACGTGGCGAAAGCGGTGGACCCGGGTCGACTTGTCCACGTCCACGGCGACGGCTCCGAACAGAGCGGACAGCTCGCCGGCCGCCGAGCGCCGCAGCAGGTCCATCTGGAAGAAGCGGTCCTGGGCATGCAGGAGGCCGAGCGCGCGGGCGGCGTCGGCCCGGATCGCGGCCCGGATCGTCGGCACCCCGAGGGAGTCCCGCTCCACGCTGACCGGCGCGGAGAGGCCCGCCAGCTTCAGCTCGCCGTCGAGCTGCGGCAGGCTCGCCCGGACCGCCGAGCGGATCCACAGGGCGCCCGCCGCGAGCACAAGGACGAGAACGCCGGCGAGCAGCAGGAGCGCCCGGAATACCCGGCGAATGCGGCGCCCCCGGCGGCGGGCCGGGACGACCGGCGGGGTCGATGGGGGAGCGGGAGCGGTGAGGGCCTCGGCCATGATTCGGTCTCCTTGAGCTGCGCCATTGTAGGGATAGACTCGCCCGGTGCGCGAGCCTGCGTTTCCCGACCTTCGAGCCTTTCTCGACCGCCTCCGCCGCGACGGCGACCTCGCCGTGGTGGAGGCGCCGGTCGACGCCCGCCTGGAGGCGGCGGAGATCCACCGCCGGGTGATCGCGGCGGGCGGCCCGGCGCTTCTCTTCACGCGCGTGCAGGGAGCGGACTTCCCCGTGGCGACCAATCTCTTCGGCACGCTCCGGCGCGCCGAGCTGGCGTTCGGCGCCCGGCCGCTCCGCCTCATCCAGCGGCTCGTCCACCTCGCCGAGACGCTCTTGCCGCCGAGCCCGTCCAAGCTCTGGGGGGCCCGCGACCTGGCGCGCGAGGCGCTGCGCGTCGGCGCCAGCCGGTTCCCGTACGGCCCGGTGGCCGACATTGTTTCCGAGGACGTGCGCCTCGACCGGCTCCCGGTGCTCACCACCTGGCCGGAGGACGGCGGCCCGTTCATCACCCTCCCCCTGGTCTACACCGAGCATCCGGACGGCAAGGGGCACAACCTCGGGATGTACCGCCTGCACGTCCACGACCGCCAGACCACCGGCATGCACTGGCAGATCGGCAAAGGGGGCGGCTTCCACTACCAGGTCGCCCAGGCGCGCGGCCGGAGCCTGCCGGTGACCGTCTTCCTGGGCGGACCGCCGGCGCTGATCCTGGCCGCCATCGCGCCTCTCCCGGAGAACGTCCCCGAGCTCATGCTCGCCTCCCTGATCGCCGGCCAGAAGCTGCGGCTGGTCGAGGGGGTGGGGCCGCACCCGCTGGTGGCGAACGCGGAATTCGCCCTGATCGGCGAGGTGCCGCCGGGCGAGCGCCGGCCCGAGGGACCGTTCGGCGACCACTATGGCTACTACTCGCTGCGCCACGACTATCCGGTCTTCCGCGTGCGGCGGATGGCGCGCCGCAACGGCGCGATCTATCCGGCCACCGTGGTCGGCAAGCCCCGCCAGGAGGACTTCTTCATCGGCGACCTCCTCCAGGAGCTGCTCTCGCCGCTGTTCCCGCTGGTGATGCCGGCGGTGGAGAAGCTCTGGTCGTATGGCGAGACCGGCTACCACTCGCTCGCCGCGGCGGTGGTCAAGGAGCGCTACAAGCGGGAGGCGATGGCGAGCGCCTTCCGCATCCTCGGCGAGGGGCAGCTCTCGCTGACCAAGTTCCTCCTGGTCACCGACCGCCCGGTCGACCTCCTGGACTTCCCGAAGACGCTCCAGCACATCCTGGAGCGCACGCATCCGGAGACGGACCTCTATGTCTTCTCGAACCTCTCCATGGACACGCTCGACTACACGGGTCCGGGGGTGAACGAGGGGTCGAAGGGGGTCTGGCTCGGCCTGGGAGATCCGGTGCGCGAGCTGCCGCGGGAGTTTTCCGCCGCGGAGCTGCCGCATGGGACGACGGAGGTGCGGGTCTTCTGTCCGGGGTGTCTCGTGGTCGGCGGTCCGGCCTTCGCGGACGATCCCGGGGCCGCGGCGCGTTTCGCGGCGCATCCGGCGTTCGCCGGCTGGCCGCTCCTGGTGCTGAGCGACGAGCCGCGGCGGGCCGTGGCGAGCCCGATGAACTTCCTCTGGACCACCTTCACGCGCTTCGAGCCGGCCGCGGACGTCCACGCCGCCGCCACCCGCGTGGTGCGGCATCACATCTCGTACGAGGCGCCGGTCCTGATCGACGCCCGCCTGAAGCCCGGTTTCCCGAAGGAGCTCTCATGCGACGAGGAGACGGCCGCGACCGTCTCCCGGCGCTGGCGGGAGTATTTCCCGGGAGGGAAGGTGGAGATGGGAGATGCGGAGGCGGGACATTTGGCCCGGTAGGCCCTCACTCCCGGCCCCTCTCCCGCAAGCGGGAGAGGGGTGTAGGTTAGTCATTCTCTGCAGTTTGCCGAATCCCTCGAACTGCTATCCCTCTCCCCTCTCCCGCTTGCGGGAGAGGGGCCGGGGGTGAGGGCCCTACGCCTTGATCCGCCGCTCCCGCTGCAGCGAAGTCGCGATCTCGGTCGCGAGTTGGAGCGTCAGCCGCTCTTCCTGGCAGGCCTCCTTGAACAGCATGAGCGCCGCCAGCGCCTCGCGGTGCACGTCGCGCGACTCGAAGATCGGACCGATCTCCCCGGCGAGCCGCTTCAGCTCGTCGGTGCGGCGCTCCCGGGCATAGAGGATCGCCAGGTCCAGCGAGACCAGCGCGGCGTCGTAGCCCATGCCGTGGCGGAGGAACTCCTGGCGGATGGCGAGAAAGGTCGTCTCGGCCTCGTCGCGCCGGCCCAGGCCCGCGGCGATGCAACCCCCGGCCCAGCGCAGGCGGATGAAGTCGATCGGCCGCGCGATGCTCCGGAAGAGATCCTGGACCCTCGGCAGGAGCTCCTGCGCTTCCTCGAAGCGGCCCGCCCTGGTCAGCGTACAGACGAGGTTGTGCCGCACGTAGACCGACAGGCGCTCCGAGCGGGCGGGATCGATCTTGCCGACCGCCTCCCGCAGAAGCTCCACCGCCTGCTCCAGCTCTCCGGTCTCCTCCAGGATCTTCGCCTTCTTGAGGAGAACCGCCCCCAGCACGTGCTCGTCGCCCGCCTCCGCGGAGAGAGAAGACGCCTCCTCCAGCAGCTGGAGGGCTTCGTCCAGACACTTCTGGTCCCGGCGGAGCGACGCTTTGAGGTCCAGGACCTCGGCGCGCACCTGCTGATTGCCCGTCGTGCTCTCGGCCAGGAACGCCTCGGCCCGGCGGAACGCCGTCTCCGCGCTGCGCAGCTCGCCCAGGACGCGGCGGGCATTGCCCAGGCAGGCTTCGGCCCGCGCCTGGAGGTCGAGGACCCAGCTCGGATCGTAGGCGGATCCGAGGCTCTGGGCCACGACGACGCCCAGCTCCGCCAGGTTCACCGCCTGCGCCGGCTCTTCGAACGCCGCCTCCACGCTCTTGCGGAGGAGGACCTGGCAGATCGCCCAGGTCTGGAAGCGCGGATCGCCGACCACCCGGCCGAGCTGCGCGTCGAAGGGGAGGTCCGCCAGCTCGGCCACCAGCTGGGGCGCCTCCTGCCCCTCGAACACCGCCACCCGCTCATCCCAATGCCCGAGATCCTGCTTCAACCGTTGGATCTCATCGTACTGGTGCCTGCACACCGAACAGCCCGCCAGGAGATGGGGGACGACCTGAGCGTGCAGGACGTCGAGCTCCAGATCGCCGGCCAGCCACTTCGCCATCACCTCGAGCGACAGATGGGCGTCTTTCAAGTCTCTCTCCTCCAAAAGAAAAAAGAATGTCGGCTGCTCTTCTCTCTAGTTGCCACAGGCGGGTCCTGCATGGACACGGAAAGACGGGGCTGGACAAGCTTCTCTCCAGACCCCGCGCAGCTTGATCTCATCCCTTGCCGCTATCCATTGGGATCGATCGAGGCGCCGCAGTCGCCGCCGACGCAGACACCGGCTCCGTTCGGGCCATTGCCGTTCGGATCGATCGAGGCGCCGCCGGTCAGGACCTCCGTCAGCCCGTCCCACAACCGGCCCAGGAGAGCCCCCGGATCGGTCAGCCCTTCCCAAAATGAATGCTCCGCCCGGTCGAAGCCGGCCGCTCCGACCACTCCAGGCAACAGCAGCACGAGCCCCAGCACGAGCAGGAACCGCTTCGCGTGCTTCGCAACCATGTGAGATCCCTTTCCGGGAGGCTCTATCCGGCGGCCCTCTGCAGCCGGCGCCCTCCCTACACAGAAAAGAGGTCGCTCACAGAGAAGAAAGCGTGACAGGTTTTCGAAGAAAAGTCTTGTGGAAGTCTAAGAAGTGTCGCTACCTAGGATCTAAACTCAGCGCCCATAGCTCAGCGGCAATATCGGGCCAGTCCGCGGCGGTCCAGGACCCGGATCCGGTGGTCGGGGTCGACCGAGATGAAGTTGCGCTGCTTGAACTCGACGATCACCTGATTGACCCGCTCGCGGGACGCGCCCACGATCTCGCCGAGGTCGCTCTGGGTGAGGCGCAGCGGGATGGTCACCTGTCCGGCGGCGGCCTTCTCTCCGCGCAGCGGGCTGCCGTAGCGGTCGGCCAGGGCGAGGATCTGGCGGGCCACGCGGCCGGGCACGTCGAGCGTGCAGAGCGCCTGGATCTGCTCGTTGGCGAAGCGCAGGCGGTTGGCCAGCAGGCGGATCAGGTTGTTGGCGAGCGGGCTCATCTCGCGCAGGCAGGTCTGGAACGTGGTGCGGTCCATCCAGAGGAGACGGGAGCGCTCGGTGGTCATCACGTTGGCGGAGCGGCCGGCGCTGTCCATCAGGCTCATCTCCCCCACCGTATCGCCCGGGCCGAGGAAGGCCAGGATGACCTCGCGGCCGTCCTCCCGGCTGACGTAGATCTTCACCGTCCCTTCCAGGATGACGTAGACCACCTCGCCCGGCTGCTCGGCGGTGATGAAGTGAGTGCCGGTCGGAATGACCGAGGAGCGGAGCAGTCCGTTGAGCTCGGCGAGCTGGTCGGGGGAGAGCCCCTGGAACAGCTCCAGGCTTCCCAGCAGCTTCGGATCGTCGACGGCGGCCATGCAACCTCCAGCGGCCCGGACTTCCGGCCCGCTCAGCGCCCCAGCAGGGAGGCGAGCACCTCGACGCCCCGCTCCACCACATCCGGTGGCGCGGCCGTGAAACAGATGCGGACATGGGTCGGATAGGGGCCGAAGCTCGGCCCCGGCGCGGCGAACAGCCCGCGGTCCACGCAGTCCTCGAGGAACCCCGAAAGTCCGCGCCCGTCGAGCCGGTCCGCGACGTCCAGGAAAAGAAACGTGCTCCCCTGGGGCGGCTCCACACCCAGCCGCGCCGCGGCGCGCTCCCCGACGGACTGGTACGCCTGCCGCGCCTGCTCGATCCAGGACGCTCCCGGTCCCTGCATCACCCGGAGAGCGGCGATCTGCGACGCGGTGGGCGTGCTGTAGAAGCTGTGCGTGCCGATCTTGCGCAGCTCCTTCATGGCCCCGGCCGGGCCGACGATGTGCCCGCAGCGGTTCCCCGCCATCCCGTATGCCTTGGAAAAGGAATGGGCCGCGAAGGTGCGCTCCGGCGCCAGCGGCCGGCAATAGGTGTGCGGCTCCCCGGAGTAGACGTAATCCTCGTAGACCTCGTCGGAGATGATCCAGAGATCCTGGCGCCGGGCCCACTCGACGAGCGCCTCGATCCAGGAGCGCGGGATCGTCCGCCCCGTGGGGTTGCTCGGCGTATTGAAGTACAAGGCGATGGTGCGGTCGGTCAACTTCTCCCGGACCACCTCGACCGCGCTCTCCGGCGAATCGGCCCTGCCGAAGAAGGGGACCTCCACGGCGGTACCGTGGAACGATTGGACGATCCCGGTGATCAGCGGCCAGTGCGGAGCGAGCAGCAGGACCTCGTCCCCGGGCGCCACGATCGCGCCGGCCACCGCTCCCAAGCCGCCGGTGGCGCCGGTCGCCACCAGGACGTTCTCCCGCTTGGTCGGCGCGCCGCTGCGCTCGCGCGTCCGCTCGACGATGGCGTCGAGCAGCTCCGGCATCCCCTGCGGAGCGGCATAGCGGTGCATGCCGGGGTACTCGGAGACCCGCAGATCCTCCATGCGGCACCCCGCGGCGGGCTCCATCCAGGTGTCGCCCACGTGCAGGGGATAGACCTCCCCCGGATAGCTGGCGAGCCGGTGGGCGAGAGCCGAGTAAACCGCACCGGCGATGTCGTCGACGGACGGAGAGAAGCGGGGGTGGCGCGGCATCGCCGTGATCCTACCATTCCGCACCACCACGCTGCCCCTTCAACCAAACCCTGCTGGCGTTCCGACTGGAAATGCAGTAAAATTTCTGGCTACACAGACATTTCGAGAGATCTACAATTGTCGAGAGAACGCTTTGCGCGGATCACAGTGATCTCGGTTCTCGTCCTCGGGACCGTGGCACTGCTGTATTTCCGCGCCTTTGAGGCGTTCCGCAGCGGCGACCGGCGGATCGGGATCCGGACCGAGCAGGGGGCCGAAGGGATCGTGGCCCAGGAGGTGGGAGCCGCAACGCCGGCCCAGCGCGGCGGGATGCTGCCGGGCGACGAGATCCTGGAGGTGGGAGGCCGGCGCATCCGCACGCTGGCCGACTACCAGTGGGAGGCCTCCCGCATCCGGCGCGGCCGGCCGATGGAGCTCCTGGTGCGGCGCAAGGGGGCACTGCAGACGCTCTCCGTGCTGCCGGGCATGCGCCCGTCCTGGAATGCGTGGACGACCTTCGGCATCGATGCGCTGACCGCCTTCTGCTATCTCGGGATCGCCCTGCTCGCCCTGTTCCAGGGAGCGCGCGACCTGCGCACCCGCCTGCTCGTCGGCTTCTCCCTGGCCGTCGCGGTGGAGCTCGCGCTGCCGCCGGCGGGCTCCGTCGGCACCCTCTGGCTCCGCCCGCTCTATCTGGCGGCCTACTATGCGCTGACCGGCCTGCAGATGGGTCTCGAGCTGCATCTGGCTTCGCTCATCCCCGAGCGGCCCGCCTGGCTGCGGGCGCGCCCGTGGGTGGTTCCTCTCTATTACGTGGTGGGGCTCGGCCTCGGCATGGTGACGTGCGCCTCCTACGTCTTCGAAGAGGTGCTCGGGCGGCGGATCTTCCCCTGGAGCTCCGACGCGATCGGCAGCTTCATGCAGGACTTCGGGCTGGTCGGCTGGGCCGTGGCGGTATCGCTTCTGCTCGCCACGCAGGCGCTCCGGTCTCCGGAGGGGGCGGAGGGGGCCGAGGCGACGGGACGGCATCAGGCCGGCCTGGTGCTGGCCGGCACCCTCCCCTGGTTCCTCTTCCTGCTCGCCTCCTCGACGCTGACGCGCCTCGGCTGGATGCCTCCGGTCTGGGCGGACGCCTTGGAGTCCCTGATCCTCCTCTGTTATCCGCTCGCCCTGTTCGTGGCGATCTACCGCTACCAGCTCTTCGACATCGAGCTGGTGGTGCGGCGGAGCCTGATCTACGGCGCGTTGACCGGCACCCTGATCCTGGTCTTCTACGCCGTCCTCGGGGCCGGCGGGTTCCTTTTCTCCCGGCTCTTCGAGGGAGGGCAGCGCTCGATCTGGGTGGTCTCCGCCTCGACCCTGCTTCTGGGTCTTCTCGTCTCGCCGCTGCGCCGGGCTCTGCAACGGCTCATCGACCGGCGCTTCTTCCCGGAGCGCCAGGCGCTGCGCCGGCGGCTGGTGGCGCTGGCCGGCGAGTTGCCGGCCCTCGGCCGGCTGCCGCTCATGGGCGAGCACCTGGTGACGCGGCTGACCGGGATCTTCGGCGCGCGCTCGGCCACCCTGCTGATCGCCGATCCGGAGACCGGCCTCCTCTCGGTCCTCGCCGCAACCGGGCGGGGCGTGGACGACTCCCTGTTCCTGCCGCTCGACGATCCCGCGGTCGAGCTCCTGCGGAAGACGCCGCGGCCGATCCCCGCGGAGCAGCTCGCGGCGCGCAGCCCTGCATTCACGCAGCACATCCCAGGATTCGATCCGGCCGGACTGGCCGTCCCGCTGCTCAGCCAGGAACGGCTGATCGGCATCCTTCTCGTCGGCCGCAAGGAAGGGAAGCGCGCCTATCCCGGCGAGGAGGTCGACCTCCTCAACCTGCTGGCCCACCACGTCGCCACGGTGTTCGAGAACGCCCGGCTGTTCGCCTCGGTCACCTACGAGGGGCTGACCGGCCTGCTCCGCCGCGAGGCGATCCTGGAGCAGCTCGAGAGAGAGCTGGAGCGGGCGCTCCGCTATCGCCGGCCGCTGACCATCGCGATGGCCGACCTCGACTATTTCAAAGAGGTCAACGACCGGTTCGGCCATCTGGCCGGGGACTCGCTCCTGCGGCGGATCGCGCAGGTGGTGGCCGGATCGCTGCGCAACAGCGACTGGATCGGGCGCTACGGCGGTGAGGAGTTCCTCCTGGTCCTGCCGGAGACCGACATCGGCGAGGCGGGCCACGTGGCCGAAAAGATCCGCGCTCTGGTGCAGCGCACGCGGGTCCCCATGGAGGACGGCTCCACCATGCGTGTCACCCTGTCGATCGGCCTCGCCTCGCTGGACGAGCTGAGCAGCCGGTCGGAGAAAGTCACCGCCCGCGACCTGATCGCCGCCGCCGACCGCTCGCTCTACGAAGCGAAGCACGGCGGCAGGAACCGGGTGCACCCGCTGGTGGCGGTGGCGTAGGACCCTCACCCCCGCCCCCTCTCCCGCAAGCGGGCGAGGGGTGTAGGTTACCTTTCCTTCGCGCGCAACAACTTCTGGGAACAGCGGACTCCCTAACCCACACCCCTCTCCCACTTGTGGGAGAGGGGCCGGGGGTGAGGGCCCTTTGGCATACCATCGCCGGCATGCCCCACCGCGTCGCCCTTCTCGTCTCCGGCGCCTCTGGAATGCTCCTCCCCCGCCACGTGCTCGGGCGGCTCGCCGCCCACCCGGAGATCGAGACGATCCATCTCGCGGTCTCCGCCGGGGCGAGCCAGGTGCTCCGCCACGAGCTCGGGCCGGAGCAGACCGGCGCCGCGGATCTGGCGGACGCCGCCGGGCTCTCCCCGGAAGCGCGCGGGAAGGTCCAGGTGCACCGCGACAACGAGCTCGACGCCCCCATCGCCTCTGGCTCTTACCGCCTCACCGGCACCCTGGTGCTGCCGTGCAGCGCCGGCACTCTCGGGGCGCTCGCGACCGGCTCGGCGCGGACCCTGGTCCACCGCGCCGGCGCCGTGGCTCTCAAGGAGCGCTGGCCGCTGGTGCTCGGCTTCCGCGAGACCCCCTACAGCCTGGTCCACATCGAGAACATGCGCCGCCTGATCTATGCCGGCGCGATCCTCCTCCCCCCCGTCCCCGCCTTCTACATCGGCGGAGAGGACCTCGGCCGCTTCCTCGATCACTACACTCTGCGCATCCTCGACGCCTTCGGCATCCGCGAGCCGGGGGAGCCGGGGCTGCGGTGGGGACCCTGATATCCTCTCCCTCCGACGAGGAGAGCCTGCCGATGCCCGCCACCACCGCCGCCCGCCGTTCGCCGTTCCAGACCCTCAGGGTCGTGCTCGAGATGATCAAGTTCGAGCACACCCTGTTCGCCCTGCCGTTCGCCTTCCTGGGGATGCTCCTGGCCGCCGCAGGGTGGCCGTCATGGCGGACGGTGCTGTGGATCGTGGTGGCGATGATCGGAGCGCGGAGCGCGGCCATGGGGTTCAACCGGCTGGTGGACCGCCGGATCGACAAGGCCAATCCGCGGACTTCGACCCGCGCCCTGCCCGCCGGCCTGGTCTCCCCGGTGGCCGTGACCCTGTTTGTCCTCGGCAGCTCGGCCCTCCTCGTGCTCGCCGCGTGGCAGCTCAACCCGCTGGCTCTCGCGCTCTCCGCCGTGGCGCTGCCCATCCTCTTCCTGTATTCCTATACGAAGCGGTTCACCTGGGCCTCGCACCTCGTCCTGGGCCTCTCCCTGGCCGGCGCTCCTCTGGGCGCCTGGATCGCGGTGCGCGGCGACGTGGCGCCGACGCCGTTCGTGCTGGCCGCCGTCGTCCTCCTCTGGGTGGCCGGATTCGACGTGCTCTATTCCCTCCAGGACGTGGACTTCGACCGGCAGAGCGGCCTCTTCTCCATCCCGGCCCGCTTCGGCGTCGTCCCGGCGCTGTGGATCTCCGCCGCCCTCCACGCGCTGATGCTCGGACTGCTCGCCCTGCTGCCGCGGATCTATCTCCAGGAGGGGCCGCCCGGTCTGGGCACCGGCTTCTGGATCGGCTGGTCCGGCTGCCTCGCCCTGATCGCCTATCAGCACTGGATCGTCCGGCCCAACGACCTCTCGCGCCTGAACGCCGCCTTCTTCACCGCCAACGGCGCGCTGTCCCTCTGGCTCTTCGCCACGACCGCACTTGATATACTGGTGCCGTGATCGCAGAAACACCCACACCGATCCGACCCGAAACCTTCCCCGCGCCCCTGCGCGAGATCGCGGCCAAGGTGCGCGACGGCGTCCGTCTCGATGCCGCCGACGCCCTGACCTGCCTGACGACCCCGCACATCCTCCATCTCGGACAGCTCGCCGACACGGTGCGGCGGCATCTGCACGGGAACGTCACCTACTTCAACGTCAACCGGCACATCAACCCCACGAACGTCTGCGTCTACACCTACAACTGCAAGTTCTGCAGCTTCGCGGCCCTGCCCGGCGAGGACCACGCCTGGGAGATGAGCCACGAGGACGTGTACAGGCACGCGGCCGAGCAGGGGGGGAACGCGGTGACCGAGTTCCACATCGTGGGCGGGCTCCATCCGGACCTCTCCCTCGACTGGTATCTGGAGATGATGCGCGGCCTGCGCGAGCGCTTCCCGAACGCCCATCTCAAGGCCTTCACGGCGATCGAGATCGGCTGGTTCGCCAAGCGCGAGAAGATCTCGATCGAAGAGGTGCTGCGGCGCCTGCGCGACGCCGGCCTCGGGTCCCTACCCGGCGGCGGCGCCGAGATCTTCCACCCCGACGTGCGGCAGATCATCTGCGACGGCAAGCTCGACGCCGACGAGTGGATCGAGGTCCACCGCATCGCCCACAAGATGGGCATCCGCAGCAACTGCACCATGCTCTACGGCCACGTCGAGAAGCCCGAGCACAAGGTCGACCACCTGATGCGCCTGCGCGACCTGCAGGACGACACCGGCGGCTTCAACGCCTTCATCCCGCTGGCCTACCACCCCGAGAACAACTACATGGGGCTCAAGTACCACACCACGGGAATGGACGACCTGCGGCACATCGCCGCCTCGCGCCTGGTGCTCGACAACATCCCCCACATCAAGGCCTATTGGGTGATGATCACCCCGCGCCTCGCGCAGGTGGCCCTCCGCTTCGGCGCCGACGACCTGGACGGCACCGTGGTCGAGGAGAAGATCTACCACATGGCCGGCGCCGGCACGTCGCAGCAGCTCTCGCGGTCGGAGCTCGAACGCATCGTGCGGGAAGCGGGCTTCGTTCCGGTCGAGCGCGACACGCTGTACAACCCGCTGACTCCGACGCCCACCGAGGCGGCTCTCGCCTCCTAGCTCCTAGTGAAGCCCGAGCCGCTCGGTTTCCATTACGTGGCCGTGGACGGTCCGATCGGGGTCGGCAAGACGACCCTGGTCGAGCTGCTCGCCCGGCGTTATGAAGGGGTGAAGATCCTGGAGGACGTGGACAACCCCTTCCTCCCCGACTTCTACCAGGATCGTCCCGGCGCCGCCTTCCAGACCGAGCTCTACTTCCTCCTGTCGCGCTACAAGCAGCAGCAGGAGATCGCCCAGCGGGAGCTGTTCGACCGGCTCCTGGTCGCCGACTACACCTTCCAGAAGAACCGGATCTTCGCCTATCTGAACCTGTCGGACGACGAGCTGATGCTCTTCGACAAGCTCTTCGCCTTGCTGGAGCCCCAGGTGCCGATCCCCGATCTGGTCATTCATCTGGTGGCGGACGTGGGCACCTGCATGGAACGCATCCGGCGGCGGTCGCGCAGCTTCGAGAAGAGCATCGCCGAGGGCTACCTCTCCGAGCTGATCGACGCCTACAACCACTACTACCACTACTACGACCGCTCGCCGCTCCTGGTGGTCGACACACGCCACCTGAACTTCCCGCAGCGCCCCGAAGACTTCGACGAGCTGCTGCACCGGCTCGCCCGGCCGATCAAGGGGACGGAGTACTTCCAGCCGCTGGGGTCGGCGCGGTAGGCCTGACGTACGGCTCGTTGACTGGCTTCAAGTCGGAACGATCGCGATGCCGTAGGGGCGAAACGCCGGGTCGCGGGTGACGATCGTCAAGCCCTCGATCCGGGCCTGGGCAATCAACATCCGGTCGAAGGGATCGTCGTGATGGCGGGGCAAGGTGGCAGCGGCGAGCGCGTGCCGCGCCGTCATGGGAAGCTCGACGAAGTCGTTCTCCTCGATCTCCTCCACCAGGTCGGCGCCGTCGAGATCCAGCTTCCCGAGAGAAGCCTTGATCGAAAGCTCCCAGACGGTGGCGGCGCTGACGTGGACGGTCGAGGAGGGATCGGCCACCGCCTGCCTGGCTCCGGCGCTGAGCTTTGGATCCTCGGCAAGCCACCAGAGGAAGGCATGGCTGTCCATGAGGAGCTTCACTCTCCCTCTCCACGGAACACGGTCAGGATCTCGTCCGGAAGAGGCTCATCGAAGTCGGCGCCGATCCGAATGCGACCTTTCAGCCGCCCGGGCTTGCGGGGCTCAACGGCAATTCGTACCAGCTTCGCGACGGGCCGGCCGCTCTTCGCGATGATGATCTCTTCTCCCTGGGCGACCCGGTCGAGAAGACGGGAGAAATGGGTCTTGGCCTCGTGAACGTTGAAGACTCCCATGGCGCATCTCCTGGACTAAGTTAGTCTATTCTTCAGACTCGGGAATGTCGAGTCTCCGCCTGGACCCTCACGGATGCCGTGACAGGAAGCCCCCGGAGGGGGGCGACAGCGCAGGTCTCGCGATCCGTGGTTCCGGCGGTTCGTGGAATCTGCTGTCGCCCGTAGGGCTTGGAAACTCACGACGCCTCGCAAACCCGGGGCTCGCGCCCCGGGCTCTATGCTTGCGCCCCCTTCGGGGCTCCGAGGCGGTACGCCGCGGCGGAGCGGGCGAAAAAGGGCGGGAAGCCTCTCGGTGTGGAGAAGATTCTGGAAGAACCCGGAGAGCCGGCCCGCCCCGACAAAGTGCCAGCCAAACAAAGAAGCTGCACGATCGGACACCGAGGGCGGCCGCCCTCGGCTTTGGCCTCTCTGGCGGTAAAAAGGAAGCGATAAGAGCCCAGAGCTCGTCGTCTAGATATGCGCGCATTGTACACCAAAGGATTAACATAGGCGGCGCGGTTTTGTTAAACGCTCTTAGTGCCCGACGAGAGGTTGAGGCATTATAGCCTTTTTGCATATCCGCCGGAGAAGCAATTTTCTTGACGCTGGTCCGGTGACCCGATACCATCTCCGTGTCTGCGAAAGCTGGCACTCCGTCACCATGTCATGAGCGATTTCCGCCGCGTCATCTTTACGATCCACGGCATCAATTCGGAGGGTGAATGGCAGCAGGAGATTGCGCAGGAACTTGAGCCCCACTTCTGCTGCATTTCCCTGCGCTACCGCCAATTCAGGTACCTGGGCTGGCCGAAGATCCTCTTCCCACTTCTGCGACGCCATGCGGTTAAGACCGTAGCTCGCCAACTTTCGCGAGAGGCAGCACCGGTCGAGCGCGCGAATCTGATCGCCCATAGTTTCGGGACCTGGATCAGCTTGCAGCTCATGAAGCGCCGGGGGACGTACTTCAACCGCGTCATTTTCACCGCCAGTCCGCTGCCAGCTGACCTCGACTGGGAGGGTGAGTTGAATGACAATCCGGAGGCGTTCCAAGATCTCACCAATGAGCGCGGCTTCAATGACAAGGTCCTCGCCTGGGGCGACTTCACGACCGGCAAGGATTCCGCCGGCCGGGTCGGTTTCCGGGGCCACCCTGACCGGATTCACGACACCCGTGCTTTCCGCCTCTCCTGTCCTCTCTGCCGGAATCTTCCGGAGGGTCTCCAGGCGCGTATCCATAACCTTGAGTGGAGCGAGTTCCACCACAGCGGCTGGTTCGTCGGCGGCGGGCACTGCGGCAGTCTCTGGCTGCCTTACTTCTGGGGCTTCCCACCTGAGGAGTACGCCGACTTCATCGAGACCTGCCTGGACTTGGCCGAATTGGAAAGCCATGGCGACATCGTCAATCAGGAATACAAGGAAAGGACATTTTGCGAGCGTGTCTGGACTTGGACGCGGCACGGCGATGTTACTCTCGCTATGGCCAAGTACATTGAGGAAAGCATTGTCCTCTACCGTATGGACAAGGACCTGCTGTTGGATCAAGCTACAATCCAGAACCACCGCGCCCGCGCCACCCGACTGGTTTGGCACATAGTCAAGGATGCCATCGAGGAGCGGCGCCGACCGGCGGAGGAGCGCCGGCTGCACATCCTGCGGCGGTTGCACCCGCAGCTTGCCATCCGGGCTGCGATTGAGGCGGTGGAGAGGGGATCTTGGACGACCGGCGGATAGAAGAAATCCTTGCCCGTCTGGCGGAAGAGCGCGGCGACGAGAGGCCTTGGACTGAACTTTACACTCGCCTGCGTCCGTTTGTCTACACCATCGCCTACCGGCGGACCAACGGCTCGCAGGAGATGGCTAAGGACGCCGCTCAGGAAGTCTTCCTCCGCTTAGTGAAGTACTGCCCTTTCGGGAAGATGACCACCGCCGGCGAGTTCCGCGCCTACCTCGCCGTGGTCACGCGCAACGTTGTCTCCGTCCTGCGCCAGCGCCAGCAATCCTCCGCGCCAGAGGCTTCTGATCCCCAGGCGCAGGACCTCGAACTGAGCGAGCCTCTCCTCACCCCCCACGGCGAGGTCATCGAGCTCCGGCAGTTGCTGCTGCGAGCCCTCCTTGAGCTGCCCGAGGAGGAGCGGCGAATGCTCAACCTGTGGGTCCGCGGCAACTCGCAACAGGAGATCGCCTGTGAGTTCGGCATCACCCCAGGAAATGCTGCAGTGCGCCTACACCGCATCAGGGCAAAACTGCGGCGTAACGCCCTCCTCCGTGACTTACTCTAGCCCAACCTCGCTGTAATTCCCGAGGCGCCGCCGCGATTCCTCCTGGATGGAGGTGCGCTAGATGCCTATCAAGAGCGAGCCCGAAGCTTTGCACTCGATTGACGAGTTGCCTCGACGTGCGGACGAGGAGCCGAGCATCCCCATCGAGGTTGCGGAGGACGATCCCGCGGCCATCGAGCGCGACCGCCTAGCTCACCGACTCCTCATTGCCTGGGCCAAGGTCCTCGACCAGGAGTGAGACTTCTGGCAGCTTGGCCCATGCCGCCGACCTCCTCAGCAGAGGGGGGTCATACTATCAACGGTGTCGCACGAATGGAGGTTTCCATGATGAGTCACTCGTTCCATCTGGCGAGTTCCGTCCACCCGCTGGTGCTCGAAACCGAGCTCGCAGCCCTACGCGATGGTCCCGCCCGTAACACCTGGTACTACAGACTCCACACCCGCTGCCTCGAGTATGTTCTCGACTACCGCAACTACCGCCGGATCCTCAGTGTCGAGGATGGAGAGGAGATCGTCTCACAGGCATTGTTCGAGGAGCTGCATTGCATCGGGAATTCCGAAGTCGGTGCCGCAGAGGCATCCTGGCGCGTCCAGCGGGCGCTCAATCGGGGCCGAGCCCGCTACTGCCGGGCTATCCAGCGCTGGTCGCGCACGACACCGTCACTTATAGCCGACATCGTCGACGACGCCGACACGCTGTCAGCATTAGTGTACGAAGAGTTCGCTCGCGAGGTGAGGGAATACCTCGGACAGGCGCTCGGCATGCTGCGTGATCGCGACCGCAACCTGTTAATCGATCACTACCATCTGGAGGGTGCCGGACTAGTTCGGCGTGGTGAGACGCCGGTCTTCGCCAGCCCCGGCGCCCTCAAGGTGAGCCTTTTCAGGGCGCGCCAGCGCTTCTTCTGCATGCTTGAGCACCTGCTCGCGGCAGCCGCGGCCAAGGGGCGGGACGGTGAGGCCGAGAGGACCCTGCGGACGCTCCTCAGCCGCCGCGCGGGGAAGGCGCACAAGGCCACCGCCGCCGCATCCGCTCGGGTAAGCGGGTGCGGCGGTGAGAACCTGATCGGCAGTGTGGCTTGAGCGCGCAAGCGGCAAGCGTACGCTCAAACGGCAATCTAGGAAGGGACGGGACAGAGAAGAACGATCTGTCCCGTGCCGTCCTAAACCCTTCCGAGCGAACGCTCCGGGACGGATTCGGGCTCCGCCTCCGGCGCTGGCCGGGGCTGCCGTCCCAATAGCCGCCACAGCCGCCGAGCGACGTAGCCGAAGAGGACGACGATGACTCCAAGGAGCGCAGACCAGCGGGCCGTGCGGTGCTCGCTGGTGCTTCCCCTCGTCTGCCCGCGTCCGCCCGTGGTAGCGGGCGACCGGCGCCGAGCCCTGACTTCGGCCAGAATCCGCTGGATCTCGGCGGGCTCCGGCGCCGCGCTCTCGAGGAGAGAGGAGCAGGCGGTGCAGTCGGCCGTGTGCTCCATGCGCACATCGGCGAGGAAGCCGTCGGCGAAGTAACGCTCAATCTCGGCCGGCAGCAGGCACTCCGGGCCAGGATAGCCGGCTGCTCTCGCCGCCTCCAAATCATCGGCTAGGACTTGTTGCCAGGTTGTGCCCCGCCTCTTTGCCTCTTCTTCGGCCGCAAGAAGGAACTCTGGCTTGTCTACCTTGGTCATAGCTCGATCCTTCACTGGGGAAGCTTTCTCATTATACCCCTATAGCATGCGAGATGCTCGCGCGGTTACAACCGTGGCCGCCTACGCCTCGCCGAGCTCAAGCTGCTCGGCCAAGACGCGCAGAGCCGAGGATTTCAGCGCGCGCCATGGCCTCCTCCGGCGAGGACCCGCGGGATCTGAGGAATCTCAGCCAGCCAGCGGCCGTCGTCCTCCTGCTCGCACTCGATCTTGTACTCCATGGCGTCCTCCCTTGGCGGGCCGGGTAAGGCCGCCCCCTACGTGCTCAACCCAAGCTGTATTTGATGGCGCGGTCGATGCCCGTCATATCGTCCGGGGAGAGCCTGCCGAGGATCCTCCGGGAGGAGATGAGGCCGGACCAGGGTGCAAACCTCTTCGTCCCCGGTGATGGTGAGCTTCTCGTGCATAGGGGGCCTCTCGATACGTATCTCATATGTAGCGTAGTTCCGCTCCTTCAGAGGGTCAAGCCGCCCCCGGTTGACGCCCGCCCCCCCTTCCCCTAGACTGATCCTGCCAGCCGCTTGGATCCCCCCGTGGGGGACCGAGACGGAAACCTGAGCGCCCCTCCACGCAGCGGGGCCGAAGGTCGGCGAGGGATCGATCCTCCGGAGGAGGACGGTTACCTCGCACCGGGATGCAGGAGTCCTCCTCCCCGGCATCGACCCGGACGGCCCCCAAGAGCGTCGGCGATCGCCGAGGCCCTTCCGTCTTCTTGCGGAAGGGCTTTTTGGTCTCTGAACCTTGAGGAGATCCCGACAATGCCCAGCGAGAAGAGCGAGATCAAGAACATCACGGTCCCCTGGGTGGCCTCCGCGCCGCAGCGGGGCGATACCCTCGTCATGGTCACCGCCTACGACTTTCCCCAGGGCCGCACGGCCGACGCCGCCGGCGTCGACATCATCCTGGTCGGCGATTCGCTCGCCATGGTCGTGCTCGGCCATCCCGACACCCTGTCGGTGACCATGGACGAGATGATCCACCACTGCCGCGCGGTGCGCCGCGGCGTCAAGCGCGCACTGCTGGTGGCCGACATGCCCTATGGCTCGTTCCACCTGGGACCCGACCAGGCGGTCGGGAACGCCATCCGTTTCATCAAGGACTCCGGCGCGCAGGCGGTCAAGATCGAAGGCGGCCGCCCCGAGCTGGTCGCGGCCCTGTCGGCCGCCGAGGTGCCGGTGATGGCCCACCTCGGCCTCACCCCGCAATCGGTCCACCGCCTCGGCGGGTTCAAGGTCCAGGGGCGGGATGACAAGGCGAAGCAGCTCATCCTCGACGCGGCTCTGGCCCTGGAGGATGCGGGCGCCTTTTCGCTCGTTCTCGAGTGCGTTCCGATCGACCTGGCGGCGGAGATCAGCGACCGGCTGGAGATCCCGACCATCGGCATCGGCGCAGGCCCGGCCTGCGACGGCCAGGTGCTCGTCTACCACGACCTTCTGGGGCTCGAAGAGCGGATCGCGCCCCGTTTCGTGCGGCGCTACGCCGAGCTCGGCCGCCTCTCCCGCGAGGGGATCGAGCGCTTCGCCGCGGACGTCCGCGCCGGCCGCTTCCCGGCGACCGGCGAGAGCTACGGAGCGCCCGCCCGGCCCGTCGAAGAGGCGGTCGGCAAGCTCTACGGCTAGAGATCGGACGCGCACGGCATGCTGACGATCCGGGACGCTCAGGCCCTGCGGCGGGAGCTCGCGCTCTGGCAGATCAGGGACCTCACCACCGGCTTCGTTCCCACCATGGGAGCGCTGCACGAGGGGCATCTGTCCCTCGTCCGCCTCGCCCGCGAGCGGGCAGCGCGGGTGGTGGTCTCCATCTTCGTCAACCCGACCCAGTTCGGGCCGAAGGAGGACTTTTCGCGCTATCCGCGCCAGCCCGAGAAGGACGCGGAGATGCTCGCCGCCGCCGGATGCGACCTCCTGTTCCTGCCGGAGGTCGAGACGATTTACCCGCCGGGAAGCTCCACCTTCGTCGAGCCCGGAGGTCCGGCCGAAGGGCTCGAAGGGACGCTCCGCCCCGGCCACTTCCGCGGCGTCGCCACCGTCGTCTGCACCCTATTGAACCTGGTGCGGCCGGACGTGGCGGTGTTCGGGAAGAAAGACGGACAGCAACTTGCTGTAGTCCGGCAGATGGTGCGCGACCTGGCCATCCCGGTCGACGTCGTGGCCGCCGAGACCGTGCGCGAGGACGACGGCCTCGCCCTCTCCTCCCGCAACGCCTACCTGTCGCCGGAAGAGCGCCGGGCCGCACCTGTTCTCTATAGAGCCCTGCGGGCCGCCGAGCAGGCGATCGCGGCCGGGGAGCGGCGGGGGGACGAGGTGCGGCAGGCCATGCTCGAGATTTTGGAAAACGAGCCGCTCGCGCGGATCGAGTACGCCGAGGTCGTCGACGCCGAGACGTTCCGGCCCGTCGACACCCTGACCGGGAGCCTGGTGCTCCCGCTGGCCGTCCGCATCGGAGGGACGCGCCTGATTGACAACTTTCAGCTGGTGGTCGGCGACTGACCGGCCATCCTGTTTTAGGGAATCAGGGGACTGCCATGCAGAGGACGTTGCTCAAGTCGAAGATCCACCGGGCCACGGTGACGGACGCCAACCTCCATTACCAGGGCTCGATCTCGATCGATCCGCTCCTCCTGGAAGCGGCGGACATCCTGCCGCACGAGCGGGTGGAGATCTACGACATCACCAACGGCGAGCGGTTCGCCACCTACGCCATCGAGGGCGCCCGCGGCGCCGGCCAGATCGTGCTGAACGGAGCCGCGGCCCACAAGGTGAGCGTCGGCGATCTGGTCATTCTTGCCACCTACGCCACCTATAGTGAGGAAGAGGCCCGCGCGCATAAGCCGTCGCTGGTCTTCGTCAACGCCCGCAACCAGATCGTGGCCCAGTCCCACGAGCGCCTGGAGGAGGCGGTGCTGGCCGCGCTCGCATGATCCGTCTCCTCGGCGTCCTCCTCAGTGGCCTCCTCCTGGCCGCCGCCTGCAGCAGCCCGGCACCCGCAAGGGATTCGGCTCCCGCGGCGGCGGACGTTCCCTTCGAGACCCTCCTCCAGAGGTCCATCCCAGGCCAGTCCGGCCCGTCGCACCGCGAGGCCATCCACGACCAGCAGGCCTGGGAGAAAGCCTGGACCGAGATCCGCGAAGGGAGCGATCTCCCCGCCGAGCCGCCGAAGGTCGATTTCGACCGCCAGATGGTCATCCTCGCCGCCATGGAGACCCAGAGCTGCGTCTCCCGAGTCACCCTCCGCACGGTCACCCGCACCGCCGACGCCCTCGTCGTCGACCTCCTCGAAGCCCCGCCCGCCCCCAACTGCGTCTGCATCACCTCCGAGCGCCCGGTCCACGTCATCCGCCTGGAGCGGGTCGACCTGCCGGCGCGGTTCGAGGTGGAGCGGGGCGTCACCAGCTGCTGAGCCCCCTCCCCTGGCCCCTCCCCCGCGGAGCGGGAGAGGGGTAAAAACAGATTTTGGGCGGGAGGGGGCGCCCTCTCCCGCTTCGCGGGGGGAGGGACGGGGAGGGGGCGGGCGGGCCTGCTATGATCGCTCCATGACTGTAGCAACACCCCCCGCCACGTCTCTCGAGGTCGAGCCGCTCACCATCGCGGACCGCACCTTTCGTTCGCGTCTCTTCCTCGGGACCGGCAAGTACACCGATTTCGACACCATGGCCGCCGCGCTGGAGGCCTCCGGCACCGAGGTGGTGACCGTGGCCCTGCGGCGGGTGAACCTGGATGACCGCGGCAAGGGCTCGCTGCTCGACCGCATCGATCCGCAGCGCTACCTCCTGCTCCCCAACACCGCCGGCTGCTACACGGCCGACGAGGCGATCCGCACCGCGAGGCTCGCCCGCGAGCTGGGCGGCTGGAGCTGGGTCAAGCTGGAAGTCATCGGCGACAAGAAGACCCTCTTCCCGGACAACGTCGAGCTGCTGCGAGCCACGGAGATCCTGGTGAAAGAGGGCTTCACCGTCCTCCCGTACACCAACGACGACCCGGTCGTCTGCAAGAAGCTCGAAGACCTGGGAGCCGCCGCCGTGATGCCCCTGGGAGCCCCCATCGGCTCGGGAATGGGAATCCGCAACCCGGCGAACCTGCGGATCATCCTGGAGCAGGCGAACGTCCCGGTGATCGTCGACGCCGGAGTCGGCACCGCCAGCGACGCCGCCCTCGCCATGGAGCTGGGAGCCCATGGAGTCCTGATGAACACCGCCGTCGCCGAGGCGAACGACCCCGTCCGCATGGCCTACGCGATGAAGCTCGGCGTCGAAGCCGGCTGGCTCGCCGCCCACGCCGGCCGCATCCCCAGGAAGCTCTACGCCTCGGCGTCGTCGCCGATGACCGGGCTGATCGAGTAGGCCCCCCTCATCCTGCCAGCCATTCGCACCACAATGCCAGCCACTCGCACCACGATGCCGGCCACTCGCACCACGATGCCAGCCGCTCGCATCACGATGCCGGCCGCTCGCACCACGATGCCAACCACTCGCACCACGCTGCCAGCCGCTCGCACCACGATGCCAACCGCTCGCACCACGGTGCCGGCCGCTCGCACCACGATGCCGGCCGCTCGCACCACGGTGCCGGCCGCTCGCACCATGATGCCAGCCGCTCGCACCACGGTGCCGGCCACTCGCACCGCGATGCCAGCCACTCGCACCGCGGGGTGACGGCGAGCGCCGATGCGTCCTCCCCCTCCCCCTCTCCCATCGCACACCATCCCCTGGGAGAAGGGGGATCAGAGACCAGGGGCTTGCATCCATCCGCCGCCTTGCCCTACAATCTGCCTCCCGCACGCGGTTTACCTCGTGCAGCCATAGCTCAACTGGATAGAGCGACAGACTACGGATCTGTAGGTTGGGGGTTCGACTCCTCCTGGCTGCACCACTTCTACTCCTCACAAAAGAAATAACTTAGCGCGATCCGTTCTCGCGGCGCGTAGACGCTCGTTTGAGTCGGGGGGCGCACCGGGGGCGCAACAGGAACAAAGTCGCGCCTCCGGCGGGATGTGCCGGGTACACGAGGGTCAGCGGTTCTGGGGAACCTCTTGCTTGGCGAGATCGAGAAGGAGGCGGAGAGCCCGGTTGACCGACTCCGAATCCTTGAAGGCCTGGGCAACGTCGGCATCGAGCAGGACCACGTTCGTTCCCTGTTGGTAGCGCTGGTAGTACTTGCCGCGCACCGCTCCCGAGAAGTCGTACTCGGGTTCGAAATCGTCGTCTTCAGGTTCCTGACTCATAGCGTCGAGATTTAGGCTACACTTTTTTCGTCTGGCTCCGATCGGCGTCGTCTCCATGCTTACGCTTCTCTACCGCCACGGCCCGTCCCGCTATCGCCTCGTCAAAGGCTACTCGGTTTTCGCCAAAGACATCCAGGAGATCGGCCGTCATCTCGCCACAAAGGCCGAGCAGCTCCTGCCCAAGGTGGCTGGCCGCCCACCTGTCCTTCACGTGAGCTCACGTCATTCCACCATCACTTTCGATCTGGGAATGCTCTGGCTCCACAAGCCCGAGCTGCGCCGGAAAAGCTTCCAGGAGCTGCACGCGGCTGTAGAGGTTGTTTCCAGGCTCGTCGAGCAGCACGGAGGGAGGCTGATTCCTGCCGCGATCCGGCCTCCAAGCTCCGCGGCCTGGAAGCCATGGCTTTGCGGTGATTACCACTTTCTTGAGGTTGCGGACAGCTTCGAACGGGAGGTCTTCTGTAACTTGATACGGATTCACGTACCGACTCTGATCGCGTTGACCGGTCGAGCGGGGATCGGGCCAAACGGCAGCGAGCGCCAGGGGTCGCGGCGTCTATCAGAGAGTGCAGAACACTACGCGACCCGTTATCTTGCCTCCGTTTCTCCCCGCCATCTACCACGAGTCATCCAGTGCCTGCGCCGCGAGGGAGGAATCGACAAGCTCGAGCTGATGGATGTTAACCCGCTGGGAGATTCTCAAGATCCGACATCGACTGTAGAACTGCGATTTGTTGACAGTCAAGTCTTTCTCGCGAGCGTCCGCGCTCAAGCCCTCTTGTTCCAGGCACTGCTGATCCGAGCAAGGCGGCTGGTGCGCCAGGGTCGCCGGGTGGGCGCGATCCCGCAACGGATTCTGGAAGACAATCGCGCGCGCGCCATCGCTCAGGGATTGCGTGCGGGATTTGAGCTCGAGGAAGCCGCTGACCGAGGTGGACACCGCAGGGAAACCATGCCGGCGAAACGAGTGGCGAGCGCAACGGAAGTGGCCCTGGGGTTGATCGAAGATCTCCAAGAGGAGCTCGAGGTGCTCGAGGCAGAGTACGATGAGCTAGCACCCTTGGTCCTCGGGGTCAGCTTGGGCGTCCTGGGTTATGCCGCGATTCAGAACGAGAGCGAGCTGTTACGGGCCATGCTCAGCCAGAATGGCGGATCTCGCAGGGGGTACGTCGATTTCCTCGCAGCAGCTGTCCGCGACGAAAGTCTGGACCAGCCTTCCTGGATTGTCAGCACGAATGAAAAGATCTTTCCTGAAGCCGCACGGTGGATTCGCTACCGCTGGGAGTCGACTTTGAAGCTCGGGTCTCAGATGGTTGAAACCGCGCCAAAGACCCTCTCGCCGGACAAGACAGGATCTCCACCAGCCCCTCCGGTGCACCAGCAACCGCATCCTGCCCGGACAGCCAACGACAACCGGAATCGGGGCCGCATCGATCAAAGAGCCGCCAATCGGCTGCTCAGCTTTGCCAAGAGCCTCGCCGCGGACGCCCCCTTGACCGAGCGCATCCAGGGACTGGTGGGCTTCTTGGACGACACCGGCTCAACGGATGTCCACGCTGCACTTCGCCTGCTGGAGAGAGAGGATGCCAGCGACGTGCGACGGCGGCTTCGGCCACCCCGCGAGCTGCGGCAGCGGATTTTCTTCGAGCCCGGCGACAGGGAGCCTGGCCTCGAGGAGATTGTCTCGACCGCACGCCGGGCCGGGATCTTCTCTCTCGAGATCGAGGTGGTCCTTGAGCACGAGGCTGCGGCAGCCGACATCGTACAACGGCTCCGGAGCGACGTGCCCGGCGATGTCGCCGTGCTGCTGATCCAGCGGACGGTATTCCCTTTCAAGGAGAGAAAGCATCTGGTGCATGAGCTTGCATTCATCCACCGGCCGCACACAGAGAATGCACAGGAGAGGCCATGATCGAGCTGGTGCTGGATATTCGCAATTATCGGGAACGCCCTAAAGGAGGGACGGAATTCTTTGCGCTCTGGCAGAAGATCGAGCCCGCACTCGAGGGGAGGCGGCTGACGCCAGGGCGTCCGCACGTCCTGGACGCCGGTGAGAGCGGAACCGTGAGACTGGAGGTGATCGATGCTCGACCCGAGGACGAGACGATCACCAGCCGGACCGCTTTCGCCGTGTACTCGGTCCTGGAGCAACCGCGCATCCTCTATCCCTGCCAGCAATGCAAGAAGGAGGGCAAGCACACCTACGGCCCCTTTATATGTGAAGCTTGCGGGAAGGCCGATCGCGGCGGCAGGTGCTGTGACGATCATGTCGCTATCCTGGATGGCAGCATGCGGTCGACCTGCATCGAGCATGTTCCGAGCTGCCCCTGTGGCCGGAAAGCCACGTTCTGGTGTCAGGGCAGGAGCTGCAGGCGCTCGAAGGCTTGGTGCGACGAGCACCGTAGACCCCACCGCTACAACCGTGACGTCTGGTATTGCCTGGAGTGCTACACCCTCGAGTTTCCCGAATGTGGCCATGTAGGCTGCGCCAATACGGGAACCATCGCATGCGAGCATGTCGATCCGGCGAGCGGCAGGAGTTGCGGATCCCGAACCTGCGCTGTGCACGCCCGTCGCTGGCAGATCTTCGGCCCCCACGCGGAGGGCCTGGGGCTCTGTGAACGACATCAAGGGCTTCGCCAATTCGGCGACAGTGACCTGATTTACCTGCTCGTCGCCGGCACCGCGGCACGCAAGCGCCGAGGGTGGTCACGCACCCATCTGCCCAGCCTGAATGCCGTACGCCATACTTTCCTCAATGTACGCGGCAAACCTTACGATCCATCGACCCTGAGTCAGCTGTTCGATATGGTCGCTGCCCGACTTGACCCATCGAAAGTGCTGGAACGGGAGATGACTCATCTCATCCAGGAGAATGCACAAAGACGCAAAGAAGGGGTCAAGAAGAACGAAGAGGCGCAGGTCATCGGGCGCCAGCACTTTGAAAAGCTGCGAGGAGTGCTCGTGTCCATGGGCCTGGATCCGATCGCGAACGCTCTTGTGTACTCGGATTTCCGCGCCTCCGCGAACGTGCTGTATGTGCACCTCCCGCAGCAGCTTCGAGGCCGGTTCATTGGTCGCGGAGGCAGCACGATCCGAGATGTCAAGGCACGGGTGGGCGTAGAGATCACGTTCGAGCGGAGCTGACAAAAGAGATTTCGACCATGCGGCTGACTTCCAAGGATTTCGAGCTGGCGGTACTCCCCGGGCAGGGAATCGTTGGGGGGAACCGTATCGGCATCTATGCAGGCGCGCCAGGATCTGGCGAATTCGGCCTGCTCTCTTCGTTTCCGGACCAACCGGGGGCGCGGGAGCGCGCCGTTCGAGTCGCCCGGCTGCCCGAGGTTCCACGGGGCATTCTTGCCTTGGGGGCCGAGTTGGCCACGGATCTGGGGCTGATAGAATCGCAGCGGACCCCCTGGAGTCTCGAGTTGGATGTCCCTTCGTTCATCCAAGCCCATGCAATGTGTCTCGAGCTGGGAGTGGAGCGGTCCATTGATCAGGTCCTGGACGAGTTGGAAATGAGCACGGATCTGGCGGAGGTGAGCATCTGGGTCCCGCCAGGATCGGAACCAGGGTCGCTCTGGATCGAAGTCGAAGGGACTCCATTCCGAGTGCGCTCCATCGATCCGGAGCCCTGGCGGCTGGGAGGGATCGTCGCAATATCGAGTGAAACCCAAGTGGAAGTTTTCTCGCCCAGTGTCAAGTCTGGAGTGGATATCGTCATTCTGGCCGACTGCAGCGGCTCGATGTCGTGGGACGATCTCCCGGATGAAAGCGATGCGACGCAGGGGGGCTTCCTTCGCAACTTTCTCACGAGCGAGCACCACACCATCTCCAGAATGGATGCACTGCACCGCGCGCTCAAGCAGCTTCTCGAGTCTCGACTCCAGGTTTCCGGGCGTGTTTCGAGAATTGCATTGGTGCGCTTCACCACGGACTGCTCTGTGCGCTTCCCGAGAGGAAGCAGCATGATAGAGTTGGATGCAAGCAGCCCGGCAGAGGTCATTCGGAGCTTTCGTGAAGCCGTGGCGCTTCTGACCCCTGAAAAGGCGGGAACGGACATCGGGCAGGCGCTGTTCTACGCCGCCCAACTGCTTCACGACCATGGCCATCCCGGCAATGAGCGCCTGATCGTCCTCGTCTCGGATGGCGCCACCTGGAAGGCCAAGGGGGAGGAGTCGTCCGGAGAGGAGGTCCAAGCCATTGCGGACGCTGTCTCACTGATGGAGCACCTTCATCGAGAGATGCGGATCAACATGCATGCCATTGGGATCAGCAGCAACGAGATTTTTGATCCCTGGTGGAAGAGTAAGTACCCGGGAAAGGCGCCACACATATCCGCGATTCCGAACCATCAACTTCTTGAGCGGCTGGTCGCAGTGGGAGGCGGTGATCCGAGTCGGATCGGAGGGATGGACGTACTGGAGAAGTACTTTTCGGGCCTGGGAGCAGGCGTAACGCGGAGTTTGAGGCATCTGCGCAGGCCGGGGCCGCGAAGCCTCACGACGAGCGATCTCGAAATTCTGCGGGCGCAAGCTGACCGCCAGCAAGATGCCAGGCGCACGCCCGCAGCAACAGGTGAGCGCGAATTGCTGGCGCGTCGGATCAAATCTCTCTATCTTGACTGCAATCAAGCGGCGGAGAAATGCGTAGGGCGGCCTCTGTTCGTACCGACAACACGGACAATCGAGACCTTGGAGTTCGTGCTTGGCCGCCAAGTGGCAGACTACAATCTCTTCTCCATCTTTATTCAACGCCTTCAGCAGGTGTTCTGGGAGCAGTTGGACGCGAAGCTTCGTAGTTCTGAGGTCACCTACGAAATACCTCAGGTCGCTGAGTACCTTGCAGAGGGCCGGTTACGCGCAATCAACTCACTCCGTATCTATGAAGCGCATGATCTCGGAGGAGGGCAGAGCAGCAAGGATCGTAAAGATAATGCAAACCAGCTCCGTAAGATCGGGGCTCTACTCAAGAGGTTGGTGGGCACGGAGCACATCGACCGCGATGATAATGAAGGCTGGTCGCGGCTCCATCTGGCGATCCTCAGCGAACTTAAAGAGATTCTGGAAGGACTCCGGGGAAAGTTGAAGCAAGCCCCCTCGCTACCTCCTGCAGGCGAAGCGCCCTTGCCGAAGCCGGGTGGCTTCGTTTATAGGGAGTGAATCGGTGCGAAGGCTTATTCTGGCGCACGTTGCGAACCAAGCGGCGCCCGGGCACCGCCCTTATCCCTAAACCGCGTTGCGGAGGATCTCGCGTCTTCCTCTTCAGTGCCGTGACCGTGATGGCGTGGACGGCGCTGAAGCTTGGCGCTTAATTCGTCGTCACGCAGCCCGCCACGAAACGTCTCGGCTTACGACGACCACCGGAATCTCGGCCGAAATAGGTGCCTGGCACCGCGATTCGCAGCTTCAATCTATGCGGCGTGCTCGGGGATCTGGCTCACTTCGTCTCGCAGCTTCCGCTCGGCGTGCCACAGGTCATGCGCGGTCTGCATCCGGAGCCAGAAGCCGGCGCCATTGCCACAGAACTTCCCGAGCCGCACGGCCATCTCGGGCGAGACGGCCGCACGTTCGGCGAGGATCGAATGGAGCATCTGCCGGGAGACACGCAACTGCCGCGCCGCTTCGGCAACGCTCAAGCCCAGCGCCGGGAGCACGTCCTCGCGCAGGATCGCGCCGGGATGAGCCGGCTCCATCTCAGGGGGGTGACTGGCTTTGAATTCAGGCATTGGCTGCTCCTCAGTGGTACTGCTCAAGGTCGACTCGGAGAGCGTCCCCGTCTTCCCATTCAAAGGTGATCCGCCATGGTCCGTTGACGGAGATCGCGAACCGTTCGGGCTTGGGGATAGTTTGGGCGGAGGGGGGAGCCAGCCAAGCCCCTGCGAAAGGGCTCAGAGGGGCTGAATCCACACCTCCGGATGAGGCCCCGCAAGGCGTTCGAGATCCTCTCGGTCGCCAGTGAGGATATGGGCTCCTCCGCCCACCGCTGCATGAGCCACGATGAGAGCATCCACGGTCCCGGACGAGCGGGCCGCTCCCAGAAGGCTGCCGGCAGTGCGGCCGTGGACTTCGCGCGCTTCGGGAATCGAGCCGACCGCCTTGAGAACACGGTGGACCGGTGCGTCGCGCGGCCCTCCGCGGACAGTCTCCGCCACGACGACCACCGGAATCTCCACCGGTACCCCAAGCTCCAGCGCCCGGGCCAGAAATGCCCGTGCTCTCTGGTCTCCTCGGGCCAGGGCGATGACCGCTCCGGAATCGAGGATCAGGCGCTGCGGCGCTTGGCGGCTTTCTCTCCGGGTGCCGGCCATGCTCGACGGACCTCCTCGATCACCTCTGGCTCGATCGGCCCCTTCTCCTGTTCAAGCTCCGCGAGGAGGCCGGCGAGGCGGTCGTGCTGTAGCTGGTGACGGAGCGCACGGTTGACGTAGCTCGAAAGCCCTCGGGCGCCGACGACTTCGCGAGCCGCGGCGAGGAGCTCTTCTTCCAGGGTGAGAGAGACCTTCTCAGTGCGCATGCCGTAATCCTACTCCGAGTAGGATTCTCGGCACAAGCGCGCTATGATCCCTGCCGGAGGTCACCATGACCCAGGACTCGATCCCGGTGCAGGAGCCGTTCGGCGGGGAAGAGATCGTCCGCGAGCTTCGGGCGCTTCATGCCCGGAGCCGGGACTTCTGGAGCTCCTTCTCGATCACCGAGTTTTTCCATCCCCTTGGCGGTGCCTGGTCTCCGGCCGACAACGTCCGCCATCTCCTGAAATCGAACCGGCCCGTGCTGCGCGCGTTGAGCACGCCGAAAATCCTGCTGGCGCTCCGCTTCGGCGCCGGCCTGCGCGCTTCGAGGACGTACTCGGAGGTCCGGGAGCGGTATCTCACACGGCTGGCCGAGGGTGTTACGGCCGGCCGGTTCGCGCCTAAGCCGCTGGCGAGCTCGGATCAGAATGAAGAGCAGCGAAGCGCACTGATGGCTGACCTGGATCAGGTGTCCGAACACCTCACGGGCGCTGTCTCGGGTTGGCGGGAATGGCAGTTGGATCGGCTTCGCCTGCCCCATCCTGCCCTGGGCCGGCTCACGGTCCGGGAGATGCTCTTCTTCACGCTCTACCACAACCTTCATCATGTCCGGAACGTGGAGCGGCGGTTGATGTTGGAGCCGGGGGCAGAACCTGGCGCCAGCGTCCACCGTTCCTCCTCATGACCATTCTCTTTGAGAAACGCCGTCTCGGCGCAGCTCCGGCCTTGATTGCCCGCCCCTCTTCGGCCCGCCTGCCACTGCCCACGGTGCTCTGGTTCCATGGCTTCACCGCCGGCAAGGCGACCCATCGGCCCGAGCTCGCGACGCTGGCCGAGGCAGGGTTCCTGGCGGTCGGCATCGATGCCGCCGGACATGGTGAGCGCCGCCTGCCTGACTTCGAGGAGCGTTTCTCGGGAACGAAGGACGAGACTGACCGCGAGTTCTACGCCCTCGTGGCCGCAACGGCGGCGGAGGTGCCGGGGATCATCGACCTCCTCCGCGGCGCCGGGTTGGCCGACGAGGCGAGGATCGGGGCGGCCGGCGTCTCCATGGGCGGGATGATCACCTACGGCGCGGCGGCGATCGATCCCCGCATCCGGGCGGCCGTGGCGCTCCTTGCCTCCCCGGAGTGGCCGCACCCCGCGAGCCCCCACCCCTGGAGATCGATCGGTTCTTCCCTACAGCCCTCCTCTTCATCACGGCGGGGCGGGACGAGACCGTTTCGCCCGCCGCGGCCCGCACCTTCCATGCGGACCTGGAAGAGCGTTACCGCCAGCATCCCGAACGCCTTCGCTATGTGGAGATCGAGGAGTGTCTCCACATGATGACTCCCGCGGACTGGGCCTGGTCCATCCGCGAGTCGGCCGCGTGGCTGTCCCACCTCACAGGGTAGCTGTGCGGGGCCTCCTCCAGATCTATACTGGAACGTACCGTCAGCCTTTCAAGAGCACACTCCTCATCCGCCCAAGGAGGGAAAGATGAAAAAGAAGACGAAGAAACTTCACCTGAGCACGGAGACCTTGAAAACCCTGGAGCTGGCCAGCACAGTCGGTGCCGGCGGAGATATCACGGAGGACTGCCAGGAAACGCTCAAGAACATTGTCTGCCAGACCATGCCATAACGCTACGATACCGTTCACCTGCCGGCGCTCCAGGGACAACTGTCGAGGAGGTTTCATGAGACAGCACGGATTCATCGCCTTGACCATCATCTGCTGGTTGGCCGCGTTGCCGGGGGCCGCCCAGGAGTCTCATGAGCACCAGCATCCCGCAGGGGAGGTCCTGGGCCGCGTCCATTTCCCCATCACCTGCAAGCCCGAGATCCAGCCGGCTTTCGACCGCGCCATGGCTCTGCTCCACTCCTTCGGCTATGAAACGGCCCGCCAGGCGTTCGCCTGCCGAACGACACGACCTATGCCCAGCAGAAACGGGCGGCGGAGACCCTGAACCGTCTCCTGCCGAAGTATCCGGAGCACCCGGGCAAGGAGCCGCCCGCGGGTCCCTACGACTGGACGGGGCAGGTCGACGCGATGCGCCTCGCCGGCGCGGCCCGGGCCGCCGAGCTGGCGGGCGAGCCGTCTCGCGCCCGCAGCTTCTCCGAGGAGATCCTCGCCCTCTGCGGCCCGTCGTGCGAGCGCCCCGAGGCGGAACGGGCGAAGGCACTCGCGAGCGGAGGCTGATCGTCCGTATTTCGGCCCCGGGCCAAATCGATCTGATGGACCTGGTCCATCCGCCTTGACCAGGGATTTGGCTCTGCATCCATAAGCTTGCCCGCACCGCGCCGCCCGGCGCAGAATCCGGGAGAGGCTTCGAAAACGCAAACCCGCCGCGAGGCGGGGACGCAAAGCCAAGAGTCTCATCCCGAGACCGCCCGGTTGCCGAAGAGCCCATCCAAGGAGGTCTCGCATGCGATGGGTGATCCGGTCCCTCGGCTGTCTGTCCGCGCTCGCACTCGCTGTCCCCGCCTTGGCAGCCCCGGCCCGCACCGTCGAGGCTCTGGGCAAACGTCCCCTCGCCTTCGAGGAGAACCGGGGCCAGGCCGACTCCGCGGTGCGGTTCCTGGCCCGCGCTCCAGCCTACGCTCTCTTCCTGACAGAGTCCGAAGCGGTGATGGCCCCGCACGGCGGCGGTCTCGCGCTCCGCCTGCGCTGGGCCGGGGCCCGCTTCGCGCCCGCCGTGGGTGAAGGGGAGTTGCCGGGCCGCACCCATGTCCTGCGCGGCTCCGACTCCGCGCAGTGGCGCACCGGCATCCGCAGCTATGCACGGGTCCGGTACCGGGAGATCTACCCCGGAATCGACCTCGTCTTCTACGGCGAGCCGCGGCAGCTCGAATATGACGTCATCGTGGCCCCGGGAGCCGACCCGGGCGCGGTCCGCCTCGCCATCGAGGGAACGGACCGGCCGGCCATCGACTCCGCGGGCGACCTGGTCCTCGAGAGGAACGGCGGCGCAGTCCGCCTGCGCCGGCCGGTCTCGTACCAGATGACTGGAGGGGACCGGCGGGAGGTGGCGAGCCGCTGGCGGCGGTTGCGGGACGGAACGATCGGCCTTGCGGTCGGGTCCTATGACCGGACGCGGCCGCTGGTGATCGATCCCGTCCTCGTCTGGTCCACGTACCTGGGCGGCAGTGACATCGACCTGGGAGAGGACATCGCCGTCGACGCCGAGGGGAACGCCTATGTGACCGGCCAGACCGAATCGAGCGACTTCCCTGTGGCAGGTGGGCTGGGCTTGTCCCCTTCCTTCCCGGATGCCTTCGTGACCAAGTTTGACGCCGCGGGCGCGATCGTCTGGTCGACCTATCTCGGCGGCCGCTCCTCCGATCATGCCCTGGGGATCGCGGTCGACCTGGAGGGGCACGCTTACGTGGCGGGGACCACCTTCTCGCCCGACTTTCCGGTCGTCAACCCTCTGCTCCCTCCGTTCGACCGCGACCACCGCTTCACCGCCAGCGCCTTCGTCGCGAAGCTCGCGCCGGACGGCGCGAGCCTGGTGTACTCCACCAAGCTGGGGGGCACCTCTCTCGATGCTGGCTACGACATCGCCCTCGATCCCCAGGGCCACGCCTACGTGACAGGGTTCACCGACTCGGCCGATTTCCCGCAGATCTCCTCGCTGCCGCGTCCCTGCGCCGGACTGGACGTCTTCGTCTCCAAGCTCACTCTGGAGGGCTCCGGGCTCCTCTATTCCACCTGCCTGGGCGGCAGCCACTACGAAATCGTCGAGGGCCTTGCCGTGGATCGGCCGGGAACGCCTATGTCACCGGCAACACCAACACCCGGTCTGCCGACTTTCCTGTCGTCAACGCCGTGCAGAGCACGTACCGCGGGACCGGGAGCGGCGGGGACGATGCGTTCGTCAGCAAGCTCGCTCCTTCCGGGTCCTCGCTGGTCTATTCAACCTATCTGGGGGGTGCGGGCTACGAGGTCGGCCATGCGGTCGCCGTGGACGAGGCGGGCAGCGCCTACGTGGCCGGACTGGCCGGCTCGCCAGACTTTCCGATCAAGGATGCCCTTCAGCCGGTCCTGAAGAGCCCGGACTACGGCGACGCCTTCCTGACCCGGCTCTCTCCTACGGGAGCGCTCGTCTTCTCGACCTTCCTGGGCGGCAGCGGCAACGAGGTCCCCCTGGGAATCGCCGTCGACCGTGCCGGGATCGTCGTGGCCGGCTACACCAGCTCGGCCGATTTCCCGCTCGCCGCTCCGGTGCAGGCGGAATGCCGGCCGTTCTTCGACCGGCGGTGCAACGTCTGCTTCACGGATGCCTTCGTCACTCGCCTGAGCCCCGGCGGTCGGGAGATCGTCTTCTCCACCTTCCTGGGCGGGACCGTCCCGATCCGGGGGGAGACCGGCGCCGAGGATCTGGCGCAGGGCCTCGCTCTCGGGCCGGGGGGCGACATCTACCTGACCGGCTACACCCAGAGTCTGGACTTCCCGACCCGGAACGCCATCCAGCCCGTCTTCGGAGGCGGCGTGCAGATCGACGCCTGGGTCGCTCGGATCGGGGCCGCCAACCGTCCGCCCGACTGTGCCGCGGCCACGGCCAGCCCGGCCACCCTCTGGCCGCCAAACGGGAAGCTCCGCCCGGTCGCGCTCCGCGGCGTCACCGATCCGGACGGCGACCTTGTCGCGCTCGCGGTCACCTCGATCCGGCAGGACGAGCCGCTCGCGAAGAAGGGCTCGCCGGACGCCACCGGCCTGGGGACCGCCAGGCCTCAGGTGCGAGCCGACCGTCAGGGCGTCGGAGACGGCCGCGTCTACCGCCTGGGCTTCACAGCCACCGACGGAAAGGGGGGCACCTGCACCGGCGAGGTGACCGTCTGTGTGCCCCACGACCAGCGCCCGGGCGTCACCTGCGGCGACGGTGGCGCGCTCTTCGATTCGACCGGCAGGTGATCTTCATCATGACACGTCTCCAAGGAGCGAAAGGCGTGTTGCGAGAGCACGGCTTCCAACCGCGACGGTTTCAACTCCGGAACGCTCCGGTCGGCCGGGCGGCTCAGAAATGAGACCCGGACGCCGCGGCGCGGCCTCCCCGAGCTGTCCATCTCCTTGATCTGCAATAGCTTGCGGGAACGGGCCCGGAGTGGCACAGGCTCTGCGATGCACCCCGCCAGCCAGGCGATCCCGCCTGGATCCATGAAAGGGAGGTCGACTGATGTTCCGTAAGCTGATCTGTGCCCTGGGATTCCTCGCCCTGCTGGCCATCTCGTCGAACGCCAGTGCTCAGATGTGGACCGCCGTCGCTTCGACCGGGGCGATCGAGGACACCGCCATCGGGAACTATTACGCAGGGAGCTCCAGTCTCGCCTTTCGGGCGGGTGCCACCGGCACCGTCGGGGCCAATTACAACGTGACCAACCCCAAGGACACTGGCAATCCAGCCTGGACCACGATGGAGTTCACCGCCAAGAACCCCGGCGGGAGCCCCGCCACCTTCGCCCAGGCGATCTTGTATCGAGCCCCTCGGGGGACCGCCTCCGGAGCCTCCTCCGTCTGCATCGCGATCGCGCCGGTCAGCGCATCGGCCACGACGACGACCTGCACGTTCTCCTCCTCGATGATCGATTTCAACAACTACCGCTACTTCGTCCGCGTCCTCCTCGGCCGCGATTCGACCTCCACCGTGGTCGCGGCTTTCGAAGTCCGGATCTTCTGACCGGAGCCCTCAAGCCTTGCTTGCCCCCTAGGACCTTCGAGTGGCCCCAGGGGGCGGGCACGGCCTAGACATCCCGGCGCTCCAGAACGTAGACGCGTTCAATGCGCCATTCCTGGATCGCTTGGATCTCCTGGATCATTTTCCTGGCCGTCTGCGGCGCCCTCGGTGTCGGAGGGTACCGTCTCGGAGTCGCCTTGGCTCTGTGGGATCAACCGGGGGGGAGCGGTGTGATCGGGGTGCTTTGGGCGCTGCCCGTGATGGCCCTGCTCGGCCTGGCTTGGGGCCGGATCACGCCATGGGCACCGCCGAAGACGATGAAAAGCCTTCTCGTGATCCTGGGCGCGGTCGGTCTGCTGATGGCTTCGTGCGCTCCTGAGAGCAAGTTTCTGCTGGACCCTTACATCGACACCTGCTTCGATCCCGGTTTCGATCGGGCGAGCTTCGATCGCCTCCATCCCGGGATGAGCACCACCGAAGTCGAAGCCGTCACGGGGGCTCCCCATTTTCGGCGCCCGCCGAAGTCCTGGGGCTATGTACTGCCGGGCAACCCGGACCTGGAGTGGGTCTATTCGTCCGACCACTGCTCCTTCTTCGGAGACTATGCGTGGCGGTCGTACCGGGTCGGCTTTCGCAACGGCGTCGTCGTGACCGTCGACACGGCCTGGCGCTATGACTGAAATGCGCCACCCCCGGCTCACGTTCGTGGCGGTCCTCGGGGTTCTCGCTCTCGGCGGATATGTCTTCGGTGTGGCGTCGGCTCTCTCGTGGTTTCCCGTGGCCAGCGGTGTCGTCGGGGTGCTCTGGGCGCTGCCCGTCATCGCCCTGGCGGCTCTGGCCTGGGCCCGCTTCATGCCAGGGCCGCCGTCTCGGAAGCTGATCGTCTCTCTCGTGCTCCTGTGCCCCATCGGTCCATATCTGGCCTGGCACTTTCCCGAGAGCAAGTTCCTGCCGAACCCCTACGTCGACACCTGCTTCGCCCCCGGCTTCAAGCGGGAGAGCTTCGATCGGCTCCATCCCGGGATGAGCCCTGCCGAGGTCGAAGCGGTCACCGGGCCTCCGCGTTTCCTGCACGGCAATCCGCGGTGGTATCGCCTCGCGGGGAATCCCGACCTGGTCTGGAGTTATTCGACCGATCACTGCTCCAAGACTGGAGATTATGCGTGGCGGTCCTACCAGGTCGGCTTCCGCGATGGAGCCCTGATCGTCGTTGCGAAGGACTGGCGTTACGACTGAGCGGCGTCCGCTCCACGGAACGAGCCACGGGCCTCAGGGCAGGAGGAGCACCTTTCCGGTAGTCTTCCTGCCTTCGAGGGCACGGTGCGCCTCGGCCGCGTCGCGCAGCGGCAGCTCGAGGTCGATGCGCAGCTTCAGCTTGCCATCCAGAATCCAGCCGAGAACGTCGGCCGCCCGCGAGGCGAGCTCTTCGCGTGCCGCGATGTAGTGGAAGAGGGAGGGCCGGGTGAGGAAGAGCGAGCCCTTGGTGTTCAGGATGATCGGGTCGAAGGGAGGAACCGGCCCGCTCGCCTGTCCGAAGAGGGCCAGCATGCCGCGACGCGCCAGGGAGTCCAGGCTCTTGTCGAACGTCTCACGGCCCACGCCATCGTAGACGACCTGGACTCCCTGCCCGTCGGTGAGGCGCCGGGCCTCGGCCGCGAAGTCCTGCTCGGTGTAGAGGATGACCTCGTCGGCTCCGGCCTTGCGGGCGAGCTGCGCCTTCTCCTCCGTCGAGGTCGTTCCGAGCACGCGGGCACCCCGCATCTTCGCGATCTGGCAGAGGAGCAGGCCGACTCCGCCCGCGGCCGCATGGACCAGGCAGGTATCGCCGGGCTTCAGGGGAAACGTCGAGGTGGCGAGATAGTGGGCCGTGATGCCCTGAAGCATGGCGGCGGCGCCATCCCGGGCGCTCAACCCTTCCGGAAGCTTCACCAGCCGGTCGACCGGCACCACCGCCTTTTCGGCATAGGACCCCATCACACCCGTGTAAGCCACACGGTCCCCCAAAGAGAGGCTGCTGACCCCGGGGCCGACCGCCTCGATGGTGCCGGCGGCCTCCTGTCCGGGAGTGAACGGCAGAGACGCGACCTTATAGAGACCCGTCCGGTGGTAGACGTCGATGAAGTTGACCCCGATGGCCTCGATGCGGACCAGCGTCTGGCCTTCGCCAGGAACCGGATCGGGAACGTTCTCCTCGAAGCGAAGGGCCTCGGGGTCTCCGTAGGCTTGGACTCGAATGGCTTTCATGGGCGCACCCTCCCTCAGCGTTCGCGGGGATTGTACTGCCGGAGGCCGTTCCAGCGGAGATATGCTTTGGCCAGCTATGGCAACGAATTTCTTCTCCTGGCTGCATCTCACGGACTTCCACTACGGTCTGAAGGGGCAGGACTGCCTGTGGCCCACGCTGCGCGAGCCGTTTCTCGACAGCCTCGCCGCGCTGCACGAACGGTGCGGTCCGTGGGACGCCGTGCTCTTCACGGGCGACCTCGTGCAATCGGGCGAGACCGCCCAGTTCGAAAAGATGCAGGCCGAGGTTCTCGACCCCCTTTGGGAAAAGCTCCGCGAGCTCGGATCGGGAAACGCCGTGTTGCTGGCGGTGCCTGGCAATCACGACCTGTATCGCCCCAATCCCCTGGACGACAACGCGGCGGTCGACGTGCTGCTGGAGAAGGACGGCTTCCAGCGCATCGAGGCGAAGTTTTGGGATCAGCCCGCGAGTAGTTATCGCCGAGTGATCACTGACGCCTTCGCGGCCTACAGCCAGTGGTGGGGCAAGGCGCCCCATCGGCCCGGCGCGGTGAAGACAGGCGCGCTGCCTGGCGATTTCTCGGTGACTCTTGAATGCGGCGGGCGGCGCATCGGCATCGTGGGGCTGAACACCACCTTTCTCCAGCTAGCCGGCGGCGACTACGAAGGGCGGCTGGTGTGGGATGCCCGGCAACTTCACGCGGTGTGTGACGGTGGCGTGGACACCTGGTCGAAACAACACGACATCTGCTTGCTGCTCACCCATCAGGGACCGAATTGGCTGACGCCTGAGGCACAAAAGCAGGGCGAGTCGGAAATCGCGCCGGCTGGGCGCTTCGCCGTCCATTTCTTCGGCCATCAGCACGAGGCGGACATCACCTATATCCGCCGCGGCGGCTCCGGCCAAGCAGTCCGCCTTTGCCAGGGTTGCTCCGCTTTCGGCATGGATAAGTTCGGCGAGCCTCCGAAGATCCAGCGGGCTCACGGCTACGCCGCGGGACAGATCGAGTTCGGCAGAGACGACGCAAACCTCCGTCTCTGGCCGCTCCGCGCGACGAGTGCGACAGGGCGATGGCGGTTCATTCCCGATCATGACCACGCTGAGCTTGAGGAGGACCTGGGGACACCCCCCGAGCCTGTTGCCGCGCGGTCTCGAGCCGCCGCGCCAACCAAGACCACCACGGTCGTTGCAATATCGGCCGAGACCACCTCACCGGCACCCGGTCCACATTCCACGCTGCCTGCCCAGCGACCGTTCTTCGGACGTACGAAGGAGCTGGAGAAGATCGCAGTTGGGGAGTCGTGCTGGATGGTCCCGGCGGTGTGGGGAAGACCGCGCTCGCGCTCGAAGCGGCGCATCGGGCGCCAGCCGAGCATTTCCCGCTCAAGCTGTGGTTCACGGCCAAGGACCGCGAGCTGCTTCCCTACGGCGTAGAGCCGCTGCAGGACTATCGCGTGGCCAGCTATCACGCACTGCTCAACGAGCTGGGCCAAGCGCTCGGCCGTGAAGAAATTCCGAAGGCTGTGCCGGAGGAGCGGCCCCTTCTCGTACGCTATGCGCTCGCCAACTACCGCGCGCTGCTGGTGTTAGACAATCTCGAGACCTTCAGCCAAGAGGAGCGCCGTCGCGTATTCGAGCTGCTGGACAACCTTCCCACAGCTTGCCGCGCGATCGTCACCAGCCGCCGCCGCGCCTACAGTTCGACCGCCGCGCACAACCTTCGCCTGGACAAGCTGGAACGCGATGCCGCCGACGAGCTGTTAGCCGAGCTGGGCCGGCGCTGGGAGCCCATCGCCCGACTCACGCAGGCCGAACGCGATCGACTTTACGCCGAAACCGGCGGCAATCCGTTGCTGCTGACTTGGACAGCGGGCCAACTGGGCCGGATCACGGGCCGCTGCCGCACAGTGGCCGAAGCAATCGAGCGTTTGCAAGAGGCGCATGACCTCCAGAAAGTGGATGAAAAGAATGATCCGCTGGGCTTTGTCTTCGGCCATCTGGTCGAGACCTTCACGGCGGAGGAGACGGCGGTGCTCGCTGCCCTAGTCCACTTCACCCAGCCGGCGCTCATCGGGTGGCTGCTGCCGCTGGCCGAGCTGAGCCCAAAGGCTGCGGAAACCGCTCTGGACGGCCTGCGCGATCGCGCGTTGCTGGTCGAGGACGACCAAGCCGCCACCTGGCTGCTCCCGCCGCTCGCCGCTCGTTTTCTTCGGCGCTCTCATCCCAAAGCGGTTGGCGTCAGCGGCGAGCGTCTGGCAGACCAGGCCTACGCCCTTGCCGTGGAGAACGGTTACAAGGAGCACGCTCGCTTCCCCGCCTTGGAAGCCGCTTGGCCGCAACTCGCCGCTGCCCTGCCGGTGCTGATTGCGGGCGATAACCGCCGGCTCCAGACCGTGTGCTACGCCTTGGCCGATTTTCTTCAGTTCTCTGGTCGCTGGGATGATTGGATCTCCCTCAGCATTGAAGCCGAGGCCAGGGCCGAGCGTGTCAGAGACCTTGAAAACGCTGGCTGGCGCGCCTATCACGCCGGCTTTTGTTATTTCCTTCGCGGCCAGCCCACCGAGGTGCTGGCCTGTGCCGACCGCGCCGCTGCTCACTGGCAAGCAGCTCGCGCTGGTGCGCACGAGAGCGCCTTCGCCATCCGCCTCCGCGGCCTGGGCCATAAGCTGGCAAGGGACTATTCCTCTGCAGTCACCTCTCTCAGCGAAGCGATTGAACTCCGGCGCAACCTGTCGCCGAAGAGTCTAGAAGTGGCCAACGCACTAAACGACCTAGCTGGAGTGCTTCGTGAGTCAGGCCAGCTCGACGAGGCGGAAGCTCACCTCCGAGAAGCTCTCGCAATGGCCAAAATCCTGCCTGATCCCGAAGTTGTCGCCTTTTGCACGGGCAACCTTGCCGAGCTGGCTCTGGAGCGCAAGCAGTGGCAAGAGGCCGAACTCCTCTCACGCGAAGCCTTGAAGCTGTCTGAGGAAGTCGGTCGCAAAGAACTGATCGCCTCCGACTGTTGGCGCTTGGCCAAAGCCCTGGCTCGGCAGGGAGGTGGCGCTGAGGGCCGCCGCCATGCCGAGCGTGCGGTGGCGATCTTTACCAAGCTTCGCTCGCCAAAGGTGGTCGAAGCTCAGGCCGCCTTGAACGAATGCTTGGCCTGATCAGAGCGATTCCCACGCGAATGTACCAATGATCTTACGCGGCGTAGATGGCTGTCCTGCTGGTTGGCTCGCAGTGTCGCTCGATCTGCGCACCGCGCGAGTGACTCCCGAGGTCTTCCCGGACGCGGCTTCGCTGTTTCGCGATCCCGCGCTGGTGACGGCGATCGATATCCCGATTGGTCTGCCGGGCGGCCAGCGCCGCACCGTCGATGGAGAGGCGCGCCAGCTGCTTGGGCCTCGCGCGAGCAGCGTTTTTCCTGCGCCAGCCCGCGTCACTCTGGACGCACAGTCCTATGAGGACGCTTGCGAGGCATCCCACGTGGTTTGCGGAAAGCGCCTCAGCCGGCAGAGTCACGCGATTCTGCCCAAGATCAAAGATGTGGATTCGGTGCTCCGGCGGGACCCGCAGCTCGCGGAACGCGTCTTCGAGGTCCACCCGGAAGTCTGCTTCTCTGTCTGGGCAGAGGGGCGGCCGATGCGCCATCCCAAAAAGACGGGGTTCGGCTTTGCCGAGCGTATCGATCTGGTGCGGACGGTGTTCGGGGATGCGGCCGACGCGATCCGGGTGGCAGTACCCCGGGATCAGGCAGGAGACGATGACATCCTGGACGCGCTGGCCGCGCTCTGGTCCGCGCGGCGCATCCACTCCGGCGTCGCCATTCGTTTGCCCGCGGAAGAAGAGCGCGATGAGCTCGGGCTTCCGATGCACATGCTCGTCTGACCCGCTCCGACAGTGTCGGAGCAGCCCCGGAAGCTTACGAACGCGCTCCGACACTGTCAGAGGAGCCCCGGAAGTTTCCGCGCGCGCTCTGACACTGTCGGAACAGCGCCGGAAGCTTCCGCGTGCGCTCCGACAGTGTCAGAGCAGCGGCGGAAACTTCCGGGCGGGCTCCGACAGTGTCAGAAGAGCGGCGGAAGCTTCCGGGCGGGCTTCGACCGTGTCGGAGCCGAGATGGATCGTTCCGGAACCGGGAGCTCGCCGTCCCGAAAGGATCGCGGCGCCGTCACTCCAGATCGCAGTAGTGGAACCGCCCGCGGTCTTCCACCCCGCCGACTCGGATAGGCACCGGCGCCCGGAAGATTGGTCCGGCGTGGACGAAGGTGTGGAACTCGCCGTTCTCGCCGCACGGGTCGACCCCGGGCGGCAGGTCGCGCAGCAAGTCCTCGTCGAAGGCGCGGCCGGCGAAGGCCGGGGCGAGGGTTTCGGTGTCGACGCAGACGAGGACGGCGGCGAAGCCGAGGCGGAGGAAGTCGCGGGCCAACTCCGCGGTGTCCCTCCCCCAGACGGGAAAGATCGCTTCCATCCCGAATCCGGCGAGCCGGCTCTCGCGGTAGGCCCGGATGTCTTCCAGAAAGAGATCGCCGAATGCCACCCTCCGGATGCCGGCGTCGCGGATGCCGGTCAGGACGGCGGTCATCCGCTCTTCATAGATCTCGTTCGTGCACTCGCGGGGGATGAGGACGACGTGGAGCGGCAGCCCGGCCTCGGCCGCCTGGCGTTCGAGCAGGGTGCGCCGGACGCCGTGCATGCTGATGCGGTCGTAGTCTTCGGTGACGGTGGTGAGGAGGCCGGCGACCTCCAAGCCCGGTGTCTGCCGCAGGGCATGCAGGGCCAGCGAGCTGTCCTTGCCACCGCTCCAGGAGAGGAGGACGGATTCGGTCAAGGACCGCTTCACCGACGTTGGATCGATGTAGTACTTGCCCCGGACGCCTACGCCAAGATCTTCTCGTTTGTACTCAGGTCGAAGATCGTCTTCGACGGCCCGCTTATCTTTGTTCATCGATCTTCCTTTGACGCCACTTCAGAGGAGGCTCGCTCATCCGCGGGACTTCCAGACCAGGAGCCACAGGAAAAACGGTCCGCCGAGGAGCGCGGTCAGCACACCGACGGGCAGCTCGGCCGGGGCCATGATCGTCCGCGCCGCCAGATCGCAGAGGACCAGGAAGGCGCCGCCGCCGAGCACGCAGGCGGGCGCCAGGTACAGATGGTCGTGCCCGACCCAGCGGCGCAGGATGTGCGGCACCATGAGGCCCACGAAGCCGATGGGGCCTGCCACCGCCACCAGCGCGCCAATCATCAGAGAGGTCGCGAGGAGAACTTTCAGGCGGAGCCGCCCCAGGTCGACGCCCCGGCTCGACGCCAGCTCTTCGCCCAGGAGCAAAAGGTTCAGGTCCCAGCGCAGAACCAGCAGTAGGGCGGCCCCTCCCAGGACCCACGGCAGCACCCAGAGCACCTCGCCGTAGCCCACCACCGACAGCCCGCCCATCATCCAGCGCACCATCCGGAACGTCTGGGTCGAATCCGACAGGTACTGCAGGAAGAGGATGATCGCCGAGCAGGAGAGCGAGACGGCGATGCCCGCGAGGAGGAGCGTCGAGGTGGCGGAGTCGCGGCGGCGCAGGGCGAGCCCCGCGACCAGGGCCGTGGCTCCCAGGCTGCCGGCGAAGCTCGCCAGGGCGACGACCGGCAGGCCGATGAGCGCCGCGCTCTCCTCCAGGCGCAGGGCGAGGACGGCGCCGAGAGCCGCGCCGCTCGCCACTCCGAGGGTGTAAGGCTCGGCCAGATCGTTGCGGAACAGGGTCTGGAAGCCGAGCCCGGAGACCGCCAGCCCCGCGCCGGCAAGGAGGGCCAGGAGCACCCGCGGCAGGCGGAGCTGCCAGAAGATTGACGCCGCCGTCGGCTCGCTGCGCAGCACGTCGGACAAGGAGATGTCGTGGCTGCCGGCCAGCGGCGCTCCCAGCAGCGCGGCGATGGCGAAAAGGGCCAGCAGGAAGAGGGTGAGACGGGGGCGGACGGTCACGTCGTACCGACCTTCTCGCTCGACTGCGTAGCCGGATCGAGGCGGAGCATGATCATCGGCCGCTCGCCGCCGCGGACGATCTCGAAGCGGGCGCGGAAGAGCCGCTCCAGCACGTCGGGCCGCAGGATCTCCGCCGGCCGGCCGGCCGCTAGGGTCCGCCCGCCCGCCAAGGCCAGCAGGCGATCGCCCAAGAGGGACGCCAGGTTCAAATCGTGGGTCGCCAGGACGACCGTCCTCCCGGACTCGCCGGCCAGGCGGAGGAGGAGCCCGGCCAGATCGCTCTGATGGCGGGCATCCAGGTGGATCGTGGGCTCGTCGAGGACGAGGAGCTCCGCCTCCTGGGCCAGGGCCGCGGCGATGAACACCGCCTGCCGCTCGCCGCCCGAGAGCTCGTCGACACGGCGCCGCCGCAGCTCCTCGACACCGACCCGGCGGAGTGCTTCGTCGACGGCGGTGAAGTCTTCCGGCCGGGGTGCCCACTGAAAGGCCGAGAGGTGCGGATAGCGGCCCAGCAGGACGACCTCCTCCACGGTGAGCGGCACGCGGGAGGACCGGATCTGCGGCACGTAGGCGATGCGCCGCGCCAGCTCGCGCCGCGAGAGGTCCGCGTACGGCTGGCCGCGCCAGGCGAGCTCGCCCGATCGGGGTTGGAGAAGACCGGTGAGCAGACGGAGCAGCGTCGTCTTGCCCGCGCCGTTGGGGCCGACGAGGACCAGGCTCTCACCGGCCCGGACCTCCAGGTCGAGCGGTCCGAGGATGGTGCGGCCGCCGGCGTCCCAGGTGAGGCCGCGGGCGGCGAGAAGGGTCGTCAACCCGCACCCCCGAGCGCCTTGCGCAGCTCCCGGTAGAACTGCGGCAGCCTCGGCCCCGGGATCAGCACGTGGCTCCCCGAGATCACCTTCACCCGCCCTTCCCGGACGGCCGTCACCTGCGGCAGGGCTTTCCAGTCCTCCACCAGCCGGCCGGCCACTTCGGGGGAGAGCGGATCTGCGCGCAGCTCGATGACCACGTCCGGGGCGCGCGCGACGATCTCCTCCATCCCCACCTCGGGATAGCGGATCGGTGCGTCCGCGAACGCGTTCACCGCTCCCAGGCGCTGCAACAGCTCGTCGAGGAAGGTGCCCGGGCCGGCCACCACCAGATCCGCGAGACGCCCCGCCGGCCGGCCGGTCGAGAGGAGGACCCGCGGCGCGCCGGCGACCGGGTCGGGCCGCAGATCCTGCCGCCACTGCGCGGCGAGGCGCTCGCCTGCCTCCGGCACGCCGCAACGGTCCGCCACGGTGTGGAACGAGCGCTCGATGTCGGCCAGGGTCTCGTTCGAGACGATCAGCGAGTCGACCCCGAACCGGTGGAGCTTCTCGCCGAGGTCGCGCTCGCTGGGGACGAGGAGCGCGAGGTCCGGTTGCAGAGAGACGATCCTCTCGAGGTTCGGATTGAACAGCCCCCCGAGCCGCGGCAGCTTCTCGACTTCGGGAGGCCAATGGCTGTAGTCGTCCACCCCCACCACCCGCGCGCCGAGGCCGAGCGCGAACAGCGTCTCGGAGAGGTTCGGCGCCAGAGCGATGACCCGCCGGCAGGAAGCTTCGGAAGGGGCGGCGGCGCGCTCCTCCCCTTTCCGGCAGCCGGCGGAGAGCGCCAGAAGCAGGATGGCGAGGAGCGCGCCGCGGGACCTCAAAACCCGACCGCCAAGCCGCCGATCCACGTGCGGCCCGGGCTTGGATAGCCCAGCACGGCCTCGTACTCCTCATCGGCGGCGTTCTCGACCCGGGCGTAGGGAGCGAGGTGCTGAGTGGCCTGCCACTGCGCCGCGAGGTCCAAGCGCAGATAGCTCGGGTTGGTGCGGCGGGTGAACGTGCTCTCGTCGATGTCGGGCCGGTCTCCCACGTAGCGGGTCTCGACGTTGAACGTCCAGGCGGCAGGCCGCGCCGTGAGCACCAGGCTGGCGCTCTCCTCGGGCCGCCGCAGCAGGGGCTCGCGGGTATCGAGGTTTTCAGTGTCGAGCCAGGTGCCGCTCAAGCGGGCCGCGAAGATCCCGCGCTGGACCCCCAGCTCGGCTTCGATGCCCCGGCTCTCGGCGCGGCCGATGTTGACCGCCGTGAACGTCACCGGGTGGGAGTCGATCAGGTTGCGCTGCCGGGTCTCGAAGCCGGCCAGGGCGAAGCTCCAGCCGTTCCGCTCGCGCTCGATCCCCACCTCCCAGGTTGCGCCGGTCTCGGGCTGGAGGTCCGGGTTGCCGTAGAAGGGGAAGTAGAGCTCGCCGAGCGACGGAGCGCGGAACGCCTCGCCGTAGCTCGCACGCGCCCGGAAGCCGCCGCCCAGGTCGACGACCGTCCCGGCGCGGAGGCTGGTCTTCGCACCGTAGACGTCGTTGTCGTCCCGGCGCAGGCCCACGTCGAGGCGGAGCGGTCCCGCACCCCAGCTCGCCTGGCCGAAGGCGGCCCAGGTGCGCTGCCGGGCGCCGTCCAGATTGGTGCCGAAGGTGGAGGAGTCGGTGACCTCCAGCCGCTCGATCTCGGAGCCGGCGGCCACCCACAGCCGGTCGCCCGCACGGTAGGTGACCACGGTGCGCCCGCGCAGCCCTTCGGATTCGGTGTCCGAGGCGGAGCCGAACTGGCTGTCCGGATCGCGGAAGGCGGAGTCGAACGCGGTGCGGGAGAGCTGCGCCTCGACCTCCCAGCGCCCCGCTTCGGCGCGGAAGGGGACGGCGACCTCGCGCTCCCGCCAAGCGATCGTGCGCCGCGGGGTCGGCTGTCCCCCCGAGAGCGGGATGCCCGAGTCGGAGTCGTTGCCACGGACCAGGAGGCCGAGCTGCACGCCGGGCCGCACCGTCCATAGAGCCCGGCCCATCAGATCCTCACTGTCGAAGAAGCTGTTCTCCAGCTCGCCGTCGCCGCGCCGTACGTGGCCGGTCACGTCGAGGCGGACCGGGCCGGTGTCGGCGCCGGCGGCCAGCCCGGCGCGGCCATAGCCGTTCTCTCCTCCTTCGAGCCGCAGGGTGCCCCCCTGTTGGGAGCCGGTGAACACCTGGACGACGCCGCCCAGCGCGTTGCTGCCATAGAGGGCGCTGAACGGCCCGCGCACCACCTCGACGCGCTCGACGCCGTCGGTGGAGACGAACTGCCAGTTGACGCCGCCGAAATAAGGGTTGTTGAGCTGGATGCCGTTCCAGAGCAGGAGCGTCTGGTCGGACTCCGTCCCGCGCAGGAAGAGTGAGGTCTGCTGGCCGGGTCCGCCGGCCTGAGCGATGGTCACGCCGGGAACAACGGAGATCGCCTCGGACAGCGAGTCGGCCTGGCGCGCTTGGATCTCCTCGGCGTCGACGACGGTGACGGTCGCGGGGACGTCCTCCCGGTCTTCAGAATCGAGAGAGGCGCTGACGACCAGCGTCTCTTCGAAGGTCGGGACGGCGGTCTGGGCGAGAGCGAGAGCCGGCAATCCGCCCCCGAGGACGCCGGCCACGAGCAGGATGTGGCGCATACGGGCTCCAGAAAAGCGCGACGCCCCGCCAGGCTGCCGGGAGAAAACGGGGCGCGAGAAGACCGCAAGGCCTCCGATGCCCACACCTGCAGCCCCGCAAGTGGCGTCGGACGGTACGGCAGGTCTCCTGGCTCCCGGATCAACCTACTCCCGGGCCTTCCCACGCGGGCAACCACCTTCTCGTGATCCACCCGCGCAGTGGCGCGTTCCGGTTTCGTTCCCGGTTACAGTGGCGGGGGCCGCGCCGGAGTCTCACCGGCTTCCCTCTTCGACCCGGGCCTCCTCGACGAGGGAGGCCGGGGTCACCGCACCATCGGGTCTGTCAAAGTGGGGCTCCCACGACGGGAGACCCGGAGAGAGCGATCTTACTACTGGTTCTGGTTGGGAACAGCTCCGTTCGGCGTGCCGATGAAGCGCGCCGGAATCCCCTGGAGGTCTTCCGGGTCCACGAACTGCTGGACCGTATAGCTCTGCTCGGCCTCGCGCCGGTCGAGCTCCTCCTGCTGCTGCATGAGCATCTGCTCGAGCATCTGGGCGCGCGCCTCGGCGGGCTCGGTGGGCTTGGCGTTCGGGTCCGTGGCGTCGTTCGGCGCGTAGCCGAGCTCGAACGTGTTGTCGTCGATCGCCCGGCCATACCCGGCGATCTGCGACTCGGAACGGACTTCCTGGATGTCCGCCTGGGGCAGCCCGATCCAGTTGCCCTGCTCGGTCAGCAGCAGCACCATGCCGGGATCCCAGCTCGCCGCCTGCGGCTGATAGACGGTCTCGAAGGTCGAGCCGTTGGTGAGGGTCACGAAAAAGACCTCCGCCCCCGCCGGGACGGCGCAAGCGAGCGCGAGCAGGGACAGACAAGCCAGGGACCTACGCATGGAGAAACCTCCTGCGGCCGACGTGCCGCTCATGAAAGCTCAGGAAAGAATAGCACAGGTTCGAAGCTCGGCCCGGAGTTGTTCACGGAACAGGCCCGCTCCGCCGTGCGCCGGGTGCCGGAGCCCGGCCGCCGCGACGCCGAGATCGGCGAGCGCGGCCTGGGACGTGCGTCCGACCGCCAGCACCCGCACCGCTCCGAGCTCGGCGAGAAGCTCCTCCAGGACGTGCAGGTTCGCCCGCCAGAGGGTGCGCTCGGGGCAGCGGTTCGACAGGGGGCTCCGCGGCGCGTAGGGGTGCCACGGGAACGCGTTCCAGAGGAGGACCCCGTCAGGCTCGCCGCCGAGAGCATCCCAGACCACGCTGCCGGACGGCTCCAGCCAGAGCGCCGGGTTGAGGCTCGTCGGCGCGAACGGAGGCGCCGACGCCCAGGGGAGCCGGCGGCCGTCGTCGCCGGCGAGCTGCCGCTCGCTGGTGAACGCGATCCCCGAGAACCGCCCGCCGCGGAAGCCCAGAGCCTCGCCGACCAGCAGGCAGCGGACGCGCCCGACCTGCTCCAGATACGCCTCCAGGTTCCGGCGCCGCTGCCGCGCCGCGCCCGAGCCGTCGAGATCCGGCGTCGCGTCGCGATACGGATTGACCACCCCGGGCGCGGGGCCGCGTGGACCGCGATAGAGAAGACGGAGCGGACGGGAGAGATCGGCGGACATGAAGGATGGGGGATGGTGCGCCCTAGAGGATTCGAACCTCTGACCTACAGCTTCGGAGGCTGCCGCTCTATCCAGCTGAGCTAAGGGCGCTGGTTGTCAATCGACTTCAATCTTCAATGCGGCGGGAATCTTGGGCCTCCCGGCACTGTGCGCGGATGATACAGGAAATGATGGCCTCCCTTCGAGAGGCGAGTTCGAACTCTACCACCACACACGGCGCCCCCTCAACCTTCGCCCGCCTGGAGAAATTCCTCCGGCGCCTGGACGTCTTCAGGCGCCAGGAGGTTGCGGCTTGACAGGAAGGGAGGGCAAGAGCCGCCCTCGCCCAGTGCGTCCGGCCGGTTGATGTGCGCCTGGCCCGTCGGGAACCTGCCGAGCGGGCGAGGCCGAGAAGGCGCGCAATGATGGCCTGTAAGGAGCCCGCCGCCGTCTCGCGCCAGATGGGCAGACGCGAGCCCGGGGCGGTCCCGTCGTCGCCAGCTCATTTGCTCCGAGATCTCCATCGAGGCGGGCGCGTAGTCCCCGAGTCAACACTCTCGGGTTGCGAGCGGCAGGCCGACCCGCCGTAGCTGGTTCGCGGAGAGATTTATGGGCGGGAGGTGGGGGTGGTCCTTCTCTGATGCCGTAAGTACCTCAAAGTACAGCCCTTGCCCCACTTGCGCCGAAGTGAGCACTTCTGCTCGGATCCGCACAGTAATGCCCCTGCATGACCAGTTCGGCGCATCTGGGCGCGTTCGGAGTATAATGGGCGCCAGATGGGAGGCGTGAGGCACTACCTCTATGGGCAAGAGGATCAGCGGCAATCTTGAAGGTCATGTGCTGTGGGCTTTCGAGAGGTACAGCCGTATTACGGGGAAGAGTGCTGGCGCAGCCCTCAGCACGATCATCGAGCGGTGGACCGAGCACGATGATCTGGCAAAGGCGCAGAACCTGACCCTCGATGACTATCGCCAGGAGACGGAGGGCGCAGAAGTGGTACAGATCTCCAGCAAGGTCCAAAAGAAGGGGCTCTAGATGGCGCGTGCGGCGCTTGCGTATCAAGACGACGATCCCCGGGAGCTTCCTGTCTACTCGGTCGGAGAGGCTGCGCGCTATCTAAATCTGCCAGCGTCCACCCTCTCCAGCTGGGTGAAGGGGCGCGACTATGTGGCGGGTGGCGGAAAGAGGCGATGGGACCCGCTCATTCAGATTGCCGACGCAGCGCACTCACTTCTTTCATTCAACAACTTGGTTGAGGCGCATGTGCTCAAGTCAATTCGCGCCCGCCACGGCGTACCCATGCGTGGCGTTCACGTCGCCTTGGAGCAGGCTCGCAGAGCTCACGGAATCGAGCGCCTGTTCCTCAGCGATGAGCTGCGCGCCGTGGAGCACAGGCCGCAGGATGTTGGCAGCAAGAGCGCAGGAGCCCTGTTTTTGGAAAAACTGGGTGAGGTAGAGCAGATCAGCGAGGGTGGACAGCTCGTCATCCGGAATGCCCTAACGAGGCATCTCGAGCGCATCGAACGAGACGAGAGCGGTCTACCGGTTCGCCTCTTTCCTTTCGTGTCTCGCTACACGGGGCGGGATATCTTGATTGATCCTCGTGTATCCTTTGGACGGCCAGTGCTGGTAAAGCGGGGAATCCGCGTTTCCACCCTGGTGGATCGGATTGAGGCCGGCGAAACCGTTGAGCACATAGCCAGCAATTATGGCCTCGATCAAGCCGACATCCAGCGTGCCCTTGATTTCTACGAGCAGGCTGCGTGACTACACTTTTTTCACGGACCGGGACTCGGACGGAGACTTTCACAGCGCCCTTGTAGCTGCAGGCCTGTCTGTCGAGCGTCACGATGACCAGTTCAACCCGTGGAAGATCGTGGAAGACCACGAGTGGATCGCCCTGTGTGCCAGCAAGGGTTGGATCGGCGTTACGAGCGATCGCCGCATCCGTGGCAATCCGTTAGTCCAGCGTGCCATAATTGGCGGCCAGGCCAGAGTGCTCATCAACATAGGCAAGGCCACGCACGCGGAAAAAGGCGCAAACTTTGTAGCCTCGCTGGATTTGATCTTTGCCTTCCTCGATCGCACTCCCGGGGCATGGCTATCTAAGGTCTATCTACGGCGCGAAGGGGTGAAGCTCTGGTTTTCAGCTGACAGTCGGCTCCGACCCATCTGACGATGGGGTTCTCCCCTCTGAATAAGGTTGACGGCGAGCAACGGTTACCCGTCGCTCGTGACGACCCTCGCTCGCTTCCTGTTACTGTGCGCCCTCAGTGCGCCGTCGCTCCTCGCTGCGTGCAAGACGTAGCTCCAGCACAAGTGCCAGTGCGAGCCTGCGCCGACGCGGGTCGAGCTGGCGGTACTCGCGAAGCAGCTCTGCTTCATCCTCATGCTCTGGTTGATTCGCGACTACCTTTGCTGGCAGAACCCGTGCGAGACGCAGGGCGATCTCATGAGCGTGGCCGGCGCCGGATATGCCCAAGGCGTCTGCCCTATCCGCGACCGCGGCCGAGAGGGCATCGCCAACTTGAGCGGTGCTCGCAAGCCACTTCAATACCGATGAATCGAAGGCGTAGTAGGCCGCGAGAGCCTCGAGGGTGATTTCTCGCGGTCCACTGCGCAGGTCACCTCTCTCCAATCGCCGGATGGTGCGACCTGAAATCCCAACCGCTGTGCCGACTTGTTCAGGGCTTTCGCCGGTCAGAAACCGACCCTCGCGAAGAACAGCCGCGAGCAACCTGCGGCCTGTGACGGGGGGTGAAGCCGTTCGAGACATAAGAGTAGTAAGATAACAGAGCCTTGACTTATGTCAAGACCGTCTTGACCGATACGCGCGAAGATCGTAGAGTCATTGCGTGAACGGCACTGGTCCCGCACTCTGCGACCTTGCGAGCGTCGTTGACTCGCGCGTGAACGCCGATCCCGTCTTGAAATCCCTCGCTGCTGGGAACGTTCGTGCGGGCGGCAAGCGATGCGTGCCTTCAGTGGTCGACCTTGCCGCAGCCGTGATCGCCCGCAGTGTCATCGAAAAACCAGCGGTGGCGTTCGGGCTGCCGCGTGGCCGCAGCCGGACACCGTTTTTCATCGCCCTGGATCTCTCGCTTGCCCCGTTGTTGGCACAGCGCGATTCCCATCACCGACGATTGACGGGCTCGGTCGCGCTGGCAACGCTCGACCTTGAGGTCCGCGAGCTCGCGCACTCTCTGAAGACCGCAGGTACCACCATCACCGACGCCATCGAAGTGCGCCGGCTTGGCATCGGGGGACCTACGTCGAGCTGCGCTCTGGCCGCCAAGGCAAGCTCGATGGTAACCAGCATTTCCTGCTGCTCCATCTTCCCCACCTGCGCCCGCACCTCGAGCCGGGTGTCGTGTCGGTGTCGGTGCTCGACGCCTACTCGATGCGCCCGGACGGCTGGGAGGCCGCATTCGCCTGGAATGCCGCCGACCACCGCGGGCAGGTGTGGGTGGGCGAGCTCGGCAATGCCGCGTTCGAGCGTTTCTGCACTGAGAACGCCATACCGCTTGTGCGCTTCGACTGGCCAACAATCGAGGCGCTAGTCCGCGACGACCACGCCCGCTGCGGCACAGGACCGCTCTCTTCGCGCGGGCTATGTCAGCGAGCCTGGTATCCGCCACGTTTCGTGCTGCGGCCAGTCGCCGATGGGGAGGCCAACGAGCTCATCGCCGAGTTGGAACGCCACTTCGCCTCCTACTACCGCAAGGCGACCAAGCTCCGCATCAAGGGCCTTGAAGAGCCCAATGTCGTGCGCACCGCCCGGCGGCTGTTCTACTTTCTGGCCCGGTCGGTTGCACCATTGTCGGTCTACGAACCGCTCGCCCTTGACATCCCAAAATCGCTCCGGCCCGCAAAGGCTCTCAAACAAGTCCGTGAAGCCCGAGACTCGGAATTCCACGGCAACTGGAAGAAGCTCCTGACCGAGTGGTCGGCGGTCCGCCACGGCCTCTCCGCCCTGTACGAGCGGGTGAAGGCCGAGCACCCGAAGTTCTGGGATCTCTACTTCCTGCTGGAGGGCGAGCGGGCCCGCGAGCCGCGCCGCCGTGTGGTGCTGCGCTGCGCTACCAGGGCGGAGGCGCGGGCGCTTGAGCTCGCGCTGGTCGATCAGGGTGCCGTCGACGTGTCCGACTTCGACGGTTTCCTTGAGATTCGCTGGTTCGGTGTGCGCTCTGGACCACTGGAGTACGGCCCCAGCTGGAGCAACACCCTCACCGTGCTCTTTGAGCCGCCAAGTCCCAACCACGCGGGTGCGTACCTGACGGCCGAGAAGGGCACCGTCGAGGCTCTGCTCTACCCGATCGAGTGCCAGCGCTTCCGGCGCCATGCTGAAAAAACGACCGCTCACTCCGCAGCGTCCGTGCAGAACATCAAGGCGCTGGCAGCGCTTGGGTGGCCGGTCGAGTCCCTGGTCTCGCCGCCGCCTCCAAGCCCGCCCGAGGTCGAGCAGGTCGAGCCGTTCGAGATCCCGGGCCGGCGCGAGCCGAAGACTCTCGAGCTCGGCGAGTCGGTCCACCGCATGCAGGAGCACTGGGGGGAGTACCTAGCGCTCGAGCATGAGGACGAGCCAGGCTCCGACGAGGAGAATAGCTTCATCGTCGAGCGTTCGGGCGATGGTGCATATCAGGGTGCTGGGCGCCTCGTGGCCGCGCGGCTGGTCCGCTTAGAGACCAGCGACTACGTCTACTTCCCGGTCGACGGGAGTGTCGACGTCATCTTCGCCCAGCGATCGCTGCCGCAGCCGGTGAAGGCCGTCCGGCCCGGCCAAACGATCATCTTCCTGGAAGGCTCCGAGCGCGGCTCGATCCTCACCGAGTTGTTCGAGTACTTCGACGATCAGTACGGCCCGGCGAAGGTCTATGGCGTGCTATGGCGCCGGGCGCTCCTTGCCGCCCTGGAGATGGCCGGCTCAGAGACCGCATTGGCGCAGACGATCGAGCCGCCCGTGACCGACGAGACCGTGCACAACTGGCGCATCGGGCTCGTGCTCGCACCGCAAGACGAGGGGCACTTCAACCAGGTCATCGACCTTTCTGGCGAGCAGGTCGCACAACACAACCGCCGGAGCATTCGCCGCTATATCGAGCGAGTCCGCGGCGCGCACCGGACACTGGGGCGCACTTTCAACCGCGCCGTTGTCGAGCAGCTGCGGGAGCCGGGCGGGCCCGAGCAGCGCAAGTTGGAGGAGATGTTGGGCGGGATTGACCTCACCGAGCTGTTCATTTCTGTGGAGTTGCGCACCATCGACTGGGCCGCCACCGAGAGCCGCGACGTGCCGCCGAGCCTGCTCGGCCGCACTCTGCGGCGCGATCACCCGGAAGTGAGAGGGCATAGCGAATGAGCAATACAACGACTACCCCTGACACTGCCGCCGTCCCCGAGCTGACTCTCGCCCAGCGCAATCAGGACCAATTGCGCATCGTCTCCCACCTATCTGAAGTCGCCCGTCGGCGGCTCGCTGGTGAGGATGTCTACGAGCCGGGAGATGGCCGCTATCTGTACAAGTTCAAACCCTCACGGAAACTGCAGCTGGGGGTGCTGCCTCCGCAGCCCGCACCCGAGGCGCCCGACGAGGGCGATGCTGATCAAGAGGGCGAGCAGGAGCGCGAGGCGGACCGGGCGGCCATTCTCGCTGATCAGCGCGGTATGCCGCCCACCCAGGGTCTGGACTTCGTGGTGACGCCGGAGGGGAGCAAGGCGATTCTGCGCCTGCACGCCCGCTTCTCGGTGTACGTGCAACGCTACCCCACGGTCGAGCAGCAGCGCCTCTACTGGGGCATCAACGTCGCAGAGGACGGCACACTCATCATCCCCGGCGTTTTAGGCAGCCAGGAGGGTGACGAACAGCACGGAGACGAAGGACAGCAGGGCGACCACCACGAGCAGGGCGGCCAGCGTCGTCGCCGTCCGCGGCAGATGTCGCTTCACCTCGTCAACGAGCGCTTCGACATCGACATTGGACCCATTGACGTGCCCATCGATGTAGGAGCGGAGCCGCGGGGTACGCGTTCCATTGAGCGCGAGGTCGAGGATGCCATTCGCGCGGCGCTGGGGCCGGTGCTATCCGAGCCTGCGACTGTGCACATGTTTCAGTCGGGGCGAATGACGCTGCCGCCCGAGTCAACCGCCTTTCAGGGGGCGTTCGAGCAGGCCATCCGCGAGGCGGAGGGCGATGCCCACCGCGAACGTCCGTTACGTCCCCACACCGGCAAGTTCGATGTCAATTGGCGCCTCGACGAGGGCGGCAACCTGCGGGTGCACGTCACGCTGGAGAACACTTCTGCCGCCCCTCGTCGCTCGGCGCTGCGGCGCGGGGTGCGTGAGCTCGACCGTGACATGCACTTCTTCAACACGCGTCTACGGGTCGAGCTCGGTGCTGGGGCCTTCCGGGAGCTTCCGTTCGCGCAGCTGCCCGAGGACTTCCGCTTCGACCACCTGCGCAAGGCCTGGGCGCACGGTCGAAACGCCGCCGGTATCGCTATCGACGACCACGGGCGGCCGCTTGAGCCGGATGCGGGCGCCAAGCCTGCGGCCGTTGCCACGACCACTTGGCCGACCTTCCACCAGCGCCGCCTGGAGCCAAGCTCGAAGGTCTCAGTTGCGTTCGCGGACCTTGCCGAGGAAAGCAGGTGGCGTCGCGTGCTCGCGACTGTCAAGCAGGGGATGCGCGAGTTCGCCGCGGCCTGGGAGCAGGAGCTCCAGAAGCCCGAGTGGTTCGGTGAGCGCAAAGCCGAGTGCGAACGCTCGCTTGCGGACTTCCGCGAGGAGCTGCGCCGCTTTGAGCTCGGGGTACGCGCCCTTGATGAGGACCCACGGCTACGGCGAGCTTTCTTGGCCGCCAATGCGGTATTCGTGCAAACGGGCAAGGCGAAGGGCAAGAACATCACGAGCTGGCGACTGTTTCAGCTTGTGTTCATCGTCATACACCTGTCGGCCCTAAGGGCCCGGGAGGTCAACACAACCGAGTATGTCTCCGAGCTGTGGACGGCGGACGTGCTTCATTTCCCCACAGGTGGCGGCAAGTCGGAGGCGTACCTCGGCCTCATCGCTGCGGCGCTCTTCTACGACCGCCTCCGCGGTAAGCGCCGCGGCACGACCGCCATCCTGCGCTTCCCGCTGCGTATGCTGTCAGTGCAACAGCTCGACCGAATCGGCGAGGTTGTCTGGGTGTGCGAGGAAGTGCGCAGGAACACTGGCGGCGAGATGGCGGGTGACCCGTTCCTGCTCGGCTACTACGTCGGCGAGTCGAACACCCCGAACTCGCTCCGCCTCCCGCGCAAATACGGGCGCTCCAGCATCGTTTGGTGGGAGGAGTACCTACGCGAGCGCGCTGAGGACGCACTGGAGGAGCGGGTCATCGCGACGTGCCTGAACCCGAACTGCCCCGGCGGCGAGGTCACGCTGCGAGCAAACATCGACAAAGTGAGGCTCTCCCACGTCTGCTCTGTTTGCGGCGAGCAGCCAGTCGTACACACGGACGACGAGGTCTTCCGCTATTGCCCGGCGGTACTCGTCTGCACCGTCGATAAGCTCGCCGCAGTGGGGCGGGTCCAGCACGTTTCCCACCTGATCTCCGGTCCGGCCTGGGAGTGCCCGGAGCACGGGTACTTCAGCTATCACGAGCCACGCTTCGAGGGCGGCAACCTGGTAGCCGTTGACCGCTGCCTAGCCGCCGGTTACTGCAAACGGCCCAACACCGACTATCGACGCGTCACCGACAGCTACGACCCGGTACCCGCACTTCAGATTCAAGACGAGATGCACCTGCTGCAGGAGGAGCTCGGCACCTTCGATGCGCACTACGAGACGACCTATGAGTACCTGCAGCGTTCAACCCGCCGCGACGGTGATGGTGTCCCCGTCGCGAAGCCCACGAAGCTGCTCGCGGCGACCGCAACCATCGAGCGATACGAGGAGCAGGTCAAGAATCTTTACGCGCGCCGCGCCCGCGTCTTTCCCGCACTCGGCTGGGACCTCGAGTTCTCTTTCTACACAGAACTGACAGAGCAGGTACGGCGAGTGTACGTCGGCGCACTACCGATGCTCCGCGACGCAGCCGAGTTCGGCGCCCGCGTCCAGGCAATCCTGCACGCCGAAATCGAGCGGCTCGCTGACAACCCCGTCGGAGCAATCGCCCAACTCGGCCTGGAGCATATGACGGACCCTGAGGCACTCCGCGAGGAGCTGTTCCTCTACGACCTCTCGCTGGGCTACGTGAATCGCAAGCGAGACGGCAACACCGTAGCCGACCAGCTCAAGATGTACGAACGCGAGTACACGAAGCCCGACCCGTCAGACGGGGGGGAGGTGTCATGTGATCGGCTTGTCGTGCAACCGATGTCCTCGGATGCCGTCACGCTGGCCGACATCGCGAACATCCTCGGGCGCATCGGCACCGAGGACCTGTCTGTGCCTAGGCCGGAGCGACTGCGGGCGATCGTTGGCACGAGCCTTGTCTCCCACGGGATCGACATCGGACGGTTGAACCTGATGGTGATGAACTGGATGCCCTCGAACGTGGCCGACTACATCCAGGCGACCTCGCGCGCGGGGCGCCTGCATGTCGGCCTCATAGTGGTGGGGCACGACCGGGCCAATCTGCGCGACCGCTCCCACTTTCACTACTTCTTGCCCTATCACCGGTTCCTTGACCGGCTGGTCGCCCCGGTGCCGGTTAACCGCTTCGCGAAGTTCGGTATCGAGCGGACTTTGACCGGAGTGGTGGCGGCCATCATCCTGCAGGCCTACGCGCGCGAGGCATACGATCCGCCGCGCTCACTGGAGCGCCGCTCGAAGTTCCTTACTTGGCTGAACTCGCGGCCCGCCAACGAGCTGGAGGCGGAGCTCTGCGAGCGTGCCTGCGATTGCCTTGGGTTGATCCGCAAGGTGCTCAATCCCGACGGCTCACAGTCGCACGTCTTCGATCGCACAATGGTCGACGCGCTACGCGCCGACGTCGAGGGGCACGTCGCCGCCATCTTCGCCGACCTCAAGGGTGGCCAGGCCGACAAGCTCATTGAGATGCTCAACCCGGCGCCGATGACGTCGTTTCGCGACGTCGACGAAACGCTTGGCTTCTCCAGCTTCGGCAAGTCGGAGCGGGCCATCGAAAAGCTCATCAACTAGACTGAGGAGGCCGAGGAAATGTCCGACAACGCAGCCGACGCCCACCGCCAGCCGCGGATGATGACCCGCTCGAAAACGCAGGTCATCTACAACGGGCTGCCCGGGCAGGTCATGCTGCATGATGACGGCTACCTGGTAAAGGTCTATCAGGTCCGCACCCGTCGCGCGCAGGTACCGGAGAAGCTCCTACTGGAGACGCTGGCTGTGCAACTGGAACGCTGGCCGCAGCGCACTGGTTTTCCCGACCCGCGGCGCACGCACGACAAGTACGAGTTCGTCGAGCCGGTTGACGATGTGGTCGTCGACCTGTGGCCGCTAACATTTCAGTGCGCACGATCGCACTGCCACGCCATCAAAGTCTTTCACACTCTCGATGACTTCCTTGCAGAACCTCATCCCGAGCGCTGCCATCGCCCTGGCTGCGGAGGGCGTCGCGAGCAGCTGGAGTTCATGATGGTCCACCATTGCGGCAAGGCCGTTCAACTCCGTATCGGCCGCTGCCCGCAGCACGGCCAGGATCACTTGGTCTTCGACGACACCGGCTCCTTCGGCACCGCCCAACTGCGCTGCATGATGCCTGGCTGCAACGGCACGCCCGTGTCGGGCATGGGCTTCCGCCGTTGCGACTGCCAAATGTACAGCGACGAGCGCGCATTCATGGTGTCGGTCACCGTTCGGGCGCCGAACCGCCACTCCGGGCAGCACTTCCCATTCGTGGCCCTGGAAGGCCGGCGCATCGAGCGGATGCGCGCAGAGCCGGGTGGTGCCAAGGTGTGCGTCGGCGCCTACTTGGGCCTGTTCGACGATGTCGAGGACGCCCTCGACCAGGCTAAGCAGCAGGTCAAGGGCGACCCGCAGAAATGGCAAGAGATGGAGGAGGCGTTGCGCAAGTTCGGCATCGATGAGGAGCTCATCACCCAGCAGCGCGCCCTCTACCTTGGCAAGGCACACGGCGCCCTTGAGGAACTCGAAGCGCTTGTTCCTGCGCACGTTGTCGGTGACCTCGGTCGGCGGCAGAAGTGCTGCGAGCGGGCGCTTATCTTCGGCCGCAGCCGCGACATGCACGTGGACGACCTCAATACCCTCGCCGCCCGCGCCGGTGAGCTCGGCCAGCAGACCGCGGTCGAGCGGCTGGGGCGCGCCGGCCAGGTGCTGGCCGAGCGCAAGTTCTCGAAGGTGCTCGTCGTTTCGGACTTCCCAATCGCACTCGTCGCCTACGGCTTCACCCGCCTGACGTCCGACCCGCAGAAGGCGATGCTGAATGCGTTCCAGCCGACCCGCAAACAGTCGCCCAAGAAGCCTCTATATGTGTCCGCGACCAACACAGAGGCGGTGTTTCTTGAGCTCTCGCCCCTGGCGGTGCGCGACTGGGTTGCCGACAACGGCTTCGACTGCTCCTTCGATATACCCGCGGCAGACGATTCCCGGGCGGTGAAGGCGTGGCTCCTGTGCGAAGCGCACGCGGTGTCGGAAACGTACCAGCGAGTGAGCCTCCTTTGTCACACGCTCGCGCACGCGCTCATCCGTAACCTCGGAGAGCGTGCGGGCTTCGGTGAAGACACCATAGCTGAGTACGTGATCCCCGAGATGCTGACCATCGGGCTGTATGCCTCGACGCACCAAGAGTTCACGCTTGGCGCGCTCGTATCGCTCGTCGAGCACAATCTTGTCTCCTGGCTCAACGCAGTTCGCGACGGTGCTGAAACCTGCACTTGGGACCCGCTGTGCCGCGAGACAGACGGAGCATGTGCTGGCTGCCTACACATGGCATTCGGCTGCGAGCGCGGGAACCAGGGGCTCGACAGGGCCGTGCTCTTCGGCTCGGACGCAAATGTCGCGGAGGGACGACCCAACGTCGCACGGGGTTTCTGGGAGTAGCGCTTGGCTACCATCCAGGCTGCCAAGCAGCTCATGAGCGGGCGCGTGCCTTACGAGGAACTGTCTGCGCTCGCGCGCCATGAGGCTCACCGCAAGAGCCTCCACCGCCCGCCCTACTATCTCCACAAGTGGTGGGCGCGGCGTACAGGAAGCGTCGTCCGCGGCATCCTGCTCGACCTGCTGTTGCCTGAGGGTGAGGACCTGATCGACGCCTTCTACCGTTCGCATGAGTTCTCGGGCATCACGATCCTGGACCCCTTCATGGGTGGGGGAACGACTCTGGGCGAGGGGCTCCGGCTCGGGTGCAACGTCGTGGGCTCTGACCTCAACCCGGTCGCCTGGTTCCTGGTCAAGCGTTCTCTCAGCGAGATCGATCTCGATGAAGCGAATGCCGCCTTCGTGAATGTCGAGGCGAGGGTTGCGGCGCCGATCGCCGAAATGTACGCAACGACTTGCTTGTCCTGCGCCGGCCCCGCAACGATCCAGCACGCTGCCTGGATCAAGCAGATCGCGTGCCGAGCATGCGGTGAGCTCGTCGATCTCAACCTCGACCAGGTGGTCATGCGCGCCTTCGGCCGGGGTGGCACGAGTCTCGTCGACTGCCCCGACTGCGGATTCATCTTCCGTACAGACGACCTCGACGCGCGCGTTGACTGCCCGGACTGTGCGCACGGTTTCGTCCCGCGAGAGCAGCGCTGCCCAAATACCGACTACCGCTGCTGCTGCGGCCACCAGGAACCGATCCTCGGGAAGCATCGGCGGCTGCTCCGACCGCTTTCTCACCGATTGCGCTCGCTTAGCATCTGGTGCGAAACGTGTGGGCGCGTGCACCAGGTGCCCACCGCGGCCGACCGCGAGCACTACGCGGCGATCCAAGACGATGTCGAGCGGCGCTTCCGCTCGCTTCTGATCCCACGCGAGCGGATTCCCGCCGGCCACAACACCGACCAGCTCCGCCGCTACGGGTACCGTTACTGGCGGGAGCTTTTCAACCCACGCCAGCTCGCCTCGTTAGATCTTCTCTTCCGAGCGATCAAGAAAGTGGAGGACAGCCGCTCGCGCGAGCTCCTACTCCTCATCGCCTCGGCGTGCCTCGAGTTCAATAGCATGCTCTGCACGGCAAAGGGTCTCGGAACAGGCGCGATCCGGCAGGTTTTCACCCATCATGCCTTCATCCCGGCAAAGGCGCCCCTTGAAGCGAACGTCTGGGGCGTCAACTCATCCTCGGGCGGCTTCTCGACCCTCTACCGCGAGCGTGTTGTGCGAGCTGTAGAGTGGGCGCGCCAGCCGAGCGAGCGGAGGCCATGCAATGGCCAGAAGAGCGAGCGGGTCGAGATCAAGGGCGAGAAGCTCACAGGACGACTGGCGAGCAGTGTTAATGACTACTCCTCAGGTACGGCCAACCTGCTAGTGCTCAATCAGTCCTCAGAGCAACTACAGCAAATCCCGGATGCAACGGTGGACTTCGTCATCACGGACCCGCCTTACGCCGACAGTGTCATGTATTCCGAGCTCTCCGACTATTTCTACGTCTGGTTGCGCTTGCTCCTCAAGGATACCTACCCAGAGAGCTTTAGCTCCGCAGTCATCGACGACTCGCACGAGGCGGTCCAAAACAATGGTCGACAACGCAACGGCGACTTTTATGCAACCGTCGTCGGCAACGTCTTCCGCGAGGCCTTTCGCACGCTCAAGCGAGGCGGCAGGCTCGCTTTCACTTTTCACCATGGCGGAGTGACCGCTTGGCGGGCCATCGAAGAAGCGCTCGTTCGCGGCGGCTTCGTCGTCGAGCGGTGGTGGCCTGTCTTCGCCGAGATGGAATCGGGCGTGCCGCTACGCGGCAAGGACAACAACGGCCATTTAGACATCGTCTTCATCTGCGGGAAGGCGGGCGAGATCAGGAACCCTAAGCCGAGTGAGCCAGCTGCCGATCTCGGCGCTAGGCTCGCGGAGCACCTCACGCTTGTGCCCGCCGATTATCGCGCGCTGCTTGAGGCAGCCGCCGTTCAGCGGGCAACGTGGGACCGCCTCGGCAAGAAGAAGCCTCTGCGGCAGAGCTGACCAAGCCTCGAGAGGACGCCGTCAAGAAGGCGCGGAGCTGAGCCTCAGTACATACCGGCCATCCCGCCAGGCGTACCACCGAGGCCGCCACCCTTCTCTTGCTCCTTGATCTCGGAAATCATTGCCTCGGTAGTCAGCATCAGGCCGGCGATCGAGGCCGCGTTGAGCAAAGCGGTCTTGGTCACCTTGGCCGGATCAATGATACCCGCCTGGACCAGATCCTCGATCGTGCCCGTCGCGGCGTTGTATCCGGTGGCACCCTGCGCGGAGAGCAGCTCGCGCACGATGACCGAGCCCTCCTCGCCCGAGTTGAGCGCGATCTGCCGGGCAGGCTCCTCAAGAGCACGGCGGACGATGTTGATACCAATCCGCACGTCACCCGTGCCCTCAACACGATCGACTGCTGGAATGGCACGCAGCAGTGCCACGCCGCCGCCGGGGACAATCCCCTCCTCGACGGCAGCCTTGGTGGCGTGCATCGCGTCCTCGACGCGGGCCTTCCTCTCCTTCAGCTCTGTCTCCGTCGCGGCGCCTACCTTAATCACCGCTACACCTCCGACCAACTTGGCGAGCCGCTCCTGCAGCTTCTCGCGATCGTAGTCGGAGTTCGTCTCCTCGATCTGAGTGCGGATCTGTCTGACGCGGCCGGCTATCCTCTCGCGGCTCTCGGCGTCGTCCGAGTCGGCGACAATTGTCGTACTGTCCTTGGTGAGGACAATCTTCTTGGCATCGCCGAGGTCATCCCAGTGGACGTTCTCCAGCTTGATACCAAGATCCTCTGTGATGACCCGGCCGCCGGTCAGTACACCGATGTCCTCCAGCATGGCCTTTCTACGGTCACCGAAGCCCGGGGCCTTGACGGCGGCCACATGGAGTGTGCCTCGCAGCTTGTTGACGACGAGGGTGGCAAGTGCCTCTCCCTCGACATCCTCCGCGATGATAAGCAGCGGGCGGCCCTGCTTGGCAATCCGCTCAAGCACGGGGAGCAGGTCCTTCATCGAGCTAATCTTCTTCTCGTGGAGTAGGATCTTACAATTCTCGAGTACCGTCTCCATGCGCTCCGCGTCTGTGACGAAGTAGGGTGACAGATAGCCGCGGTCCAATTGCATACCATTGACCACCTCCAGAGTGGTCTCCAAGCCCTTGGCCTCCTCGACTGTGATTACGCCGTCCTTGCCGACCTTCTCCATCGCCTCAGCGATGAGGCGTCCAATATCCTCGTCATTGTTGGCAGAGATAGTGCCGATGTGTTCGATGTCATTTCCCGGTGGGGGCAATCCGATAGCCGCCTCTTCTACCCGCTCGAATGCCTCAGTAGACACGGCCTCCGCCAGTCGCCCCAGTTGGTCCGCAGTGATTCCGGCATTGCGCCCCTGAAGCCAAAACTCCTCTGGAAGAGAATGGGATGAATCCACTGGGTGCGCACGAAGCTCCAAAGGAAGGTCGAGAATCCCTAGCCGATTAGCAAGGTCTCCCAGCGAAAGAGTCGTGCGCCTACGGTCTACACCAGCGAGCGCGATCGTAAATAGTAGCCCGCGGTTTCGATTGCTCTCAACGGGGATTGTCATCCTCTCAATAGCATCCACCGCGGCCTTGACGGCGAGTTCGATGCCGCGTTTGATCTCCATCGGGTTGGCGCCGGCGGCGACGTTCTTCGAGCCTTCTCGGTAGATCGCCTGTGCGAGTACGGTGGCAGTGGTGGTGCCATCGCCGGCGACGTCTGAAGTCTTCGAGGCGACCTCGCGCACCATCTGGGCACCCATATTCTCGATCGGGTCCGACAGCTCTATCTCCTTGGCGACGGTGACGCCGTCCTTGGTGATGCTCGGTGAGCCGAACTTCTTCTCGATGACAACATTGCGCCCTCTAGGGCCGAGGGTCACCTTGACCGCGTCGGCGAGTTTGTTGACTCCCCGCAGGATCGCGGGCGCGCGCGTCCCCGGAGTAGGTGATCTGCTTAGCCATATTTCTCCCTCTGACTGGTCCTCCGATCTCCGTTAGCCATTACTTCGAAGCTGCCTCACAATCGCAAAGATCAGACGTCGGTTGAAGTCTGGCAGAACATAGCGAATATGAGCCTCCTCGGTAACAGGTTGGACTTCCACCCGCTCCCCCAGCAGATCAATCGCTTTCAGCTTAATTCCATGCCAGAAGTCACGGTGCTCAGGAGTCAAATCAGAGGGCAATACCACAGCGACATAAAAGCCATACTTGCGGAACAAGCCATCACTGCTAACTTGCAGCTTCGCGCACAAAAGATCGAATGCCTCGTTGATCACTGCTGAATTCTCTGGCGTTCTGCCGTCGACCACTGCCCCTACTACGCGGCTCCAATTCTCTCGTTTAGAGAAGGCTTCCCGAGAATCCAGCAGGAGCCTGAGACGGTAATCGTCCAAGTGGCGGTATGGGGAAGGAAGATTTAGGTCTGCTATATCGATTTGCTCGCTAAGCTTCCAGAATTTTGTATCCCAAGGTTGCCACTCGGCCGGTTCCGAACCATCAATGACAGCTAGAAATGCCTGCTTCGAAAGATCCACCGATTCCTCCTGCTCTACTTTTTTCTCGCGAACGCCTTTACCGCGTCGGCTATAGCCTTATCTGCTTCCTTTCTGATACGTGCGATGTCATTTACGTCTAGATTCTCGATCTGACCATGCAACTCCTTCCCCGCATTTCTCCATGCCCGGAGGAGATCAAGATCTGGTCCCGACAAGCGGGCTGCTAATGGTCGAGCACTCTCCTCCAACTGCTTAAGGGTAGGCCCCAAGTCGCCGAATTCCTCTCTTTCCAATATGCCATCTTGTAACTTGCCGATTAGGCGGCGAGCATTGTCCCGTTCCAGGCGGAGACTGCTTACGCCCGGCTCCTCGGTTTTCCACACTGCTGAAGCCAGAAGAACGGCAGTGAAGATAAGTAGTGCCAGATCAATATGCTCCACTGTAAACGACCAATCGATGTTACTTCCACCAAGTGCGAGACGGGCGCGCCCTCGCATCAACAGGACAGATCCCCAAACTAGAAGGTGGCCAGCGGTGAGCAAAAGGAAAGTTCCACAGAACCGCTTGCACCCAGTGCTCCAGGTCAGGAACTGGGGACGCATATGGATCCAAAGGAAGAGAGCGTTTAATCCGAGTAGTAGCAGCATTGCTAGAACATAACCACACAAATTGGTCGGCACCGAGCCCAGGCTTGCTGACTTTCCTCCAGGTAAATCGAAGGCACCGAGCAGGAGGTACAGGACGGGGCCAGCGATCCAAGGGATCGCATACTCTGGACTTCTAGGCCAATAGATATATTGCGACATACAAACCCCGTCCAACTCACCCTGAGTGAATGTATACTCCCTTATTGGGTTGGTGACAAGATCTCTTCAATTGGTCAGCCTGAGCGCTGGAGCTCGGCCGATGACGAAGCCGGGTTTGGACCGACTCAGCTGGTCTTCACTGCAACCTCACCCCACGCTCATCCGGCGTCCATCGAACCGCCGCAGGCTGAAGCCCTGGAACAGCTCGTTCCCGGTGAGGCACAACTCTTCGAGGACGGTGATCGCCAACTCTTAGCCCATCGCAGCCCCTCGATCGAATCCGAGCGCCAGTGCACGCCGGCGAAGCCACCGCACATGCTACAATACACAGGTTTGCTAGGTTTCGACGGTCTGGGCGCTTTTTCTGTACGAGCGCTTTAGGACGACCTCTGATTCGGCGCAGTAGGCGGGCCTGAAGGCGCAGCAGTACGACACGAGCCTCGCCTTACTGGAGGATCGCTGCGGATCACCATGTGGGCGGACGGGGCGGTGCGCTGGGAACTCGCAGCCATTAGACTTGTTTGAGGAGGAAACCAACCTTGCCCATTGTCTTCGTTCATGGCGTGAACACCCGTGAAGGTCCAGGCTATAAGGCCGAGACCTTGGCGATTAGCGCGTTTCTCCAGAAGCATCTGAATTCTGCGGTAATCGCGGGCAAGACTCTGCCAGCCGTACCGACCGTGACCTTTCCTTACTGGGGCGATCTGGGAACGGCGTTCGCTTGGAACATGGCTTCGCTGCCGCGACCGGAGATGCAGGCCCTGGGCGGTTCGGGGGACATCGCGCTCCAACCGCTGTTGGCTCACATCCGCGATTCCTTCCCCGACCTTCCCGACCAGCAGCCGCTCACCGCGCTCGCGAGGAAGCGCCTGTCGCTGGCCGTGGAAGTCATCAACGAGCTGGCTCTGGCAAACGCAGCGCAAGGAGCCGAGGTAGAGGTGGCGGACTTCGTGGTTCAGGCCTCGGCGTTTGCCGAAGCCAATCCGCAGCCAGCCTGGCTCGCCAACGTGCAGACCGATGAAGCGCTCCTCGCCGAGCTCTCCAATCGAATCCAGCCGGGAGGCGGTCCGCAGGCTCTGGGCGGCTTTGGCGCGGTCTTCAACAGAATCAAGGTCGGGGCACTGAAGGTCAAGGATGGGGTGAAGAAGATGGCGGGGAAGGCCGTCGATAAGGCCGGCGACTTCGCGTCGACCAAGCTCCTGGCCACGACCCGCGATTCCCTCAACGAGACCCTGGGGCGCTTCTTCGGCGATGTCTTCATTTACTTCAACGGCCGCGGCGAGGCCGCGAACCCGGGCGCCATTCCAAAAGTGGTCCTGCAGGCCTTCGATCAGGCGCGGGCGGCGGCCCCGAACGAGCCATTCGTGATCCTGGGCCACAGCCTGGGTGGGGTGATCACGATGGATCTACTCAGCCATTTCCGGCCCGACATCAACGTCGATCTCTTCATTTCGGTGGGTTCCCAGGTCGCGCACTTCGAGGAGATAAAGCTCTATAGGGTGAGCGACAGGGCGATCAAGCCGCCGCAGAAGGCGAAGACGCCGGCAAACATCAACCGCTGGATCAACATCTTCGATCCCGTGGACATCTTCTCGTACTCGGTCGATCGCGTCTTCGATCGCGTCAATATCGACGCGCCTTACGATACCGAGACTTACGTCATTAAAGCCCATAGCGCCTACTTCCAACAGGACCGGTTCTACCAGCGGCTGCGCGCCCGCATCGAGGCGCTGCCATGACGCTTTACTGGCCCGCCGATGCGAAAGACATCGATCTCACCGCTCCGCGGCTTCACGCCTTCATCATCGGCGTGGGGGAGTATCCCCACCTGATGGGAGGGGCCGGAAACGCGGCGGCGGTGAACTTTGGGCTGCAGCAACTGACCACCACGGTCATCACCGCCAAACGGATCGCGAACTGGCTGGCCACGGAATACAACAATCCGGCGGTCCCCCTGGGGTCGATCGAGTTGCTGCTATCTCCAGAGGAAGTCGTCCAGCGTCCGGACGGATCGCAGGTGGCCATCGACGGCGCTACGATGAAGAACGTCAGAGATGCGTTCAGGCCCCGCTGGCTCAAGCAACGCTGCGACGCGCACAAAGGCAACATCGCCTTCTTCTACTTCGCGGGTCACGGCATCAGCAGCGCCTCACAGTACCTCTTGATGTCCGACTTCAGCGATCCGAACTGTGGCTTGTGGGACAACTGCGTCGATTTCGACGGCACTCGCGCCGGTATGCGTAGCGTCAAGGCTGACACTCAGGTCTTCTTCGTTGATGCCTGCCGCGAGACCCCCATCGATGCGCTGGTCCAGGTGAATCCGCCGAGCGGAGCCAGGCTTTCCGACGCCACGATCTTCGATCAGATCGCCTCTTCGTCAGCCGTCTACCATGCAGCGGCGGACGGTCTCCAGGCGTACGGGCCGGCTGACAACGTAACCTACTTTGCGTCGGCTCTGCTCGACGCTCTGGAGGGCGCAGGAGCCAGGCAGAGGAATGGCCAATGGGTGGTCGACACCTTTCTCCTGGGAAGCGGCCTAGGGCACGTCATGACCCTGCTCTCGTCCGAGGTCAACCGGAATCTCACTGTGAACCCCAATGCCAGCGGCAAGCCCGCGGCGATTCACTATCCCACTGCACCCCGCGTACGCGCCTCCGTGAGCTGCCAGACTGTGCAGGCGAACGCCGAGGCATTAATCGAGCTCCAACAAGGCGCGACGGCTTTTCTTTCCCAGGCGGGGGAGAAGCGTCCCTGGACCGGGCGCCTGGCCGTCGGCGATTGGCAGTTGCGCATGACCTTCCAAAGCTTTCCGCAGGTACAACGGACCGAAAAGGTCGTGCCGCCTGTCTTTGAGCTGGAGGTGCCTATATGAGCGGCACTCTGAAGATTCGCTTCGGGCCCGATATGCCAGCCGCCTCCGTCGAGGTGGTAGCACCCGACCTCGGCAGCGTCGGGCAGCTTTGGCTGGGGGCCGGTCAGGACAAGGAAATTCAGGTTCCGTCGGAGGGCTCGTTCCTGCGTGTGCATCTCCCGTCCGGCGAAATCGTCACCCTCGAGGATCCCGGGAACCTCGACCGCTTGATCACGCTGTCTGACATCATGAGGCACATTCGCCGCCCCGCCCGCACCGAGCTGACGCCGGTGCGTCGGCGGAGCGCCGCCGAGCTGAGACAGTTGACCTTGGACGTTATCTCCACCCGGAGCGCGCCGATCGTCGAGGCGTTGGAGGTCACCGCATTCAAAAATGACGTTCAGGTTTCCCTCGGCACGCGCGGAGGCAACCTGCAGCCGAGCGTCGTTCGGGAGCCCGGGGCCTCCGTGATTTACACACCGCCGTGGACCCTGCAGCCCTACGAGCTCACTCTCCAATTGCCCGGCCGGAGGGTGCTCGTCCACCTACCGGGGACGCTCGAGGAGGTGGTCGTGCGCGCCGATGAGGTCGAAGGTCACAGGCGAGTGGTAACCGTTCGGGCGACGACGACGAACGATCTCGCGGACGCCATCGGTTCCTACATGCAGCGCGGCGATCTGCATGCCGCCGCAGCCATGACCGACTGGGCAGAGCATGCCGAAGACTTGCTTGAGGCGAAGATGGGCGACCCGTTCGCGGCCACCATTGGCGCCTACCTGCTGCTCCGCTTGCGGCGCTTTGATCTCATGCACGACTGGACCCGCAACCTCGCTGACCGCTTTTCCGATATCGTCGATGGCGCGGTCATTCGTGCCTGGCACCTGATCCATGCGAAGGGCGACGCGACGGAAATCCAGGCCCTTTTGCAGCGCGCCTTCGACTCGGCTCTCCCTGTCTTCACGGAGGGGCTCCGGCTCCTCAACGAGGGCGCACAACTCCTGGGCAATAGCCAGGCCACCGCGAAGCTGAATCAGAAGAGCGGTATCGTGCTCTGGAGTTCCCCGTTCACGACGACGGTTCACGGTACACCCGCCGAAGGCTCCGCACGAATCGACTTCGATGTCGACTACGCCTCGCGGATCTGAGCCGGGGTGCGTTCGTCAGCTCCCGCGTTATGGATTTTCCTCGCGAGTCGGCAGAGGAGCAGGGTTCTTTCCACGCAGACGCAGGTCAGTGAAGGTCCCCACGCTTCCCATCACGTCTCCGTTCTCGTCGCTGAGCAACGCCGCTGCCAGATAGATCGGTAACTTCTTCCCCTTGGCGCTCCGACAGAAAACCTCTACATCCTTGATCTTCTTCTTCTGCTCCAACAGAGTCTGGATCTTACGAGCTTCTTCGATTCCATCCCAGTAAAGCTCGGAGATCTTTAGGCCGAAGAGCTCGTGCCGGGCAGGGCAGTCGAAAAGCTTTGCCGCCTCCTCGTTGAATTCGGTGATCCGACCCTTATTGTCGACCGCGATGATCGCGTCGGGACCCCTATGAATCAAGGCGTCGCGAAACGCGCTGACGTGAGCGTTCTGTACGGCGATGGCGACCGGGCCTGCGAAGCGCTGTAGGATCTCGATCTCGCGCGGTGAAAACTCACCGGCATCGCTGCTTGAGGAAAGGGCCATGACACCCACAACTTCGTCCTTCCAGATCAGGGGTACTGCGCAGACGCGTCTGGCCGGCGGGTCGAAAAGGTGGCTCCGTTCCGGCCAGGTGCTGTAATCATTGACAATCATCGGCTCACGGCTGCGCGCGACCTTGCCAGAAACTCCCTCATCCAGCAGGATGGCCTTCTCGAGGTATTCTTGGAGGTCCCTCGAGGCCGCTCTGACCTTGAGTTGGTTCCGCTCTCCGGGATCGACGAGCAGGAGCAGGCTGCCGTCACAGCCACAGAGTTCGCAGAGGTGATCGAGGGTCGAGGAGAGCATGGCGTTCTGCCGGGGTGTCCCGAAGGCTTGAGAGAGCTCGAGGAGGGCCGAAAGCTCGTTGACACGCAGATTCGCCTCGCGCAGAAGCCGGTAATTGTCGATCGCGATCGCAGCCTGCGAGGCGATGGATTCCAGGAGCTTCAGGTGTTCCTGGTTGAATTTCATCCTGTCGTCGTAATCCTGGACTACGAGAGCACCGATCACTTTGTCACGCACTATTAGGGGAGCGCCAAGCCAGATGGCGGCCGGCTTGCCCACGAGCTCGGCATCACCGTCGGCAATGAGCTCCTCTATCTGATCCGCTGAGGCGATCAAGGATCGGCTGGTCCGGCAAACGTGGCCGGTAAGTCCCTGGTGTAAGTTCGGCTCGAGAGTCTCACGAGGGTTGAACCTGTCGCGGAGGTAGGGAAGGGAGTAATGATCGCGTGCCGCATCATATATGCAAAGGAAGAAGTTTTCAGTGGCAATCACTTCTTGAGTCTTCTCATAGATCAACTCACCAATCTGTTTTATGTCGCGAGTGACGGCGGAGCTCAGCTCGCGACCGATCCGGTTCAGGACCTCCAGGTCCTGGCTGTACCGTTTGGAGCGCAGGAAAAAGCGGGCGTTGCCGATGGCCAGTGCCGCCTGGTTGGCGAAACGCTCGAGGTGCTTTTGAAAATCGGGCGGAAAAACGAACTCCCGCCGATAGTTCACGAAAAGGACTCCGACAGGCTCCTTCTCGATACGCAAGGGAATTCCAGCCGAAGAGATCACCTTTTCTCGAGCGAAGAAGGACTGCTCGCCTCCGGCTTCCAGGAGTCCCGTTGACAGCCAGTCCTTGACAGCCTCCTCGGCGTAAAAAGGTCGCGGTGGCTGCTGCTCGAGCAGGCGGAAAACTGCTGATCGCTTGTGCTCCGCGGACGCTCTGCGCTTGAGTAGCACATCCTTCTGCAATAACCGACCCGCGATGGTAGGCGGGAGCCGGACGTCGTCGCTCTCATGGAAGTATTCATACAGAACGACGAAGTCGGCTTCGGAGAGTGTGCGCGCATTGTCCGCGATCGCTTCGAGGAGCGGCTCGACCTCGCTCACCGAACTGGGAATCCGGCTGGCGGCAAAGACCTCCGAGAAGGCGTCGAGCCACGTATGGCGCTGCAACGATTCCCGTTGGCGAAGGCACTTCTCTAGCGCCACTGCCGCCAGGCTGGCCAAGCCGAGGAGAAGCGATTCTTCATCGGGTTCCAATACAATGGATCCTCGGGTGGAGACGACGCAGAGCTCGCCGAGGTTCTTGTCTCCCGCGAGGACCGCTATGTTAGAGACAAGAACACCGCCGTCTACGAGAGAAGCTCTCTCAGCTCTCACTAGAGGACCACCTCGGCGTGAAGCAGAGTCGAAGGCCGACGAAGCTTTTCTCCGCACGGGCAGCCCCAAAACGCCTTCGTCGACCTTGAGCAGGTGGAGCTCGTCAAAGCCAAAATCGAGAAGAAAAACGCAGCCTCGGAGAAGGCCGGAGATCGACCTTGCCGCTTCAAGGATCCTGACGATCAACTCCCCGAGGCTCGCTTCAGAAACTTGTGGCAGCCGGACAGAAATCTCGACTAAGCTTCGAAGCGGATCGGTCAGAGAACAATTTGGGGCTGGATAATCCGTCGTAGTCATTAGATGGTTCGCTCATGGCTCAATAAGTAGCACCGACAACTTCACTCCGCCAAAATCTGGAGTTCGTAAGGCTCGCAGGGAGGAAGGCCGTTGTACGAGGGAAGATCCATATCCCTGTAGCTGCAGTTGTTAACCACCAGAACAATGTGATGGAAATCGAGCTCACTCAGGCCGGCAAGCTCTCCCTTAACAACTATCCGGCCTTGCTCGTCGCAGCCATGGCTTGAGCCCAGAGTCAGCCGTGAGCCGCAGGAAAGGTCCGGTTGAACAACAGCAGCTTCCGCTTTGAAGGGTAGTTGGCTACCTTGAGATCGAGCCCGAAGAGTGAAGTGAACTCGGTGGACATGCCTGCTCACAAAGCAGCGATAATAGTGGCTTGCCAAATGAGGAAGAGACTCCTGCGCGATCCCACTAAATCCGGGATGAAGATCGAAGCTCTCAACGACTGCCCTGTCACCGAAGCGGGAATAGAGCTCTGCGAAACAACCGCAATTGTGGTGGCGCAGAAAATAGGCAGACATGGCATAGCCACTGGCGAAGAGATCCGGCTGCTGGGTATCCGCAAATGCAAGACCAATTTCAGAAGCCAGTCGGTGTATTGTCTGTAAAGGCCTCTCTTTCGAAGAAGCTTCGGTCCAGATTCTGTTAGGAAAGCTGCAATCAACAGCTTCGGTAAGGTAACCGAGGAATAAGCAGCCATGGTACGCTGCTTGCCAGTCATTCAGAGCCACTCCAGGCAGATCGATCCAGTTGGAAAGGAAGCGGAAGTAATCCTGATTCCCAGGCAAGACCTGACTTTCCATAAAAGTTGCCAGTGCTTCGTCTAGCCAAGCCCACCAGAGATAGGCTGTACGATGAAAAGGTCTCTTTTCTGAGTTAAAAGCGTGGACTGCTTCATGAACTGCCTCCGCTGCGGCACGCTGCATTGCACTGCTGGTAAGTGGCTCGCTGCTGCGGCACGATAGAGCAATAAACGGTGCCCCATTCCGGTCAAATGCAGTGAAAGGGTCTCCTCCTCGTACGACCTGATCGAGATTGCACACATACACGGGTAATTTGCCGGACGCACTCCACTGTGGTATTACCCGACTCCATGGGGGATTAGTCATGGTTCGAAAGAGCCTCTCCATGGCACTAAGATACCAACGAATGAGCCCTTCATCGCCAACACCGGAAGGTCCAAGGCCTCTTCCCTTTCGCGGATTTCGAAGTCCGTAGCGAACCACAAAATGCTCTGATTCCATCATGAGTGGCAATCCTTGAACAATTTGCGCGAACTTTCGTGGATCGAATTCTTGGTCGAACATACAGCCCTCACAATAGACCAACGCGGACGTCATCTCCACTTGTATCAACAACAAATATTTTGCGAATTCGCTCTTGGAGACCCGGGTCCAGGTCTTTCCAATGATGTTCGATGTCCTGTGTCAGTTTTGCTAAACGATGCGTTACTCCACTTTTATTTTGGGTTGGTTTCTTTGCGAGGTATGCGGGGGATGCCATTGAGCTATCAAACCCAAAAAGATCGGTCAGTTGTTGTAATATTTCTCGGCTGAAGAGGAAGGTCCTGAGCTTGGTACGAAGGATGGATGGCCAAGCTACATCGCTCTTAGAGACCAGTAGAGGCTGACAACCTCCTAGCTCTTTGAACCCAGCCATCAAATGACCAATAACAACGGGATCTTGAGTATATGCCGTCATGCGAACGACGAGAGCACGGCGGTGCTTTCTGCAGACCTCTTCGCAGAGGGAATTGTCGATCTCCGGGCTTTCACCGGAGGAACTGGGAAGCTTGAAGTCCAGTAGGGCAGCATCATAGGTTTCCCCCGCCTCAAATGAGGTTGCGATATATTGACTTCCCTGTGCTACGTTGCTGGCAGCATCGATGGCCGGGGCATCAAACTCTTCTGAAAGTAACTCCTTGAGCGCCCTTAATGTGGGCTCGTTGTCTTCAACTACCAGGAACCTGAGCATGGCCTTCCTCCTCTGCGAATCGGGGAAAATCGAGCCGAAATTGTGCGCCCGATCCAAAGACACCGGTCTCATAGACAGCCCCGCCGTGTGCGCTGATCACTCGTTGCACGAAAGATAGACCCAGACCGGTGCTGACCTTGCGGCCCGGGCGGCGGGAGAAAAAGGGCTCAAAAATTCTACTCTTCAGATGGTCCGGGACGCCGGGTCCATTGTCCTTGTACAAGAGGCGAATCGATTCAAGGACATTTCCGTTGACGATTTCCAGCGACACCCTGACGCAGAGGTCCCTCTCTACGACGATCTCACGGGAGTTCTTGACGAGCTCCAAGAGAGCGATTTCGAGCAAATGCGAATCGGCATCGGCTTCCAGGATTTCGCCATCGCACCGTAAGTCCCATTGGCCATTCGGGAGTGTCCCTCCGAGAACGGTTCTCACCAACCTGATGAGATCAATGCGGCGCAGCCGGGGTTTGACAGGCCCCAGTCTCTCTCGGATCCTGGCGACTATCTCGTAGACTTCTTGAATCGTGTGCTCCAAGTCGTCGTTGAGTGCCTTCAGTTCCGCCGATTGCGGCTCTCGTTCTCGGTATTTTTTCAGCAAGAAAGGCGCGTTGGCGAGGCGTGCGAGGATGTTGTGGGCCGCTCCCGCCATCGCCTCCTCTGCCATGGGACCGAGCACGGCGTTTTCCACCTCTTGGATGACACGCTCGCGGCGATTGAATGCGTCGAGGAGCCCCGCAGCCATTTCCGAGAGCATCCGGAGGAGATGAAAATCTTCCGGCTTCAAGGTCGGATCGCAGCTCAGGCTCAGCTTGCCGAGAGTCTCGTCCGGCGTGAGCAGGGGAAAGTCGATCCAAAAGTCCCCAGGCTGCTTGTCCAGCTCATTACGGCATCTCGGAGGATTCGAGTTGATCGCTTCCAAGCCAAAGGGGGTAATGATCTTGATACCGTCCTCCTGATCCTCCTGCCAGCAGAAGACGATGGGCGTCTTTTCTTCGATGCACTTCCAGGTGTGATGCCCCCGGTCCTTGCGGCGAGGCAGGTCGCTCCCTTCGCCAGCCGGCGGATCTTCGACGATCTGGCCATCCGGGGTGAGCGTGAGATCTCCGACCAGACGCTCGGGATCTTCTTCGTCGACGAGGAACAGGCGCCCCCGACGGTGGCCCAGGAGGGAGGCGGCCTTCAGGATGGCGCGCTTGGCTGACCTCGTGTCCTTGGATTCAGCGATCAGGCGGAACGCCTTGAGGACAGCATAGAGATAGTTCAGGTTCTGGAGGTGGAGCATCGCTCCAACCGTCCTGCGCTTCCAGTCCTCGATAGCGTCCGTCAGCGCCACGCCGCGATACGGTTGCCCCGGCCCGATCTCTTGGATCTGGCGCACCAGCCGTTGACCGTTGTTCAACGACTCGTGCAGCAGCCGCCAGACATCGCCCAATTGGCCTTCGGCGAGCACCGGCATTTCCTTGCGGGCATACCAACCTGGCTTTTGCGCGAGCAACTCGGCGGCGGGAGCGTTGGTGAAGCGCAACCGCATGCTGGCATCGGCGATCAACACCGGCTCGGGGATCTTGTCGAGGGCCGCCTGCAGCAGGTTGACACGCTCGCTCTGCTCGATGGCGATGGCGAGCTGGCGGCCGAACTGCAAGAGGTCTTCCACCTCGTCGGCGGAGGGGACGGCGCCGTCCTTGCGCTCGACGTGAATCGTGCCGACGGGGAGCCCGTCCTGATTGAGGAGCGGGACGATGGCGAGCGCCTTCATCTGAGTTTCGAAGACCATTTGGACGTTGGCCAGGGGCTCGCGGCGCGCGTCGGGGACGATCTTGGGCCGACGGCTGAAGATGACGTACGGCTGCAGATCCGCTTTCGGCGGATCCAAGGGATAGTAGGTCATCTTGGCCACGTTGGCTCGGGAATCCTCCGCGTCGTCAAGCTCTCCTTGGATGTGGTCGCCCGTGGGGGTGATCAGACAGAACAGCACGCGGCTGTAGCCGAGCCGTCGCAGACCACCAGCGGCCAGGACGAGCGCGTTGTTGACGTTGTGGACGTGACTGCCGAGGGCGCTGAAGATGCTGTTCATCACCTCGACGTGCTTGTTGCGCATCGCCAGGCGCTCGCGGTCCCGCTCCATCGCCAGCGCATTCTGGTAGCCGGTCAGGAAATGCCCGATGAGCTCGTGGGTCAGACGCTCCCGTTCCTTGGAGATGGGAGTGTGGAGCTTGAAGTTGCTCAGCACGACCGCTCGCTGCTGGTCGGGCCGCAGACCCGGGAACGACGCCGCCACGGCCAGACGCTTCCAGGGATAAGGCACCGGCACCAGGCCGGTGGGTGGGCAGCCCAAGGGTGGCAGGAATTCCGTCGCTTTCTCCAAATGATGTCGTTTTTCCTGCGACGGCTCCTCGGGAATCTCGAGCGACCATGTGGGGTGCTCATCGGACTGCTTGAGTGCCCAGAAGGCGACCTCTTGATAGCCCAGGACGTAGCGGCAGCCGCGCGCGAAGAGCCGGCGCAGGGCATCCGTCCCGCGGTTGATCTCCGCGTAGAGCGCTGCGTTCAGACTGCGGATTGTCAGCTCGACTTCCAATAGATCTTCGGCCGTCGCAGGCCGCACCATGTCTTCCGGGTCGAGCCTGGCGTAGTGCGCGAAAGCTTGCGGCCAATCGCCGTTGCGGGCGTAGAGGTCGCCCCAGCGGCGACTGTCGAAGTGCTGCTTGACGTACTCTTCCATCCACGGCGACGAGAACTGCAGGCGGGATCCCTTGCGAGTGGCCACTCCGCTCAACTCGATCGCCGTCGGCGGGCCGGCCTCGGCGGCAAGGTCTAGCGAGCCTTCGGCGATCAGCCGCTGCAGGTTCGGCCAGCAGCGCGGCTCGTGCGAGATCAGACGGACTGGATGTCGGAAGATCTCGGCCCCGTACGGTCCCGGCAGCCGCGATCTACGGATCAGGTCCTGAATGTCGATCGCCGCCGGCGTATGATCACCCCGTCGGCGGGCCCGCCGTTCGAGAACTTCCCAGAGGAGAATGCGCAGCATGTGGCGGTTGCCACCCGTGTGCTGCCAGATGTCGCGGATGATCTCCGGTTGGGCGAGCTCACCGACCAGGGATTGATAGTGCCGGGCAGACCGCGTGAACTCTTCCAGGCTGAGCCCCTGAAGGATGAACTGATGGGCGCAACTGAATTCGGAGTTCGGGCCGAAAACCAGATCGTAGAATGTATCCTCGCCAGTCAGCACCGCGACGACCTTGCCCGCCTGGTCGAGAGTGCGGACTTCCTCCAGCAGGCGGTTGGAGAGGTGATAGGAAAGGTGATCAACGTTGGCGGCGAAGAGCACCACGGGCTTGCCAGACGCCTCGTAAAGGCGCTCCACGGGGCCGAGCAGCGAGCCCGGCGGGTCGGCTCTTTCCACAGGCTCGCCGGCCTGCTGGACTGCCTCCTCCACCAGACGGCGGACGGCTGCCGCGCTGCCGGGATCGTCGTTCCGGGTCAATCGAAGATAGACGAGAGGCTCGACCTCCAGTTCCTCGAGGAGGCTGTGGAGGCGATACAGAGGATAGCGGCTGTCGCCAAACCGCGGCGCGAGCAGGACGGTGCTCTCGCCCCTGGAGACGATCTCGCAGAGCTCCTGAAAGAAGCTCTCCTCGACTTGGCGATAGGCGAAAGGAACTAACATACCCTCACCTCATCGGCATAGGATGCTGGTCACGTCCGGCCGCGAATTGCGCGATCGCCTCCGTGAGCCCATCATCAAGGTAGCCGAGACGGGCGGCATAGGTGGGTAGCGCATTGATCGAGATTGAGAAAACCCCTCTTTTCCAAGATAGCACGCTGTTAATGACAAGCTCGTTCAGCAGATCGGTCATCTGAGTATGAGAAAGCTGCATGCCCCAACGGCTGACCACCGCCCGTGCCGTTGCCACGGTGATCTCGGGAGGGTTCTCTTTTAAAAGCGCGAGGGCCAACAGCCGCAACCCCGGTGTATCCAGCACGCGCAGGAGGCTGGTTACATAATGGGCGGTGTCCATATCCCAGCTCAGGGCCTCGATCATCTCCAGCGTGAGCGGGGCGGCCGGCTCTTCGGCGGCGCACTCCGCGATCTTCTTGCCGTAGAACTGCAGAAGATGGGGCAGGCGTCCGGTCAGCTTGAAGACCTTGGCGGCGACCTCGTCAGGCCGATTCACTTCGATGCCGAGGTCCCGCAGGGGCAGGAACAGCAGCGCCTTCGCTTCTTCGTCCTCCAGCGGGCCCGGACGCAGCAGCTCCAGACGGCAGGCGAGCGGCGAGTCCTTGGACAGCAGCATCTTGAACAGCCGTCCGCGCCCGCACACGATGAGCCGGCAGAGGCCTTGCTTGGCGGCCTCTCCGATTACGTCGAAAGCCGCGCCGGCGCAGACCTCGTCGACTTCGTCGAGTACCAACTCCAGCGCTCCTCCCCGCTCGTGTAGTTGGTAGCGCAGAAAATCGATCAATCCTTCACAGGTCATCCGATGGCTGCGGCTGGAGGAGTCGATCTTCATGGCAAAGAACCGTGCCACCTCTTGAGAAGAGGTAGTGTTGCTGCAGGCATAGAAATCAATTTCGAACAGCCGCAGCGCGCGAGGATCCCGCCTTCGTTTCAAGATTCTCTGGTATTCATGGATCAGAGAGGTCTTGCCGATGCGGCTAGGCCCGGCGATCGCGAAGCTGACGTCGTCTTCATGGAGCAGACGGCCGAGCTCCTGCTGACGGCCGAAGAAGAGCTGGCCGTAGGCCGGCCGCAAATAGTTGTACGGGATCAAAGAGCGAATGGGGAGTCGTGCCCGGAGCATCCGCTTGAACTCTTGGCCTGGCTCAGACGATTCCAGGAGGTAGCGTGCCTCAGAGAGCGAAAGGACCAAGGCGCGCTCGCCCGCGAAGATCTCCCGCGCCACCGGCAAACTTTGCTCGGAGAGAACGAGCGACAGAAGGAGGCGCCGGGGAGCACCGACCTTCCGCTTCCAGGCCTTGAGAATTTCCGCGTCATCGGAAGTGCCGGCGAGCAACAGTACATGGACATCGTCCGTCCCTAGCAGATGGATTTCAGGCAGATCGGTTAAGAAGTAGAGCACACAGTGGCCGACTTCTTTCAGCTCCGCGTAGGAGATTCTCTTCCTCCAGCTTTGCAGGAAGGCTTGTGTCACACCATCGTGCAGCGAATCCCATCCTTCGGCCAGCTTGCGGAAGAGAGAGGTGTGGGAGGTTTCGGAGGACCGATCAATCGGCATGTTTCGATTCCTCGTACGCTGCGCGCAACCGGGCTTCGAGCGTATAGAACTCGCCGGTGGCACCAATCTCCGCGAGGGTGCCGCGCAACGCCGCCTCATAGGCCCCGACGGTGTCGCGGACGCTGCCGGGACGGTCCTGACGGGCCAAGACGACGGGAACCGGCGGCGCGCCGAGACGCTCGGCCAGTCCGAAGCCCAGGTGGACCAGCGCCTCGCGCACGGATAGGCCCAGCTGGCGGCAGAAACGCGCCACGGCCGGGATAGGACCGAGCTCGTCGCCCTCGACATGGATGCCCGAGGCGGCGAGCAGGGAGTGGATCTCGACCTTCGCGGATCTCGCCAGCTCCTCCAAGTACTCGGAAAGCCGCAAAGGGACGAAGCCCAGCCGCGACCTCTCCCGCCGGAGGCGGGCGATTCCCAAGGCCGCCGTGGCGGCCGCTTCGCACCGCTCGGCGAAGGCAGCAGAGACCTCCGCCGGCTCCGGACCCGAGCTCTCGAACAGGGACAGATCGTGACGGATCCGCAGCGCGGCTTCCAGCCAGTCGAAGCTGCCACCGTTCGCGTTCGAATGCGATTTCTCGGTCATCGAGATCTCCTCATGCCACCGAACCCCCTTGCAGGAGGCGCTGGATGCGCGGGTCCGGCTCGAGCATCGCCCGCAGACGGCGCAATGCGCGATGGTGCCGGACGCGCGCCGCTTCGGGTTGGATTCCCAGCCGCTCGGCGATGCGGCCATAGGGCTCCATGCCACCCAGGTCCCGAGATCCCACCACGGCTTGGTCATCTGCGGAGAGCTTGGCGAACGCTTCGCGAAGGGCATCGACCGCCTCGGCGAGGCTGTCCGAGCGCTCGTCGGTGTCTTCCGGAAACACCAGGTCGTCGGGCAGCGGCTCGGCGGCCTGGCGCCGCCGCCACCAATCGATAAGCGCGCGGCGGGCCAGAGTGAAGACCCAAGCCTCAAAATGGCCGCCGCCACGCGAAGGATCGTACTTCCCAACCTTAAGGGCGACATCCGTGACACAGTTTGTGGCCAAGTCCTCCGCCTCGCCCACGGGTAGCCCGCGGCTCAAGAAGAACGTCCGGAAGCGGGGTCCGAAGTAGCTGGCAAACTCGCGATAGGCGTCTTCCTCCATGGAGATCATTCTCCTGGGCAGCGCTTCGAAATCAGGACCCATATGGACTTGCACAGTAATCGGGATCCGCGGTCGGCGCTCCCACCTGTTTAAACGCGGGGCCGTTACACCCGGTTGCCGTCGGGGGGGCTTTGCAGGAGTCTCGCACATGACCGACTCCAGTGGCAATTCTCGCGGGCCGGTCTCTATCCTGCATTGATGAGGACAACATCGCGGGTCCGACAGGCGGACCTCAATGGTGCAGAGCTGAGGGCCGACGAACCGCCGATAGGCGTCCAGGGGATCGCCCACTTTGAGCCGGTCTCCCGTCGGCTCCGGGGCGATCTTCGTCCTCTCCCGAGAACGGTTCAGCGGATTCTCCAAGATGACTGGGCCATCGGGGTCCAAGTGGCCGCTGCCGACCAGCGCCCCCCACAGTCTCAGATCGAGCATCGCCTCCGAAGGCGTTAACCTGTCCGCAGAGACGGCCCTGCGTCAAATCGATCCCCTCCTCGGCATCCTGCGGGATCTCCGGATCGAGCAACGGGTTCGTGTTCACTCGACACCTGTGAGAGATGACGAATGGTAGAGCTCATCCGGCCTCAAGGTTTCGTTCCGCTTCCTCAAATTCTCTGTCCGCGAGAGAGCCGATCCGAAGGGGACGGAGGGGGGTGGGGGCCGCAGAAATCCGGCCACGCAAAGCCGCACGCAGGTCCGCACACGGCTCGCGCAGGTCCCCATGCAAGTCCGCACGCGGCTCCGGAGAGCCGTACCCAGGTCCACACGCAGGTCCGGGCGCGGCCACGCAGGCCTGCTGACAAGTCCGGACGCAGCTTCGCGACCCCCAGTGAGCCCACACAGTCGGCCAAGCCCTGCTGAGCTGCCGCCATAGCGTAAATAAAGCACAACATCCGTATCCACGGCTTCGCCGTCAATATGTTGTGCTCTCCACCCCTGGTGACCACCAGATACAGTACAAGAAAATCTTTGCCATTCTTTTGGACTCTTTTGCCGTACTTGTCTTACAATGGATGGTACGATGGGGAGGACTCGCAACCCAACAAGGACAGTGACCTTCACCGTCTCGACCACGCCTACCGTACGGGGGTATTTGGAGGCACTTGTCGAGCGGGGGCTCTATGGGAAAAACGTCGCAGAGGCTGCCGAGCGACTCCTTTCCGAGAAGCTCCGAGAGATTGAAGGAATGCAGGATTACGCCAACACGTTCTCCGATGTTCGCAATCGAATAAAGAAAACTGAGGAGAAGACAGATTAGACAACTGGAAGATCCCCAAGGGCGCAGTCGAAATCTCTCACTCTGGGGGAGAGGGGCCAACAATGCGCGACACATCCATCGAATCGGGAAAAGAGAGGACAGAGATAACCCTCTCGCCGCCTGGAGCGGAGCCGGAAGACTCTCCCTTTCCCAAAGACATAAACCGGAGCATATTCTCAAGGTTCAATAGGTTCACGCCGGAGGCCAAGGCATACTTTGTCGACAAGCTTCGCGGCATCACGGAGCAGTTGATCATGAATTCAGTCGCCAATGCGGAGGAAGACGGGCTGGATTCAGTCTCGGCAATCAATGTAGAGCGCGCTCTACTCAAGAATCACCCGGCTCCGCGAAGCCGCTTCAGAAAATTCGCGGGAGTCTTCGGCGGGATCTTGTTGGGTGCTGGGATTTCTGCTCTGGTATCTATGTTGATGACCGGAGAAGTGACGGAAATCGGGACGACTTTGGCATTCGCCCTGAGCGTCGTCGGGGCTTTCCTGATTGCTCTCGATAACTAGCTAGCAGCGATCGGCGTGACAGTCGAAAGCGTGCCGCGCGGGGACAACAAGGTTCCCCCCTCAGCACGCTGACGCAATCGCCACCTCTCGAACTCGGACCTCTGCGGGGACGACTACCCAACCATCCACCCGCTCGAGGTCCACCGGCCGCGTGGACGACACCGCCCCCACCTAGTCGCTGACGCATACGCCACCTCTCCTGCGAGCCAGAGTGCCCCGCCGGAGAAGCTCCGGACTCGGCCCGCCCGCCCCCTCCCCGCCGAGCCTCCGCTACACCGACGGTAGAGCGGTCGTGGTCCCGACACGTTGCCGCCCCGCATCGGCTCCGCAGGCTCCGCCGAGACTCTCCGCCCTCTCCTGCGAGCCGAAGTGCTGCACCGGTGCCGCTCCGACCACCAACCGCCGCCCGAGCTCCACCGGCGCCTCAGCGTTCGTGGGAACGGCCACGCTCCGCCCCGCAGATTGCATCCGCTGGCGCTCCGCAACGTGCTGCCCACGCTCTTCTGCGAGCCGGAGTGAAAGCGCCGGAGAAGCTCGGACCCGCCCCGACCACCGCCCGAGCTACTCCGGCGTTGCGGCCGTCGTGCGAGCCGACGACTACCCAACCATCCACCCACTCGAAATCCACCGGCCGCGTGGACGGCACCGCCCCCACCTAGTCGCTGACGCATACGCCACCTCTTCTGCCAGCCGGAGTGCCCCACCGGAGAAGCTCCGGTTTCGGCCCGCCCGCCTCCTTCCCCGCCGAGCCTCCGCTACACCGGCGGTGGAGCGATCGTGGTCCCGGCACGTTGCCACCCCGCATCGACTCCGCAGGATCCGTCGAACTCTCCGCCCTCTCCTGTGAGCCGAAGTGCCACGCCGGTGCAGCTCCGACCATCAGCCGCCTCCCGAGTTCCACCGGCGCCTCAGCGTCTGCGGAGACACCACGCTCCGCCCCGCAGATTGACTCCGCTGACGCTCCGCAACCTGCTTCCCACGCTCTCCTGCGAGCCGGAGTGCCAGCGCCGGAGAAGCTCGGACCGACCGACCACCGCCTGAGCTACTCCGGCGTTGCGACCCCCGCGCAGGCCGACGACTACCCAACCATCCACCCGCTCGAGATCCACCGGCCGTGTGGACGACACCGCCCCCACCTAGTCGCTGACGCATACGCCCCCCTCTCCTGCGAGCCAAGCTCCGCGCCGGTGCAGCTCCGACCACCAGCCGCCGCCCGAGCTCCACCGACGCCTCAACGTCCGTGGGACGGCCACGTTCCGCCCCGCAGATTGCTCCGTTGACTCTCCGCAAACTGCTTCCCACCCTCGGCTGCGATCCGGAGTGCCAACGCCAGAGAAGGTCGGACCGCCCCGACCACCGCCCGAGCTACTCCGGCGCTGCGACCGCCGTGCAAGCCGATGACTACCCAACCATCCACCCGCTCGAGATCCATCGGCCCCGTGGACGACACCGCCCCCACCTAGTCGCTGACGCATACGCCACCCTCTCCCGCCAGCCGGTGTGCCCCGCCGGAGAAGCTCCGGTCTCGGCCCGCCCGCCTCCCTCCCGCCGAGCCTCCGCTACACCGTCGGTAGAGTGGTCGGGGTCCCGGCACGTTGCCGCCCCGCATCGGCTCCGCAGGCTCCGCCGAGCTCTCCACCCTCTCAGGCCAGCCGGAGTGCCCAGCTCCGCCACCAGTCGACCGCCCGAGCTCCACCGGCGCCTCGATCGCCGCGGGACGACCACGTTCCGCCCCGCAGATTTCTCCGCTGACGCTGCGCAAACTGCGGCCCACCTTCGCCTGCGAGCCGGAGTGCCAGCGCCGGAGAAGCTCGGTCCGCCCGACCACTGCCTGAGCTACTCCGGCGTTGCGGCCGCCGTGCAAGCCGACGACTACCCAACCATCCACCCTCTCGAGATCCACCCGACCGCGTAGACGACACCGCCCCCACCTATTCGCTGACGCATACGCCACCCTCTCCCGCCAGCCGGAGTGCCAGCGCCGGAGAAGCTCGGACCGCCCGGCCACCGCCCGAGCTACTCCGGCGTTGCCCCCCCGTGCAGGCCGACGACTACCCAACCATCCACCCTCTCGAGATCCACCGGCCGCGTCGACGACTCCGCCCCCTCCTGGTCTCTGACGCAATCGCCCCTCTCAAGCTCCGGCCGCCGTGGGACGACTACCCTTCCGCCCACCCGCGCAAACTCCGGCCACCGCGGGTCAGCCAGCCTCCCCCTCGGGCTCGCCCCGTGCCGCGTTCGCTGGATGGTCACTTCAGCTGCATTGGGCACGGCACAGCCCCTTCCCTCCCTCCCCTGCCAGCCCCCGTGCCCCGCCGAAGCAGACTCCGTGCGGCTCCGCCGTACTCGCTCCATCGGCGGTGAAGCCCTCGTCGCCTGCCAGCCTCCCGTCCCGCAGATCGGCTCCGCGCAAGCTGCTCGCCGAACTGCTCCCGCCCGCGCTCGATCATCTCCTCGTCGACGACGGCACCGTCCTGATCCACAAGGTCGGGGTGGCCGCCCTGGAGCCTGCGGCCGTGAGAAGCCGGCCTCCGGTCCTCCAGGGACGCCCACACCCATTCCACACCCGCCCACCCTCTTGATGTTTATCGTCTGCCAGCCGCCGTGCCCCGCCGATGCAGCTCCGTGCGCAAGCGTACTCGCTCCATCGGCGGTGAAGCCCCCGTGCCCTGCCAGCCTCATCGCCCCCACCCAAGGCACCCACCACCCGCGTTCACCGAGCCTCTGTGCCCGCCGCCGGTTCAGCTCCTGCACCCACCGCTCCCCCCGCTCAACCGGCGGCGTGTCGCCCTCCTCGCGGTTGAGCCACCCGGAGTTCAAATCGTGGACACCCCTGAGTCGCCCGAAGCTGAAATCGATGTTGGCTTTACGGTCGGTAGGCAGCAAATGAACCGGACACTAGTGGCCTTTTATGTGAAACCAGGGGCGGGCACCAACCCGGGCCTCCCAAAGATAAGCATCCCGAAAATCTGAAGCGCGCTGACGGGGCCCCCGCCCCACAGGGTCCGGCTCCGCCGATCTCATCGGATATCCCCCACCCCCTCGGCGCCGCGTCTTGGCGCGCTGCGCGCGAGCCGCCTGACGGCGTCTCGTGCTCGTCCGCGCCAGCCGCGGCGCCTCCACCCACCCGCCCCCGTCCAAACCCCCTTCCCGTGACTGCTTTTCTACGCGGGTTTGAACCAGGAAACGGACCCGGCCGACATCGAGCAAACGCAGT
>DATFPH010000188.1:0-26783 GCA_035264905.1 Thermoanaerobaculia bacterium
AGTCGCCGAGCAGAAAGAGATCCAGCCGGCTGTCCGCGAGCCGCGCCATCGCGATCGCAGCGGTCGGGATCTGGGCGCGATCGTCGAGCGGCTTCAAGCTCGGGGACAGGCGCGCGGAGACCGCGGTGAGCGCGGCCTCGACCAGGCGGGGGAGGGGAGCGGTCGCATCGGCGCGCCGCCGGAGCTCTTCGTCGATCAGGCTGACAAAGAAGGCGGCGTCGCTCCCCATCGGCTCGAAGAGACGCTCGCCCCGCAGCCCGGTCGCGCCGTCGAGGACCCAGGCGATCGTATCGCCCACAGAGACGAGGTCCTCATTGACCGCTCCCCCGGCATCGTGGACGGTGTCCGCGCGGATCAACTCCCCGGCGTCTCCACGAGCTTGTTCCGGATGGCGTAGCTGATGACCTGCGCGCGGTTGTGCAGGTGGAGCTTGTCGAGAATGTTGCGGACGTGGAACTTGACCGTGTTCTCGCTGACTCCGAGCTGGCGGGCGAGCTTGCGGTTCGAGGTCACCCCCTGCACCAGGAGCTCCAGGACCTCGCGCTCGCGTTCGGTGAGCGCGTCCGGATCGTGCGACGGCGTGGACGATTGGGCCGGACGGGCGAACTCCAGCAGGAGCTTGCGGGCCAGGGCCGGGGTCAGGCCCGGCTCCCCCCGGCCGATCCCTTCGAGGAGGGCGAAGAACTCGTCCGATTCCAGGTTCTTGAGCAGATAGCCCTGGGCCCCCGACTTGATCGCCTCGAACAGCTTGGCGTCTTCATCCGAGGCGGTGAGGACCACCACCTTGACCTCGGGCTGGTCGGCGCTGATCAGCCGGGTGGCGGCCAGACCGTCGAGCTCGGGCATCGAGAGGTCCATGAGCACGATGTCCGGCTTGAGGCGGCGGGAGAGCTCGACCGCCTCGCGGCCGTTCCTGGCTTCCCCGATCACGTCCAGGCCATGCGCTTCCAGCAGGCTGCGCAGGCTGTCGCGGAAGAGAGCGTGATCGTCGGCAATGAGGATGTTCATGAAACGGCTCCTCTGGAGAATTCGCTGTTCGCAATCTGGGCGGGGACCTCGATGGTCACCCTCGTGCCCCCGCCCGGAGTCGAGTCGAGCTCGAAGAGACCCCCGACCGACTCGGCCCGCTCTCGCATGGTGGACAGACCGAAGCGGGGGAGCTCGGAGCGGCCGAGCTCCGCTGGATTGAAACCGACGCCGTCGTCCTTGACCGTGATGCGGATTCGGCTGTCGACCTGCTCGACCCACAGGTCCGCATGCCGGGCCTTGGAATGCTTGCGCACGTTGGCCAAGGCCTCCTGGACGATGCGCAGCACCTGGAGCTCCGCCCCGGTGGGAAGGCGCAGGTCGGCCTCCAGGTGAAGGCGGCAGGCGATTCCATTCTGGTCCTCCCAGGTGGAGACGTACTCGCGCAGGGAGTCGGCCGTGGTGCGGTCCGGCCCGGCGGCGCTGCGCAGGCCGATGATCGCCTCCCGGACGTCCGCGTAGATCTCGCGGGCCGCGGCCGCGAGCTGGTCGAGGTGCTTCATGGCCTCGTCGACGCGCTCCTTCTTCAGGTGCTCGCGGACCACCTGCGCCTTGGTGTTCACATAGGCGAGCACCTGCGCCAGGCCGTCGTGCATCTCGTGCGCGATCCGCAGGCGCTCCTCGGAGACCGCCAGGCTGTGCAGGCGGCGGTGGAGATAGGCATTGTCGATGGCGATCGCGGCCGTCGTGGCGAAGCGGACCAGGCTCTCCTCGTCGTTCACCGTGAACTCCTGGCCGTCCTGCTTGTCGGCCAGGTAGAGGTTCCCCCGGAACGGCCCGCTGCAGAGGACCGGGACCGCCAGCAGCGACCGCATCGGCGGATGGTTGGGCGGGAAGCCCACCGACCGGGGATCGCGCTGGATGTCGGCGAGGCGGAGCCGGTGCCCTTCATGGAGGACGACGCCCAGCAGGCCGTGTCCCACCGGCGGCTCCCCGAGGCGGGCGCGCTCCTCGGCGCTGATCCCCGCAGTGACGAAGGTCTCGATCCGGTTCTCGTCGTTCAAGAGCGACAGCGCCCCGTAGTGGGCGCCGGTGAGCGCGCACGCCCCGTCCACCACCTTCTGGAGAACGACGTCGAGCGCGAGTTTGCGGTAAACGTCGAGAGCGGCGGTGTGCAGCGAGAGCAGCTCCTGGTTCTGCCGTTCCAGATAGCCCTGCATCCGCTCGATCAGGTGGAACATGGCGCCGAAAAAGAAGAGGGCGCCAGTGAAGATGACGCCGTCCATGAGCAGCCGCCCCCGCCAGGTCCCCAGGAACGGGAAGATGCTCTGGCGGACGTATTCGAGAAGGAGGATGAAGGCGAACGCCGCCAGGACGGCGAGCCACTTGAGCCGCCGTAGCGTTATCGCTCCCAGGACGGCATCGGACTTCAATCTCATCCCGGAGGAATTGTAGAAGATTTCCGGCTTCAGTCGGGAGGCCGGCTCGCATCCCGCCACGTCCGGTGGGGCAGGGAGGGCTCGCCGGTTTTCCCATCCCTTGGGGTGGGGACGGAGGCGAAGGCGAAGGACTATGCTAAACTTCGCCCGATCCAGTGGGTCCGACAGCAATCCCGACAATGATCCCGGAATGATCGTCGAAAAGCGCCACATCAACGGATTCACCCTCCTGAACGTCGAGGGGGTCATCAAGCTGGGCGAGAGCGCTCAGTTCTTCGCCCAGACCCTGGAGCGTGCCCTCTCCGACGACCGCGGACACGTCATCGTCGATTTCTCGAAGATCAACTTCATCGACTCGACAGGCATCGGCGAGCTGGTCGGCTATCTCGGGCGCTTCCGCAACGCCCGGCGCGAGCTGATCCTGGTCAATCCGACCGATCGCATCCGCAAGCTGCTGCAGGTCGCCAAGCTGGCCGATCTCTTTCCCATCTACGACACCGTGGACGCGGCCATGGCCGCCGAGCGGTAGCCGCGCCGCGGGCACGCCATCCTGTTCGACCGGATCGCCACGGTCCTGCGCAACGAGCTGCCGGAGAGCTGGCACTTCGGCGCCGCGGCGGCTGTCACGCCCGAGGGGCGTCTCGTGGCCCGGCTCGGGCGTCCGGGGATGGCGACCTTCCTCCGCTCCGCCGCCAAACCGTTCCAGGCCCTCCCCCTGGTGCTCGCCGGAGGGATCGAGCGCTTCGCCCTCGACGACGCCGACCTCGCCCTGATCTGTGCGTCGCACGGAGGGACGCCCGAGCACACGCGCCGCGCCGAGTCCCTGCTGGAGCGCGGCGGCTTCACGGCCGGCGACCTGCAGTGCGGCGTCCATCTCCCCATGGACCGGGAGAGCGCGGCCCGGCTCCAGCGCGCAGGGATCGAGCCGTCGCCGCTCCACAACAACTGCTCCGGCAAGCACGCGGGGATGCTCCTGGCCTGCCGCCTTCTCGGCTTTCCCACAGAGACCTACCTGTCTCCGGAACACCCTTTGCAGGTGAGCGCCCTGGAGCACCTGTCCCGCCTCTGCGGGGTGCCCGCCGGCTCCATCGGCGTCGGGACCGACGGTTGCAGCGTTCCCTGCTATCACCTGCCGATCGAAGCCGCGGCGCGGGCCTATGCGGTGCTCGCCCATCCCCGGGGAGCCGGGCTGGCGGCCGATCTGGCCGCAGGCGATCTGGCCACGGGCCTGGAGCGGATCGTGGGGGCGATGGGGAAGGCGCCGGAGATGGTGGCGGGGCCGGGGCGGTTCACCACGCGCCTGATCGCGGCGACCGGCGGACGGGTGGTGGGGAAGGAAGGGGCAGAAGGCTTTTATGGGCTCGCGGTGCGCGGGCCGGTGGCCTTGGGGATAGCCCTCAAGATCGCCGACGGCGGCGAGCGCTGCCGCGACGGAGTGGTCCTCGACCTGCTGCGGCAGCTCGGCTCCCTCGCCGGAGCCGAGCTCGCCGAGCTGGAGGACCTGTACAGGCCGGCTCTGTTCAATCACCGGGGAATCCGCGTCGGCGAGATCGTCCCCGAGGTCGAGCTGGAAGAGGTGTAGAATGCGGCTCACGGTGGATAAGCACAGGCGGATGCATTCAGGCCGGCTCGCGGCAGTCGCCCTCCTGCTGGCGGCAGCTCTCGCGACGCAGGGGTGCGCCATGCTCCGCCACCGCGCCGAGGAGCGGCCGCCCTACCGCAAGGTGACCCCCCCGATTGCCTACGAGATGATCCGCGACACGCCGGGGATCCTGGTCCTCGACCTGCGCCCGGCGACGGCCTTCCATGGGGACACCGGCCACATCTACCGGGCTTTCAACATTCCCGAGGACCGGCTGCCCTACCGGCTCCTCGAGCTCAGCTCGTTCCGCGAGGAGACCTTCCTGGTCTATTGCGATACGCAGACCTGCGCCGAGAACGGGATGGCGATCCTGATCTCCAGCGGGTTCGAGAGCGCCGTCCTGATCGACGGGGGGATCGACAGCTGGATCGCCAAGGGGTTCCGAACCGTCCTCCCGGCCGAGCTCGCCGGGAAGAGGAGCCAGGCGGAGGTCCTGGCGCCGGACGCCCCGGACACGCCGCCGGTGCGGTCCGCGGCGCAGCCGCCGGCGCTCCAGCAGTCGACAGGAGCCACGCGGCCGGCGATCTGCCCCGAGCCCCACGTTCAGGTGCAGAAGCCGCCGCGGTAGACCGGCTGCCCCCCTCTCCCCCGATCGGACCGATCCGTCGGATCCGACCGATCCGTCCGATCACGGGGCCAGGGGAGGGGGGTTTCATGTTAAAAACCTCCCCGGGAGGACCGCTATTCATGACCGTTCATACGCCCCCTTCTGTCTCCGAGAGCCTGCGTGACCTCAAAGAGGCCCTCGGCGACCGGATTTTGCTCGACGACGACGTTCGAGCCGAGTTTTCTTCTGACTTTGGCCGCCGGGTCGACCGCCTGCCGGGCGCGGTGGCCCGCTGTGCCTCCGCCGAGGAGGTCGCCGCGGTGGTCCGCTTCTGCCGGGAGCGCAAGATCCCGGTCGTGGCCCGCGGCCAGGGCCACTCGCAGAGCGGCCAGTCCACCACGGACGGCGGCGTCCTGCTCGACACCTCGTCCCTGCGGACCATCCACGAGATCGACGAGGCCGGCGAGACTGCCACGGTGGATGCCGGCGTGGTCTGGCGCGCGCTGGTCGAGGCCACCGTGCCGCTCGGCCTGGTGCCGCGGGTGCTCACCAACAACCTCAACGTGGCGGTCTCCGGCACCCTGTCGATGGCCGGCCTGGGCGTCGCGAGCTTCCGCTATGGCACGCAGGCGGACAACGCGGTCGAGCTCCAGGTGGTGACCGGCACGGGCGAGATCGTCACCTGCTCGCGGGAGGAGAACCGCGAGCTGTTCGACGTGGTCCGCTGCGGCCTCTCCCAGTTCGGCCTGATCACCCGCGCCAAGGTGCGCCTGCGCCGGTCGAAGCCGAACGTCCGCAAGTACTACCTGCTCTACGACGACCTGGGCGCCCTGATGGCGGACGCTCAAAAGGTCATGGACCCGCAGAACCCGACCTTCTCGTCGCTGGAGTCGTGGTGCACCCCCTGCTTCCAGGGGATCAAGAAGCTCGGCGAGGGGATGGAGATCGGCGAAGGGGTCCAGACGTTCGCCTACTGGATGTACCCCCTCCACCTGACCGTGGAGTACGGCGAGGAGGAGACGCCGGACGACGCGGCCGTGCTGGCCGGGCTCACCCCTTACCGGCACCTGGAGACCAGCGACTACACCCAGCTCGAGTTCTGCAGCCGCATGGACCCGGTCTTCGAGCTCTGGCGCCGCGGCGGCTATTGGGACATGAAGCACCCCTGGATGGAGACCACCCTGCCGTGGGACACGGCGCGGGAGTTCATCGAGTCGGTGCTCGCCATCACGCCGCCCCAGGCGCTGGGCCCGGGCGGGCACATCCTCCTCTGGCCGGCCTACACGGCCACGTCGGACGTCCCGCTGTTCATCCACCCGCCGGGCGAGTGGGTCATGGGCTGGGGCATCCTGCCGGGCGTCCCCGAGCGGTTCCACGAGCGCGCCCTGCAGCAGCTCGACATGTGCAGCGAGCTGTCCATCCACTACGGCGGCAAGCGCTACCTGTCGGGCTACGTCACCTTCGACACCCCCGAGAAGTGGGCCGCGCACTACGGCGACCAGTGGCCGCGGATGCTCGCGGCCAAAAAAAAGTACGACCCGGACGGCATCCTCGCCCCGGGTTTCATCCAGTTCGAGTAACCCTCCGCCCGACTCTCCACGACCGGCCCCTCTCCCCGCTCACGGAGAGGGGTTTCCTCCATAAAATCAGAAAAGAAAATTGGCGCGCTTTCCGCCCTTGTGAACACCCATAGTTGGTAGAGGGCCTCACGGTAGTTCACTCCTTGCGATTCAAGCGGTCGAGGCCGGGTTTCCAGACGTCGCTTCTTGATCCGACTTTTTTTCGCCGGCAGCTCCGGCGATGCAGGGGAGCTCTGTCTTCATGCAAGGCGGCCTTGTGCTCAAACAGAAGGAGGAGAGATGAACAAGAAGTTGTCTCGGAAGCTGACGATCGTTGGTGCTTTGGTGCTGGTTGCCCTGGTGGTGCCGTTGGTATACGCGGCCACCGAGGCGCCGGCCGGGTTCGACAACCTGACCAATGGCTTCGCGACGCAGGCGCAATTCGATCTGGACCTGGCCACCTTCGAGGAGTTCGAGACGATCGACGACGGCCTCGGCCCGGTGTACAACGCGCAGGCCTGCCGCGAGTGCCACCAGAACCCGGTGACGGGCGCTACGAGCCAGGTCACCGAGCTGCGGGCGGCGCGCACCGACGGCTTTTCCTATTTCGATCGGCCGGGCGGCTCACTGATCAATGATCGGGCGATTCATCCCAACATTCAGGAGCGGGTCGCGGGAGAGGACAACCTCCTGACCTTCCGCGCCTCGCTCAACACGCTGGGCGACGGCTTCATCGAGGCGATCGCCGACGCGACCTTCACCTCGATCCGGAACCTTCAGCCGACCGGCATGAAGGGGCAGATCATCAGCGTTCCGGTCCTGGAGTCGCCCGGCGTCACCCGGGTCGCCCGCTTCGGCTGGAAGAACCAGCACGCCAGCCTGCTGTCGTTCTCGGCCGACGCCTACCTGAACGAGATGGGCATCACCAGCCCGCTGCAGCCCACGGAGAACACCTCGAACGGCGCCTCGGTGGCGGCGTATGACACCGTGCCGGATCCCGAAGAAGCGCCTGCCACCGGGATGCCCTTCGGCCCCGACGTCGAGGCCTTCGCCCGCTTCATGCGGTCCTCCAAGGTCCCGCCGCGCGACACGGTTCTCGCGGCCACCTCGGACGCCATCACCGGCTCCAACCTCTTCAACTCGATCGGCTGCGCCAACTGCCACCGCACCTCGATCACCACCGCCCCCGTGGGCACCGTGGTCAACGGCACGGGCGCCGGCAAGCTCACCATTACCGCGGCTCTCGGCGACAAGATCATCCACCCCTACAGCGACTTCATGCTGCACGACGTAGGGACCGGTGACAGCATCGTCCAGAACGGTGGCATCAGCACGCTGAACAAGCTGCGGACGCCGCCCCTGTGGGGCCTGCGCACCCGCTCCCGGTTCATGCACGACGGCGAGAACGTCACCCGCAACAACGCGATCCTTCGCCACACGAACGAGTCGGAGCCGGTCATCCAGAACTACATCAACCTGAGCACCACGCAGAAGAACCAGCTCATCACCTTCCTGAACTCGCTCTAAAGCGGGCGCCCTTCGGACCGGCCGGGCGGCGCCCGGCCGGTCGGTTCTCTCTATGGCTTGGGAAAGCGGACGATCTTGACGTTGGTCAGCGGGATCGAAATGGGGCGCTGCGCGCCCTGCTCGCGCGTCACACCGGAGAGGCTCTCCGCCTGCCACATCCAGCTCGCGGTGAAGCCGTCATAGGGCACCAGGACGACGGAATAGAACAGATACTCCTGGCCGTCCGTAGAGTCCTTGAACTTCTGCCCCACGTCGGCCATCCGGATCTCCCGGATCTGCATCCCTCTTTTGGAGCTCACGATCGGGATTTCGAACCATGCGATCTGGTTCATCTTGGGCTCGAGCTTCTTGGTGAAGCTCATCCGGGTGGATTCGTTATAGGCAGGGAGGACCTCCTGGAGATCGAGCTTGATCCATTGGTTGTCCTGGGTCAGGACTTCCACCGGGGTTCCTTTCTTCTCCGGCGGCGCCTCCGCCGGCTCCGCGACAGCGGTCCCCAGGGACAGACCGGCCATGATCAGACAACTGCCTACGACGGTTCGCATGTTTGGCATCAGACTCCTCCTGCACAGTTGAAGGGATTCTCTCTGCAAATCATAGTGCCCGGGTGAGCCGCCGCCGAGACAAGAGAAAAAAAGGGGAGCCGGCGGTCTGCCGGCTCCTTGGAGAGGAGAGGACGGAAAAAGGGGCGGAGGCTCAGCCGCCGAAGAGGCGGTCCCACCAACTGTCGGCGTTGCGGTCTTCCTCGTACCGATCGTTGTAGTACCGGTCGTCCTCATAGGCGCGGTTCTGGTCGAACGGACCGTCGTAGAGGTGGTCGTAGTAGGTCCGCTTGTGGTTGCTGTCCGCCCACACCGTCCGCACCTCGTAGATGTCGAAGGCCGCTCCACGGTATCCGCAGGCGCTGCCGTCGACCGGCCGGCCGTAGAGCCGTACGTGCTCGCCCGGTTGCAGGCCGTAGGTGTTGCCGACCATCGCCCAGGTGCGCCCCTCGTGGTCGCGCAGGAACAGGCACTCGCCGCCGTCATCCAGGTATCCGTCGACGTGGAAGACGTTGGGATCGGCGCCGCCGCCACCGCGCCGCGGCGTGGCGTAGTAACGGTCGTCATACCGGCGGTTGTCATAGCGGCGGCCGTCGCGGTACACCGGGGCCTGGCGCTGCCGCGCGAGGGCCCGCTGGCGGTCGAGAGCCCGCTGGCGCTCCAAGGCCTGCTGCCGCTGATAGGCCTGCTGGCGCTGGGCCTGCAGGCGGAGGGCCTCCTGGCGCCGCACCTCCTGGCTCCGCACGGCCTGCCGGCGCTGGACGACGACCGGCTGCTGGACGACGACCTTCTGGACCTTCTTCTGCTTCTGGACCTTCGGCCGCTGGCTCCTCTGCTGGACGACGACCTGCTGGCGGCGCTGGGGCTGCCGCTGCTGGCGCCGGACCTCGGTCCGCCGCTGCTCGTGCTTCTGCTGGCGGACGTGGTTCCCCTGAGCCCGCTGCTGCTTGTCTTTCTTGTTCTTCTGCTGTTCGGCGTGCGCCCGGCCGTGCCCCGGCGCTGCCTGCGCGGTATCGACCGGCAAAGCGAGGGTCGCGGTCAGCAGCAGGACCGGCCCGAAAACCTTCGCGAGTGATTTCTTGGTGTTCATGGCGTTTCTCCTTTGGTGTCTCGGTCGAGCCTGCGTCCGCGGAACCCCGCCGACGCTTCACCCTCCTATCAAAGCAATGGCCGTGCCATTCTTGTAAGTGCCTTTTTCTAGATGGCTTAGGAGAAAATTCCCAGGAAGGGTCAGGAAGATCGTCCGCTCTGGGTGACATCTGGAGGTGACGGTGGCTCCCGATTTTCTGATAGCCTCCATGCCGCTATGAGCGAGACGACGACCACCACCATCCGCATCGCCCACAGCCCGGATTCGGACGATGCCTTCATGTTCTACGCCCTGACCCAAGGGCTGCTCGACGTCGAGGGGCTGGAGATCCAGCACGTGCTGCGGGACATCGAGTCCTTGAACCAGGCGGCGTTCCAGGGGACGTACGAGATCACCGCCCTCTCCTTCCACGGCTATGCCCACTTGGCCGACCGCTACCAGCTCATGCCCTCGGGGGCGAGCTTCGGGGACGGCTACGGCCCCGTGGTCGTCTCCCGGCAGCCGCTCGGCCGCGCCGACCTGGTGGGGATGCGGGTGGCGATTCCGGGCAAGCTGACCACGGCCCACCTGGCTCTCCGGCTCTGGCAGCCGGAGGTGGAGGTCATCACCGTGCCGTTCGACGTGATCCTGGACGCGGTGGTGACCGGAGCCGTGGAGGCCGGCGTGGTGATCCACGAGGGGCAGCTCACCTTCGGCGACCTGGGGCTGCGCTCGGTCGTCGACCTGGGGGCCTGGTGGAAGGAAGCGACGGGCCTGCCTTTGCCGCTCGGCGGCAACGGCATCCGGCGCGATCTGCCCGAGGACCTCAAGCGGCGCCTCTGCCGGCTGCTGACGGAGAGCATCGAATACGGTCTCTCCCACCGCGGCGAGGCTCTCAGGTATGCGATCAAGTACGCCCGCGGCCTGGAGCACGACCCGGAGCGCTCGGACCGCTTCGTCGGGATGTACGTCAACGACTGGACGCGCTCCTACGGCGAGGCCGGCCGCAAGGCGGTCCAGCTCCTGCTCGACCGCGGCCACGAGGCGGGCATCCTGCCGCAGCGGATCCAGGCCCAATTCATCGAGATAGAACCCGTCGAGGGCTGATGCTCCGCCCGGCCGCCCTCGTCTTCGACCTCGACGGCACCCTGATCGACTCCCGGCGGGACATCACGACGGCGATCAACCGGACCCGGGAAGGGTACGGTCTGCCGCCGCTCGCGCTGGAACAGGTGGTGATGATGGTCGGAGAAGGCGCGCGCGTGCTCATCGAGCGTGCCCTCGGTGCGGACATCCCGCCGGACCGGGTCGACGAGGCCCTGGCGACCTATTTAGATCATTACCGGAACGTCTGCCTGGACGAGACGCGCCCCTATCCCGGAATCGAGGAGATGCTCGCGGCCCTCGCCGGCGCCTATCCGCTGGCGCTCCTCAGCAACAAGGGGGAATCGCTGTCGCGGAAGGTCCTCGCCGGCCTGGGCCTCGACCGCTATTTCCGCGAGATCCTCGGCGGCGACAGCCTGCCCACCCGGAAGCCCGACCCCGCCGGGCTCCATCTCCTGGCCGGCCGCCTGGACGTCCCGATCGGGCAGCTCCTCCTCGTGGGCGACACCCGGATCGACGCCGAGACCGCTCAGAATGCCGGCTCCCTCTTCGCCCTGGTCGAGTGGGGCTTCCCCCGGCCTCCGGGCGTGGATGCCCTGAAGGCCGACCTGCGGGTCGCCCGGGCGGAGGAGCTGGTCGAGGCCTTCGCCCCTGGCTCGGCCTAGATGTCTCACTTTTGCCGCTGGCAAGCACCTTGAAAATGGAAGCAGCTTAAATCCGGGTACCTTGAGTTGATCCAGCTTATCTTACTCGTCCGGTGTTCGGGCGGGTTGAACCCACGACTCCTCGACCCCGGGGAGCCAAGGAGGTCTGCATGAAGCGTATCCTCTGGTCCGGCGTGATCGCGTTGGCAATGGTGGCGGCTCCGAGCTTCGCCGCCGCTCCGGATTTCGACTTCGCAGCGTTGGGGGCGCAAGCCAAGCCGGAAACGGTCGGCACCCCACGGGATCTGGGCGCGCGCGCCGCGGAGATGCAGTTGCTGCAGAAGCAGTTGGCCGCGGGACGGGTCGACAAGGCCCAGGGCCGGCCGATCGTGGTCCGGCTCACGAACGCCGAGCGCCGCCGGATCGATGACCTCGGCCCCGTCCAGAACAAGTACCTGGTCGGGGTGGCCAAGCCGGTCGGGAAAGACATCAACTTCGCGCCCGCCCGCTCGCTCGACAAGGGCATCGCCGACCTGGCCCTGGGCGCGGCCCGCGGCACCGGCGGCGCCGGCTTCGTGTGGACCGCCGACGTGCGTGTCTCCGGCGCCACCGCCCTTCGCCTCCACCTCACCAACGTCGACCTGCCACGCGGGGCCAAGCTCTACGTCTACAACCTCGCGGGCCAGGCTTTCGGCCCCTACACCGGCCGCGGCCCGCTCGGCGACGGCGAGCTGCACACCAACACGGTCTTCGGCGGGCGGCTGCTGCTCCAGCTCCACGCGCCGGCGGACCTCGCGCGCACCCCGCGGTTGACCCTGGCGGAAGTCGGCGTCATGGGCGCCCGCTTCGCCGCTCCGCGCTACCAGCCCGAGGGCGTGTTCAATCCTGACGATCTGGATGCCATCTCCAAGGCGAGCAACCTCTGCTCGACCAACGCCTCCTGCGTGGTCAACGCGGCGTGCCAGTCGAGCAGCGTCGTCAACGTCGCCAAGGACGCGGTGGCCAGCATTCTGTTCCAGTCCGGGGCCTCTTTCTACATCTGCACCGGCGGCCTGGTCGCGGACACCGTCTCCACGTCTGTGATCCCCTACTTCCTCACCGCCCACCATTGCATCAGCAGCAGCGGCGAAGCCTCCAGCCTGGAGACCTACTTCGACTATGACACCACCTGCAGCAATCCCAATTGCACGCAGCCCTACAACAACACCGGGGACACCGTGGGAGCCACCATCAAGGCGACCGGCTCGACCAGCGACTTCACGCTGGTGCAGCTGGCGTCGACCCCGGCGTCGCGCGACGGCGTCACCACCTATCTGGGCTGGCTGAGCACGGCGGTCGCCAACACCAACAACCTGGCGCTCTACCGCATCAGCCACCCCAAGGGCTCGCCGCAAGCCTATTCCGAGGGCGTGGTCGACACCAGCAAGCCCACCTGCCGCACCCTGGCGCGCGGCAACTTCATCTACAGCCGGGACACGGTGGGTGCCACCGAGGGCGGCAGCAGCGGCTCGCCGGTCCTCAACGGCTCCGGCCAGATCGTCGGCCAGCTCTATGGAGCGTGCGGCACCAACCTCAACGACGTCTGTGACTCTGCGAACAACGCCACGGTCGACGGTGCCTTCGCGGTCAGCTACCCCAGCCTGGCGGCGTTCCTGAACCCGGGCACCGGCTCCTGCGGCGCCGCGGGCTCGAGCTGCACCAGCAACAGCCAGTGCTGCTCGAACAGCTGCAAGGGGAAGACCTGCAAGTAAGCTGAGCCTACAGTTCAGTCAGGTGCCAGGCACGCCATCGCGTGCCTGGCACCTCACCGGAACAGGCCGAGGCCCTTACCCGCCGGCGCCGGCCCTGCCCCCGGGCACATCTTTCGCAAGCTGTAGGAGGACGATGTCGACCCTCCGCGTCCTTTCCTACAACATCCACGGCCAAGCCCATCTTTTCGACCGGCGGTACCTCGAGCGCATCGCGCGCGTCGTCGATTCCCTAGAACCCGACGTGGTCGGGCTCCAGGAGGTCCACCGCGGCGGCTGGAAGGCGCGCCGGGAGGACCAGGCGGCGGTCATCGGCGAGCTCACCGGCATGCGCGTCTCTTTCGGGGCCAGCTTCGAGGCCCGAGGCGGAGCCTTCGGCAACGCGATCCTGACCCGCGGCGAGGTGGACGCTCCCGAGATCGTCCATCTCCCCGCGCCCGGCGAGCCGCGGACGCTGCTGCGCTCGCACGTCCGCCTGCCCCGCGTCGAGCTGGATTTCTACGTCACCCACCTGGCCGCTTGGGGACGGTGGGGGAGAGCGGCACGTGGGTTGCAAACCAACGCCCTGGTCGAGAGGCTCAGGCAGGCTGAGGGGCCCTTCGTTCTGGTAGGAGACCTGAATGCCGCACCCGCAGCGCCAGAGATCCGCCCCCTGCTCACTGCCGAGATCTTCCGGCTCTGCGGCGACGAAGCCGTCTGCACGCACCGGATCTTCCGCAACCGCATCGATTACGTCTTCGCCGACCCGGGTTGGAACACCGTGGTCTCCCGGGTTGTCGAGGCCGGCCCTTCCGACCACTGGCCGGTGCTCGTCGAGCTCGAGCGCCAGGACTGACCTCTTCTTCCCCCTCTCCCGGACGGCGGGGGGGCGATGGGAGAGGGGGCCAGGGGGTGAGGTTCGGGGGAGGTTCCCTTGGCGCTGAGAGCCGCCAAGCCCGCGCGGCCGGAGAGTCCCGAGACGCCCCGCCGCAAAAAGAAGAGAGCGCGGACCTTCGAGGTCTCGTACTTCGCCGCGGGGGTCTACATCACCCTCCTGCTGATCCTCGTGCTCCTCCTCTGGTCGGCGCGGCGGGAACGGGAGTCGCACGTCCGGGTGCCCGATCTCGCGGAGCTGGAGCAGGCCCTCCCGTCGATCGCCGGATTGACCGGATCGCCGTTCCTCCCCGGCAACCGGGTGGAGCTTCTGCAGAATGGGGACGAGTTCTTCCCGGCCCTCCTGCGCGACGTCGCGGCCGCCCGCGAGACGATCCACCTGGAGACCTACGTCTGGTGGGAAGGCGACGTCTGCCGGACCATCGCCGAGGCCTTGGCCGCGAGGGCGCGGCAGGGGGTCGAGGTGCGCCTCCAGCTCGATGCGCTCGGCGCCAAGAACGGCGACAAGAAGCTGTTTGAGATGATGGAAGACGCGGGCGTCCAGATCGCCCGCTACCACCCCTTCAGCGTGGCCGACATCGGCTTGTTCAACAACCGGACGCACCGAAAAGTCGCCGTGTTTGACGGCCGGGTAGCCTACGTCTTCGGCCATGGCATCGCGCAGGAGTGGACCGGTCACGCCCAGGACGAGAAGCACTGGCGGGATACCGGCGCGCGGCTCCAGGGACCGATCGCCGGACAGGTACAGGCGGTCTTCGCCGAGAACTGGCTGGAGACGACGGCCGAGCCGCTCGTCGGAGAGCAGTACTTCCCGGCCCTCGGGCAGGTCGGACCGGTGCGGGCCCAGATGACCGCCAGCTCTCCGCAAGGGGGCGTCTCCAAGCTGGAGCTGCTGTTCAAGCTCGCCATCGCGACTTCGCAGAAAGAGCTGCTGATCCAGAACCCGTACTTCATTCCCGACGGCGAGGTCGTCGGGCTGATCCAGAAGGCGGTCAAACGGGGAGTGGACGTCCGCCTCATGCTGCCGGGCGCGGTCACCGACAGCTCGGTCGTCCGCCACGCCGGCCACCGGCGCTACGAGGACCTGCTGAGCCACGGCGTGAAGATCTACGAGTACCGCCCGACCCTGAACCACCAGAAGGTCCTGATCGTGGACGGTCTGTGGGCGCACGTGGGCTCGGCGAATTTCGACGACCGCTCGCTCGACATCAACGACGAGGCGAGCGTCGGGCTGATCGATCCGGAGGTGGCCGCCCAACTGCGCCAGGCCTTCTCCGAGGACCTGAAGAGCTGCACCGAGGTGACGCTCGTCGCATGGCGGAAGCGCTCGGCCTGGCATCGACTGGTCGACCGCCTTTCCTACCTGATCAACGAGCAGCTTTAGACCATTCCAATCGAGGAAGGGGGCGGGGAATGATCGAGATTCCCATCTGGCTGCTGGTCGTCCTGGGCCTGATGATCGTGATCATGGGCGTCATGCTCTGGACTCTGCTGCGGGAGCGGGACTTCCACATGCGCGTGCCCGACCTGAATTCCTTTGAGGAGGCGCTCCCGTCGATCGCCGGCATGACCCGGGCGCTCATCGTGCCCGACAACAGCGTCGACATCCTGCAGAACGGGGACGAGTTTTTTCCGGCGCTCCTCGAATCGATCCGCACCGCCCAGGAGACGATCCATTTCGAAACCTACGTCTGGTGGTCGGGCGACATCTGCGACGAGGTGGCGAACGCCTTCGCGGCGCGGGCGCGGGAAGGGGTGGAGGTCCGCATCATGATCGACGCGCTGGGCTCGCAGAAGATGAGCAAGGAGCTGCGCCAGCTCATGATCGACGCCGGCTGCCAGGTGCGGCGCTACCACCCGATCCGGCTGCTCGACATCGGGCAGCTCAACAAGCGGACGCACCGCAAGCTGGCGATCTTCGACGGCAAGACCGGCTACGTTTTCGGGCACGGCGTCTCGCGGCTGTGGCTCGGCCACGGGCAGGACAAGGAGCACTGGCGGGATACGGGGGTGCGCCTGTGCGGTCCGATTGTCAACGCCCTGCAGTCGGTCTTCTCCCAGCACTGGATCGAGGAGACCGGCGAGGTAATGGTCGGCCAGAAGTACTTCCCCAACGTGGAGCCTGCCGGCACGTGCCGGGTCCACCTCCTGGCAGGGGCGCCCCTCGGAGGCGTCTCGGACCTGGAGCTCATGGTCAAGCTGGCCATCGCCACGGCCCAGAAGGAGCTGATCATCCAGAACCCGTATTTCATCGCCGACGGGGAAATGGTCGACCTGCTGGCGAGGGCGGTCAAGCGCGGGGTGGAGGTCAAGATCATGGTGCCGGGCTCGATCACCGACAGCCCGATCGTCAGCCACGCCGGCCATCGCCACTTCGAAGGCATCCTCAACTGCGGCGTGCGCCTGTTCCTCCACGAAAAGACGCTGATCCATCAGAAGATCATGATCATCGACGGGATCTGGTCCCACGTGGGCTCGACCAATCTCGACGACCGCTCGTTCGACATCAACGAAGAGGCCGGCGTGGGGATCATCGACGAGGAGGTCGCCGGCGGGCTCAAAGAGGCCTTCGAAGACGACCTGAAGGCCTGCGTCGAGCTGAAGGCGAAGGAGTGGGAGAAGAAGTACACGTTCGGCCACCGGGTGGTCGATCTGGCGTGCTATCTGATCAGCGGGCAGCTGTAAGATAGTTGTGATGGTCTTTTTGGCCGAAAGGAGATTTCCATGAGAAAGCTCGCCGTCCTGTCAGTCCTCTTCCTCGGCTTCTCGCTCTCTTCGCTCTGGTCGAAGCCTGCGATGGCCTACGTCTACCCGCCTTGCGATGAGTTCTGCCATGAGCCCGCGGGCCGTTGCTCGTGTCCTTTCGGGAGCCTCCATCCTTCTCAGAACACCACCTGTGACCAGTGGGAGTATTTCTGCTACGTATGATCACCGGCAAGGCCGCAGCCGGGGGTGAGGGCCTCCGTGGTAGGGTATGCCCCGACCGCGGAGGGGATTTCGTTTGATCCGGGCCGCCATCCTCACTGTTCTGCTGATCGCCTTGGGGTTGTTCCTCACACTGCCTGCCACCGCGGGCCGCTTCGGTCAGGTCGAGGACTACCGGACCGTGGTCCTCTGGGGCAATCCCGTTATCGCCCTCGTCCTCTCGATCGTTTTCTTTCCCCGTTTGAAGCGCCCCGCCTATGACGAGCCGAGCGGCCCGGCCCGCCGCCGGCTGCTGCTCCTTGCTGGGTGTGTCGCTGCCCTCGTGGCGGACCAGAGCTTCCTCGCCTTCGGCTATCTGACCGACTGGGCGACGTTCACGTCCGCGACCCAGGAGGCACCGGCGGGGCAGCTGGCCGTCACCGCCCTGTGGGCGCTCCCCCTCTGCCTCGTCCTGGGCATCTGGGGATGGGAACGCGCGTTGCGGGGCGCGGTCTACACGGGGTGGCGCCGCCGCCTGCCGGCTCCGGCGGCTCTGGCGATCTCCGTCCTCACCGGCCTGATCCTGGCCTTGCCGCCGATCCTGCCGGTCGGGGAGGTCCGCGACCTTCCCTTTGTCGCCGCCGCTCTCACCGCCGTCCTTTGCCGGGAGATCTCCTTCGCCCTCGTCTTCGCGCAGGGCGGCGGGTTGCTGGTCGCCGGTCTGTACCGTGGGCTCCTCTGGTTCGTCGAGGCGTTCATGGTGAACGACTGGTACAGCCTTTACTTTCCATCCTCCAACTACGTTGCCGGCGATCCTCTCTTCTACATGGCCCGCGCGGTCTCGGCTCTGCTCGGGCTGGCGCTGATCGTGGCCGTGGCCCGGCCGGGCCGGCGGCCCCCCGATGAACCACTGGAAGACTCGACTGATCAAGGAGGCTGACATGTGGACCCTTCTCCTCGCAGCTACGCTTCTGACGTCAACGCCGCCGGCTCCGGCCGCGCCCGCGCGCGATGCGAATCTGCCCCCGTCCGAGCAGCAGGCGAAAGCCGCTCTCGAAAAATCTCCGCGCCATGGGGAGTACGTCGACGTCAAGCTCCCCTCGGGGGGCACCCCCATCCGCACCTGGATCGTCTATCCCGAGCGCAAGGACAAGGCCGGGGTCGTCATCCTCATCCATGAGATCTACGGCCTGTCGGACTGGATGCGCGGCGTCGCCGATCAGCTCGCCCGCGACGGCTTCATCGCCGTCGCTCCGGACCTGATCTCCGGGCTGGGACCCAACGGCGGAGGCACGGATTCGGTGGCGAGCCGCGACGACGTCGTGAAGCTCGTGCGCGGGCTGACCCCCGAGATGGTCACCGCCCGCCTCAACGCCGTGCGCGACTACGCGCTCAAGATCCCCGCGGCGAACGGCAAGACGGCGACCCTCGGCTTCTGCTGGGGAGGAGGGCAGAGCTTCGCCTACGGCGCGGCCCAGCCCGGCCTGAACGCCGCCGTGGTCTTCTACGGCACCTCGCCGGAGGCCCCGATGCTCGCTAAGATCAAGAACCCCGTCCTGGGGCACTATGGCGGCGACGACGCGCGGGTCAACGCGACCATCCCGCCGGCGGAGGCCGAGATGAAGAAGCTCGGGAGGACGTACGAGCCCCACATCTATGAAGGAGCGGGGCACGGCTTCCTGCGGGCGCAAGAAGACCGCGAGGGCGCGAACCTCAAAGCGACGCAGCAGGCTTGGCCGCGCACCCTCGCCTTCCTGCGCCAGCATCTGAAGTAGGGGAGCGGATGCGAGCCCTCCTGCTGATCGGTCTCTTGCTGGCGTGCGCCGCGCCGGCCGTCGCCCAGAACCAGAGTCCCCTCGCGGGAGCGCCAGCCAAGGAGGCCCGCGGCGAACGGATCGAGATCACGGTCTTCAACGTCTCCCCGCAGACAGCCGTGACCATCGACCTCACCGGGGTCCGGTTGCTGGGAGTGGCGCCGAAGTTGGGGCAAGAGGCGTTCGCGCCGGGCGTCTCGGTCCTGGGAGGCCGCATCGTCTTCCGGCCGCCCGCCGGCTCGGCCGCCGAGGGCGCGATGACGACCGCGGCCTTCGCCGTCTGGGCGGAGATCTCCGGTCCGGTCGAAGGGCGGGTCACTCTGGCGAAGCCGGAAGTCGTGCTGGTCGAGACCGCCCACGGCACCGCCACGCTTCAGGGTGGCGTCTTCCGCCTCGACATCCCGGCGCTGCCGGGCAACTGCGTCCTGGCCGGCTGCAAGGAAGGCTACACCGCCTGTCCGAAAGACCCGTTGCGAGGCACGGAGCGGACGTGCCAGCAGTTCCTCCAGGACTGGCTCTGTTGCGCCGGGAGCCCGATCCCGATTCTGTGAGAGCTTCGCCCCGCTGCTGGCGCTCCACCCGAACGTCCGCCTCTTTCGGGAGGTGAATGGCCTAGAGCAAGCTCCGGCCCCCCCGATTCCCGGGCCGCTGCGCGTCCTGGTGGCGATCGGCAGCCCCGCGGCACCGAACGAGCGCGGCGAGCTGCTCAACCCGGAGGAGGAGCTGTCGCGCATCCTCGACGCCGTCGCCCCGGGCGCTGGAATTCCTGGAGGCTTCGCTGCGCCGGGCGAACGGGGACCTCGATCGTGCGCTGGCCGAGGCGGCGGCGCTCGCGAGAGACGACGTCCTTCTGGACCGCCTGCTCGAGAAGCTGGAGGGCGTCCCTTTGGCCAGGGAGCTCCTGCTCGGCGCGTCAGTTTTCCGGATCCCGGTCCTTCGCTTCGCTCTGACCTCTCAGTTGCGAGGGGGGTTCGGGGAGAATCGTGCACCGCTGGATCGCCTCAGAGGTGCTCCGGCGGAGCCCGGCACGCGGGAGAGGAGGCCGAAGCGGTGCTCGGCCTGCTGGCTCAGGGCCCGATCTTGTGAAGGGGCGGGACCGGCGGGCACCGCGCGCCGCCGGTCCCGAAGAAGCGGACGCGGCTTATCCCGCCTCGCACGCCTCGGCCGTGAAGAAGACCTCCCAGCCCGGCGGGACCGAGCAGGGGTTCGGGAACACGCAGCACCGGCCGTTGCCCGGGTTTCTACCGTATGCGATCACCTGGATGCAGATCTCGTTCGAGGTGCTTTGCGGGCAGCCGTTCTCCGAGTTGCCCTGCGCCTTGACCGAATCGAGCGCGAAGAAGCTCAGGAGAAGGAACGCGAGTCCCAGCAAGCGAAGTCTCGAGGTGGACATTCATCTCCCCTTTCGAGTCGTCGTTTCTGTCCGAGGGAATTCCCAGAGGCCCACCGCGCGTGAGCCGGTCGCGTTCGCGAGCGCACCTTTCACTTTAAACGGATCTAAAGGAAAGTCAAGGCGGTCCAGGCGGTCCAGGGTCGGCCCGGAGGAACAGGGTGCCGCGCGAGGCGATGCGCCGGCCCGGGGAGAGGACGAGCCGCGGCCAGACGCCCGGGTCCGGCATGCGCTCGGTCTCCCGCTCGACGTTTTCCACCAACAGGTCGCGCGAGAAATGCCCCGCCAACCGGGAGATCGCCTCGTCCGCCAGGGAGAGCGTGAAGTACGCGTCGAGCTGCAACAGCTCGTGCCGGCGCTCCACGCCCCGCGTGCGGAGCCAGGAGCGAATCCGGAACGACTGCGGGGTTGCCGTGCCGGGCTGCGCGCGGCGATGGACCAGGACGGCGTGGTCGCGCCAGGCGGCCGGAAGCTCGGGCACGGTCTCGCCGAGCAGGGCGGTCGACAGGAAGATGCGCTCGAAGCCGGCGAGATCGCCCAGGGACGCGAGGTCGTCGGCGGCGAGCCAGAGGACGAGGACCTCCGTCGCCCCCCGGTCGATCGGACCGATCCGACGGATCTGACCGATCGGTCCAATCCGGGTCGGGGGGAATGGCCCCAGCGCCCGCTCCAGCGCCTCCGCCGCCTCTCTCCCCGCCGCATCCCGGTCCACCTGAACGATTCTGTTGCCAGTCAGGTCGGGTCTGGTCTCCCGCAGGTGCTGGGCGAGGGCCTCCGCCTCCTGCGCCAACCCGCCGGAGAAATAGAGCGTCATGGCCCCCGCGCTCTCCGTGACCGGCAGCTCCGTCTCCGGGAACAGGCAGGGAATCTCGCGGCTCTCGCAAAACGTGTGGACCGGCGCCCACGGCTCTCCGGGGCCGGACAGCCCGCCGAGGACGGCGAAGACAGGCCGCTGCGTTTCCCACGCCAGGAGCTGGCGCGTCCACGTCTCCGGCGGGCCCTGCGGCTCCCAGACGTGGAGGACCCAGCGGCGGTCGGCGAAGCGGAGGTCCTCGTCGGTGACTCCCACAGAATCCGGTCTCTGGCGGCGCCGGTCGATCTCGGCGTTCTTCCAGCGGACCCAGGCCTCGTAGACGTCGAGAATGGCCCTCTTCCGATCCGGATCGGCCCCCGGCGTGAACACCGTGGCGAAATGGAAAGCGTTCTCCTCGATGCCCGGCGCCGGCTCGGCCGCCAGAGTCCGCAGGTAGGCGAGGAGATCGTCGAGCTCGCCGTCGCTGAGCCGGTAGCGCGGCATGGGAGAGTCGAAAACGCGGCCGGCCGGATCGTGCCCCTCGCGGAGCGCCGCGGCCAGAGTCTCGCGGGTATAGGCCGGCCGCTCGCGGAAGGCAAGGAGACGGGCCCGCGACGACAACGAAAGGTTTTCCTGAAAAACCGGCCGGAACAGGGCATTGCGGTCGGGGTCTGCCGCCGAGAACAGGGCCGGACCGGTCACCGGAGGAATGTAGACCGTCCCTTCCACACCTCCGAATCCACTCCGCCGATGGCACGAAGCGCAGCTCGCCGCCGCCCCCTCGATGAACGCCCCATCCGCGAGCTCGCCGCGGAGAGGACGTCCCGACGAGAGAATCCCCTCTCGATACATCCGCCGCCCCTGATCCTCCTGGGCGGTGGTGCCCCCTCTCCCGGGGGAAGGGGGGGCGATGGGAGAGGGGGACAGGGGGTGAGGTCCCAGGGCCGCAAGCACCACCGCTGCCGCCGCAAACGCTCCGAGCCGGCAGCAGCCCTCAATGCACCGAAAAGATCGCCGTGTCATGGTGCAACGGATCAAACTGATAGAAGCGCAGCCGGCGCGACGGATCGAAGTTGTACGTGATGTTGATTTTCTGTTTCGACGGCGTCATCCCCTTGGCCGGTGCCAGCAGCGGCACCTTGGGGACCAGCATCGACCAGTAGACGCGGCCGAAGGTGAACCAGCACCCCGAGCCGGCGACCTTGACGGACGATTTGAACTGGTTTTCCCAGCCCCGGCCGCCGCCGAAGTCCACGTTCTGATAGCCGTGCTCGAAGTTGTCGCCGTTCAACAGCGTGATCCGGGCCGTGTATCCCCTTGTCTGATAGGGAGGCAGATTGACCGTGGTTCCCGCGGTGAACTCGCCGTAGATCGTGTTGTTCGCGTAGAGGAGCGTGATGTCGGAATCCGGATCGGGCTCGAGATCGCCCGGAAGCTGCGTGCGGTCGACCCAGTCGAACCAGGCGGTCTTGGCTTTTCGCGCCTGCTCCCGCACGGTCTCCCACTTCCCCTCCCCGGCCGCGATGCGGGCCTGACGCAAGGCTTTCCACATCTGCTTCTCCGGCGCGATGTCCCCAATCTTCGCGATGGCGGCCAGCTTCGCCTGCTCGCTGGAGGTCGGCGCCGGGCCGAACACCGACACCTCCCACTGCTGGATCGTCTGGGAGGTTCCCTTGTCCGACGGATCGCAGGGATTGGTGAACGCCGTGACCGATTTCGTGGCCTTTTCCATCACCTGGGCGCGCGGCGGATGCACCCGCCAGCCCCAGGTGTAGACGAGGTTGTAGTTCTGGCCGGGCGCCATCTTGACCTTGAAGATGGTCCGCGTGCCTTCCTGCATCGGGAAGAAGGTCTGGTCCATGCCGGCCCACGGGATCGGCATGGCCGCGCCGGTCGAGGCGTCCATGTACATGACGAATGGCGAGAAGTCATCCTCCCCGCGGTCGAGCACGTCCACGGTGTAGGTGATCGTCCAGGGGACGGCGGGGACCGTCGTCGGATCGATCATGTAGGTGTCGTTTTCGATCCGGCTGTCGAACCAGACCTGGTGGACGTCCACATTGCCGCCGATCACGGTTCCGTTCGTATCCTTGATCGGCACCACCTGCTTGAGCTTCTCGGGCCCGGTGTAGTGGAGGACAGGGAAGCCGCTGTAGACCCGGTCCCGGACCGGGTTTCCCTCCAGGATGTCGATGCCCCGCTGGATCGCCCGGCGGACGGCGTCCCGATCCGACTCTTCCGCGAGCTGCGGAGCGCGCAGCATCAGGTCGAAGACCGTGCGGAGGTCGTTGGTGGGCGAGACCGGGTTGATCCGGCTGACCGCCGGCTCTCCGTCCAGGAGGTTGTAGGGGATCGTGGGCGTCGAGGGCAACGTGTTCGGGACCTGGTTGCCGGCGGCGTCGAAGAGATCGGTGTAGACCGTGGGCAGGAAATTGGTTCCCGGCGGGTCGACGAAGGGCAGGCTCGGCGGGAAGAGGCTCGTCCCGGTGCAGAGGTGGAAGACATCGCCGCTGCAGGTGAGCGTGGACGGCGACATCGCGGCCTGCGGGTGCGGGTGCTGGTAGGGATCGCTCGGCGGGGGCGGAGCGGCCGGACAGGGGGAGACCGCCGGGGCTGCCTCGGCCTCCGGGGCTGTCCCGGTGACCGCGCCCTTGGGGGCTTGCGCAGTGGCCCCCGTTTCCAGGAGACCGGCCAGCAGGCCCAGTCCGAGGAGCAGGGCCGCGATGCGCGGCAGCGGACCGCGCCGCCGGGGAGCGGTTGTGTCGGCGCCCGCGTCCGGACGGCTCGGCTGCACCCAGAAGAGCCGCTCGGCGATCCACCGCGGGTCGGCCTGGGCGGGTACCGATCCCCAGAGATCGACCGCCACGTTGCCATAGCGCAGCAGGCCGCGGGCACAGTCCTCGACGGGTGCCGCGTGGTTGTTTGCGGCATGCGCCACGGAATGGCCGGAATCGTGAACGAAGAACCGGCTCTTGAGCGTCTCCAGGTCCGCCGGCTCGCCGGTGAGGAAGAGCCAGCCCGGGCCGGCGCCATGCCGCTCCGCGAGCTCGCGGAGGCGGCGCGGCGTGTCGCGCTCCGCATCGGTGGCGATCGAGTAGAAGAAGACGTCGCGCCCCATGCGGTCGCCCAGGAGAGCCTGGGATTTCGAAAGGTTTTCGCATACCGCGTCGTGCTCCGCGGCGACCTCCGACAGGAAATGGATCAGGACGATCCGGTCGCGGAGCAGGTCCGCGGAGAAGCGGGCGCGGTGCCCGGTGTGCGTGAGGACGGCGACGTTGGGGAAGTATTCCGGCGCGAGGCCGCAACCCTCCGGCTCCGGGGTTTCACTCCGGACCATGCTGGGAAGGGCGACGGCGGCGGTTGCGAGTCCTGCGATCACTTGTCTCCGGTCCATGGCGTTACTCCTCCCTCGGCTCCTGCTGGTCCTGCTGGAAGGTCGAGGCCCTGGGCCGCGGCTCCAGATGCGGCGGCGCCGTCTCGGTGCCATAGACCTGGGAGACCGGCTTCGAGCCGCCGAAGCCCTGGCCGGGCTCCAGAATGTCCCAGCGGAGCATCATCGAGTGGTCCTCGTGCACCACGTTGTGGCAGTGCATCACGTAATGCCCGAGGAAGTCCGGGAAGGTGAAGATCGTCTTGATCTCGTCGCCGGGCAGGAGCGTCGCGATGTCGCGCCGCGGGCCGCCCATGAAGCGATCGATCGGATCTCGTTTGTACCAGGGCGTCGGCGTGCCGAAGTACGGCACGAGCTTCTCCTCGCCGTCCTCAAAGTCCTGGACGAAGCTGTATTCGTAGGGTTTCCCGTTGACCTCCAGGATGATGAACTCGACGAAGTGGCAATGGATCGGGTGCGACCAGTTGTTGCCCCCGTTGCGGAACGTCCAGATCTCCGTCGTGCCGATCTCCACGCCCGCGTCGATCCGGTTCGGATCCATCACTTTTCCGTTGATCGTCCACAGGCCTCCGAAGTAGTCGAACGTCCAGGTCCGCTCGCGCACCGCGGAGCGCGGATCGAACTTCGGCAGTGGGCGGAACTTGTCGGGGATCCTGCTGTTGTCCTTGCCGGTGGCGGCGACCACCTGGAACTGCATCACGGGATCGCCGGGATCGAGCATTCGCCCGGACGGGCCCTGGCCGCTCAGCTGCTCGAGCCGGTTGACCAGCTCGACCGTCTGCCCCACGTTGTATTCGGAGAAGTCGACGATGATGTCGACGCGCTGCGCCACGCTCAGGAACAGGCTCTCGGCGAGCAGCGGCTCCGGGAGGAAGTTGCCGTCGCCGGTGATCACCACGAACGGCTTGCCGCTGGAGAGGAACAGCTGGTAGAAGCGCGACGGTCCGCCGTTGTAGATGCGGAAGCGGTACTTGCGGCGCTCCACCTGGAAGAACGGCTGGATGCGGCGGTTGACGGTGTAGCGGTCGCCCAGGATGCCGGCCGTGTTGAACGGGTTCCAGCGCACCTGGCCGTTCTCCTGGAACATGACGTCGTGGAGGATGAGCGGCACGTCGTACCGGCCGCTGGGCAGCCGCCAGCCGGTGTTCTCATCGCCCGTATCCTCTCCGTCTTCGTCGAAAAGGAAATAGAAGCCGGTGAGGCCGGCGTAGACGTTGGCCGCGGTGAAGTCGAGCCGGTGGTCGTGATACCAGAGGCTCGACAGCTTCTGGCGCGGGTCGTGCCCTGCCGGGAAGTTGGCGTAGTGGTGGTCCCAGAACTCGCCCGTGTCGATCCAGTCCTGCGGGCTGCCATCGCTCTCGGAGGCGGTGTGACTGTTGTGCAGATGGCTGGAGGTGGACGGCAGGGCGAATGTCACATTGCTGACGCCAACGGGAGGCAGGGTGTTGAAACGGCGGACCAGGATAGGCTCGCCGTAGCGCGCATGGAAGACCGGGCCGGGGGTCGTGCCATTGTACCCCCACGACCAGCTCCCCCCGTCGTTGCTGTACGGCGGATCGGGATGGTACTTCCAGCGGAATTCCTGCTCGTACAGCTCGTAGAGCTTCTGCGGCGGATACTGCTCATAGAGCTGGTGCGCCCGCGGGTCCGGCGGCGGATCGAGCGTGGCCACCGGCTGCATCACCGGCGGCACGAACAGCTCGGCCTTGAAGGCGGTCGCCGGCGGGCTCGGCGTGGCGAGGTCGGGCGGCTCGCCGTCCGGCGGACAGAGGAACTTGAGGAGCTCTTTCGGATTGTGCGGCGTCGCGGCCGCCGCAAGCCCCAGCTTGAGCACATCCCTACGATGGACCATCGGTGTCTCCCCCGGTCAAAGGTGCACGAGAACGTGCAGCGACCCTAGAGGACGGGTGGGGGAGAGTCAAGATCCTAGATCCGCTTTGGATCGGAAGAGCCGGGCCCGACCCGCCGCCACGCCCGCGCGAGCCGCCGCGCCCCTTCGGCGAGGCCGTCCGGCTCCGAAGTGGAAAAACAGAGACGTAAAGCGAGAGGGTGCGGCGAGCGGTCGGGACGGAAGGAAGAGCCCGGGTCGAAGCTCATCCCCTCGTCGATCGCGGCCTCGAGGAGCCCCAGCTCGCCGCCTTCGCAGTCCGGAGCGTCGGGCTCAACCCACAGCGCGAACCCTCCTTCCGGGAAGTGGAACCGCCAGCCCGGCAGCTCGCGGCGCACGGCGGATGCGAGCTTCTTCGCCCGGCGGCGATAGAACGTGCGCAGCCGGGGGAGGCGGTGGGCGAAGCCCTCCTCGCGCAGATAACGCTCCACGATCGCCTGCCCGAGCCCGTTCGCCTGCAGGTCCGCATCGCGCTTCGTCCGGACCGCCTCCTCCAGAAAACGCTCCGGCGGGATCAGCCAGCCCACGCGCAGCCCCGGAGCCAGGGTCTTCGAGAAGGTGCCCACGAAGAAGGCGCGATCCGGCGCGTCCGCGATCAAGGGACGCGAGCCCGGCCCGTCGAAGCGCAGGTCGCCATACGCATCGTCGTCGATGATCGGCACCCCGCTCTCCAGCAGAGCCCGCCTCTCCGGCTCGCGCATCGTCACGCCGCGCGGATTGGAGAGAGCCGGCATGACATAGGCGGCGCAGGCGCCGGCTGCCGAGAGATCCGTCCCTTCGGGGAAGGGAACCGGCTCAATCCCGCGAGCCCGGAACAGCTCCAGGGCGCCCGGATAGGTTTCCGCGTCCGTGAGAATCCGGCTGCCGCGCGGGCAGAGGAGCTGCGTGGCCACCATGAGAGCCTGCTGCGCGCCGCTCGTCACCAGGATGCGGTCCGGGTCCA
>DATFPH010000189.1:0-61078 GCA_035264905.1 Thermoanaerobaculia bacterium
GATCCGCCAGATCACGGCGGCGCACATGGTCTACTCGAAAGCCACCTCGGCGCACGTCACGACCGTCTTCGAATTCGACATGTCGCGCGTGGCGAAGGCCCGCAACCGGGCCAAGGACGGCTTCTTCAAGAAGGAGGGCACGAAGCTCACCTTCATGCCGTTCATCTTCAAGGCGGTGGTCAACGGCCTCAAGAAGTACAAGAAGCTGAACGCCGCGATCGACGGCACGAACATCGTCTACAAGAAGAACATCAACTTAGGGATGGCGGTGGACCTCGGCACCGGCCTGATCGTGCCGGTCATCAAGCGCGCTGACGACCTCTCCATTTCGGGCCTGGCGCGCGCCGCCAATGATTTAGCCGACCGCGCACGCACCAAACAACTGAAACCGGATGAAGTGGCGGGCGGCACCTTCACCATCACCAATCCGGGCGTCTTCGGCGGTCTCTTCGGCACGCCCATCATCAACCAGCCGCAGGTGGCCATCCTCGGCGTCGGCGTGGTCGAGAAGCGCCCGGTGGTGATCGAGGACGCGGACGGCAACGACGCCATCTCGATCAAGACCATGTGCTACTTCGGCATCTCCTACGACCACCGCCTGGTCGACGGAGCCGACGCCGACCGCTTCATGCTGGAGCTCAAGCGGACGCTCGAAGAGGACACCTGGACGGAGCTGGACCCGTACGCCTGAGCGGCCCCGGTTAGCCGCTAACTCGGGCCGTTAACGGCTAATCGGCCGCGAATAGCCGTTGACTCGGGCTGTTAACGGCTATTCGGTCGCGAATAGCGGTGAGATCAGCCGCGGGTGGGAGAGGGTCGGGGTGAGGGTCTTTGGGCGGGCGGAGGGCCCCCGCTACGATGACTTTGACGGGCACCCAGCGGCTGGCCCGTCGTGCCTTGACGAGACGGAACTGGAGCTCTAGACTCACTCCGAGGAGTCAGAGATGGCGTTGCTCCACAAACACGAGGGTCTGATCACCGCCGAGGACTTCGCGCGGCTCCCCGACCCGGGGCCGTGCGAGCTGGTGCAAGGAAGAATCATCCACTTGAGCCCTGCCCAGCCCCTCCACGGATACTACGAAGGAACGATTGGTATCCCCCTGGGGAACTACGCCAGGGCGAGCGGCCGGAGCCGGGTGCTTTTCGGGGAAGCGGGGCTCTGGACACGGCGTGATCCGGACACCGTGCGTGGTGCCGACTTCGTGTTCATCTCGCAGGAGCGATGGGCTCGCCGGAACCCTGAAGGCTTCCTCGATGTCCCACCCGAGCTGGTCGTCGAGATTCTCTCCCCGGACAACCGGAAGGGCGAGGTGATGGAAAAGCTGGAGGAGTATCTCGCCATGGGCGTCGATTTGGTGTGGATCGTCGATCCCGAGTGCCGATATGTCCTCGCCTACCACTCCATGTTCGAGGTCGAGCGATTCGAGGAGGGCGATCTCCTGGTGGATGAGGAGATCCTTCCCGGGTTTTCCCTGCCGGTGGCGGAGATCTTTCAGGAGTAGGGCTCACCCGGCGAACCGCCGGCTAGGCTGGCGCTTGAGGTCGTGTCAGATGGGACTGTTGTCGAGAACCGAAGAACGACTGGTCACCGGGGAAGAGTTGCTCCGCCGCCCGGACTTGGAGCCTTGTGAGCTCGTGGAGGGGAAGATCGTTCCGATGTCCCCGGTCGGATTCCTGCACGGCAAGATCGGTCGCCGTATCGCCCGCCCATTGGAAGACTGGTCGGAGAACCGGCCGGGAACGGGAGAAGTCGTTTCTGGTGAGGTCGGGATCTACATCCGTCGCGATCCGGACACCGTACGGGCGGCCGACATCCTCTACATCTCGACCGAGCGCCTCGCCGGCCGTGCTCCTGTTGGGTACCTCGAAATCGCGCCTGAGCTCATCGTCGAGATCCTCTCGCCGGACAAGCGGCGTGGCATGGTGGAGGAAAAGCTCAAGGACTACTTTGCGGTGGGTGTCGATCTCGTCTGGGTAGTCGATCCAGAAGAGCAGTACGTCCTCGCCTATCGCGGCTCCCTGTTCGATGTCGAGCGATTCGGCGAAGGTGACGTCCTCATGGACGAGGAGATCCTTCCTGGATTCTCCCTTCCCGTGGCGAATATCTTCCGCGAGTAGTTTGTACCCAGAGGCTACCCCTGATCCGCCAACCGCTCGAGGAGCACCCGGAGCGGCGCGACGGTGACACCCTCACGTAGGGGATAGGCCGCCGTAACCGGCGCAACCACCCACGCCTCCTCGATCCCGAGATCCTCGAGTGCGCTCCAGAACCCGCGGGAGACCACGGGGGCGGTCGAGGCCTTGCACTCGATCGCCAACCGCCGTTGACCCCGCTCCAGGACGAGATCGATTTCCGCACCGTCCGCCGTGCGGTAGAAGCTGGGCTGCCAGCGGGGCAGGGCGGCGATGACGTTCTCGATGACCAGACCCTCCCAGGACTCGCCGCAGCCTGGGTGCGCCAGCAGGTCGTCCAGACGGTCGATCTGGAGCAGGCTGTGCAGGATGCCTGTGTCGCGGAGGTAGACCTTCGGTGACTTGACGAGCCGCTTCTTCGTGTTGGCCGCATAGGGCTCGAGGAGGCGCACCATGAACGTCTGGGTCAAAAGATCGAGATAGGAGCGGATCGTCGGGTGGCTGACGCCGAGGGTGCCGCCGAGCTGAGAGCTGTTGAGCGTCTGTCCGTGGAGGTGGGCCAGCATGCGCCACAGGCGATGGAGCATGGCCGCCGGGACGTTGAATCCAAGCTGGGGAAGGTCCCGTTCGAGGAACGTGAGCACGAAGCTCTCCCGCCAGGCACGGCTGCTCTCGTCGCTCGCGGCGAGGAAGCTGCGGGGGAATCCTCCTCGAACCCAGAGGCGGGGCAGGGCTCCGGGATCGTCGCCGGGGATCTCGGTTGCCAGAAACGGCGTCAGCTCCAGGTAGGCGATCCGTCCGGCCAGGCTCTCGGAGGTCTGCCGGAGGAGATCGCGTGAAGCCGAGCCCAGAAGGAGGAATTGTCCGTTGCGGCGGTCCTCATCGACCAGGCTGCGGAGGAGGGGAAAAATCTCCGGAGCGCGCTGGATCTCGTCGAGGCAGAAGAGAGAGACGTTCCCCTGGGATCGCTGCAGGTTGAAGAAGAGCTCGGGGTCCCGCAGCTTGGCCAGATCCGACGGCCGCTCTAGATCGAGGTAGACCACGCCGGGTTGACGGCCGACCGTCTCGCGAACCAGCGTCGTCTTGCCGCACTGGCGAGGCCCCAGGACCGCGACGACCGGGGAATCTACCAGCCTCGCACCGACCTGGGCCTGGACAGCTCGGGGGAGGTAACCCTGCATATTGAAAGTCTAGCTTTCAATTTGCGGGGTTGCAAAGGCCCAACTCCGGGCTCGGGTGAGGGTGAGGTGTCGCACACGCCTTGACGGCATCCTGCCAGGGTGCTATCAATGATTGCATGGCACAGCTCGTCGTCCGCAACCTCGACAGCGATCTCATCCACCGCCTGAAACAGCGGGCGGCGGAGCAGGGCGTCTCGGCCGAAGAGGAGCACCGCCGGATCTTGCGCCGCGCGCTCTTTGGTCCTGAGGAGGAGTTCCCCGACCTCAAGTCTCTTCTCATCATGCCTGACGTCGGGGAGGATGAGGACTTTGCGCGCCTTAGCCAGCTTCCTCCGGACCGCGATTGGTCATGAAGGGATATCTCCTCGACACTAATGTCGTTTCCGAGTTACGCAAAGGCGACCGCGGGAACCGGAGGCTTGCCGAGTGGTATCGCCGGCGCGACAAGAGAGAGCTGTTCTTGAGCGTCATCACTCTGGCGGAGATCCGCCGTGGCATCGCGCTCATCCAGCGCCGCGACCCAATTCAGGCGGCTGTCCTCGAGCGCTGGTGCGAAACCCTGCAAACCGAGTTCGGCCGGGTTGGCCATCTCCTGCCCGTCGAGCCTGCGGAGGCTACCGCCTGGGGTGACCTCATGGCCCTTCGGACCCTGCCGATCCTCGACGCCTTTCTCGCAGCCACCGCGAGAACGCACCAACTGACGCTCGTCACGCGCAACGAGGCAGACTTCGGCGGCCTGCCGATCGATCTGGAAAACCCGTTCGCCTGACGTCCTCACGGTAGTAGCTCACGGCCTCGCCTTGGCAACCCCGGCTTACCCTACCCCGCCAACCGCCGGTACAGCTCCACGTACTCCCGCGCCTGCACCTCCCACGAGTAGTCTTTCGCCATTCCGTTGAGCATCAGCCGCCGCCAGCCGTCCTGGTCCTGGTAGGCGTCGAGCGCCTGGTCGAGAGCCCAGACGAGCCCTTCGGTGGTGAAGTGGTCGAAGAGGAAGCCGGTGCCGGTTCCGGTGGCTGGGTCCCAGGGCTCCACGGTGTCGGCCAGGCCGCCGGTGCGCCGCACGACCGGGGGTGTGCCGTAGCGCAGGCTGTAGATCTGGTTCAGGCCGCAGGGCTCGTAGCGCGAGGGCATCAGGAAGAGGTCGGCCCCGGCTTCGATCCAGTGGGAGAGCTGGACGTTGTAGCCGCGGTAGAACCAGGCTTTCCCCGCGAAGCGCCATTGCAGCCACTGGAAGAAGTCCTCGTAGCGGCCCTCGCCGCTCCCCAGCGCGATGAGCCGGACGTCCCGCCGTGCGAAGAGTGCCGGCAGCGCGTCGAAGCAGAGCTCGAAGCCCTTCTGGGCGGTCAGGCGCGAGACGATGCCGATCACCGGCGCGTCGGTGTCGTCCAGCCCCGCCGCCGTGAGGAGCGCGCGTTTCATCTCCCGCTTGCCGGAGAGGTCGTCCGCGGTGTAGTGGTGCGGCAGATGGGGATCGTCTTCCGGGTTCCATTCGCCGTAGTCGGCGCCGTTCACGATGCCGAAGAGGCGGGGGGAGCGGGCGCGCAGCAGCCAGTCCAGCCCGAAGCCCTGCTCCGCGGTCTGGATCTCGGCCGCGTAGGTGCGGCTGACCGCGGTGATCGCGTCGGCGTGGAGCATGCCGGTCTTCAGGAAATTGACGCGGCCGGCGAGGAGGTCCGCGGAGTCCAGCCAGAAGGCGTGTCCGGCGAGGCCCAGGCTCTCCAGCGAGCTGCTGCCCACGATCCCCTGAAAGCCTTGGTTGTGGATGGTCAAGACCGTCCGCGTCCGGTCGAACAGGCGGTCCCACGCATAGTGGGTCTTGAGATAGAGCGGGCCGAGCGCCGTGTGCCAGTCGTGGACGTGCAGGACGTCCGGCGCCCAGGCCAGGCGCTGGCAGCACTCCAGGGCGCCGCGCGTCAGCACGGCGAAGCGCAGGCCGTCCAGCGCGTCGCCCTGGTAGATCGCCTCGGGCGCGTAGAGCTCCGGGCAGACGAGGAAGTAGACGTCCACCTGGCTGTCCGGCAGCTTCCTGGTGAGGACGGAGATCTCCAAGTGGCGCGAGCCCATCCACAGGGAGATCCCTTGCAGGCTCTCGACCTGGGTGAGGCCGTCCGTCTGGCGGGCCAGGTGTCCGTAGAAGGGGAGGAAGATGCGCGCGTCGTGCCCCTCGCGGACGAGCTGGCGCGACAGGCCGGCGACCACGTCGCCCAGGCCGCCGGTCTTCGCGAAGGGGGTCGCCTCGGCGGCGACCTGGCAGATCTTCAGGGAGCCCGGGGGCACGGTCAGATCACCGTCCCGGGCGGGATGACCGCGTTCTTGGGCACGACGATGATCCCGTCGCGGATGGTCCAGTTCTCGTCGTCGGCGTCCTGGACTCCATCGGCGTTGACCAGCCGGCAGCCGTCGCCGATCCGCGCGTTGAAGTCGATGATGGCGTTGCGGATGTGGCAGTCGTGCCCCACACCCCGGGGGATCGGGTCGCCCCCGTCCGGCTCCCAGATGTCGGCCCCCATCATCACGGTGCGCTCGATGACCGAGCCGGGGCGGACCACGGAGCGGACGCCGATGATCGAATCCGAGATGCGGCTGGCCGACAGGATGCTCCCCTCGCTGAGGACCGAGTACCGCACGTAGCACTCGTTGATCTTGGTGCCGGGGAGGAAGCGCGGGTGGGTGAAGATCCGCAGCTCCGGGTCGTACAGATTGAGCGGCGGCAGCGGCAGCGTGAGGTCCAGGTTCGCCTGATGGAAGCTCGGGATGGTCCCGATGTCGGTCCAGTAGCCGTCGTAGGGGTAGGCGAAGACCCGGTATTCGCCGAGGGCCTGGGGGATGACCTCGCGCCCGAAATCCAGGGTGGTGCTGCCGACCAGGAGCTCGCGGAGGACCTCCTGCCGAAAGATGTAGATGCCCATGCTCGCCAGGTAGGAACCGGGGGGCGCGGGGAAGCCGAGGCCGGCCTGGGTCTGCTCGTCGAGGGCGAGGGCGTCGAGCTCTTCCTCCTGCTTCGGCTTTTCGTGGAACTCGATGATGCGGCCGGAGGAGTCGAGGCGCAGGATGCCGAACCCCGGGGCCTCGGAGCGGCTGACCGGCTTGACCGCGATCGTCAGATCGGCGCCCCGCGCGCGGTGGGTCTGGAGGAGCTCGCCGATGTTCATCAGGTAGAGCTGGTCGCCTGACAGGATGAGGACCTCGGGCGGATTGGGCTCCAGCAGCCGCGGCAGGGTTTGCCGGACGGCGTCGGCGGTCCCCAGGAACCAGTCTTTGCGCTCCGCGGTCAATTCGGCGGCGAGGATGTTGACGTAGCCTTGCGAGAAGGCGCTGAAGCGGTAGGTCTGGTTGATGTGCCGGTGCAGGCTCGCGCTGTTGAACTGGGTGATGACGAAGATCCGGTCGATGTTGGCGTGCAGGCTGTTGCTGATCGGGATGTCGATCAGCCGGAACTTGCCGCCGATGGGGACCGCCGGTTTGGCCCGGTGACGGGTCAAAGGCCACAAACGGCTTCCTTGCCCGCCGCCGAGAATGGCTGTGACGACTTTTTCCATGGACCCCTCCCCGCCGAGTGGCCGGTATCTTATAGCAGGGAGCGCGGCCTCCCGTGTCCATCGCACCTTGATTTAGAAAGCCCTCCGGCGCTGAATGCCGGATGGGATCTCTGAAGGGAGGATCCTATGGATCGACGGATGAATCGCCGCCTTCACTGGGCCGTCCTGGCGTCTCTGGCTCTGTTCGTGGCTCTGTGCCTGCCGCAGGCCGTCTCCGCCTGCGGCTACGAATGCATGGAGGTGACTCCAGGCTGTGGCCGGTGTGTCTACACCGGTGATCCCTCGACCGGTTGCCGCAACCGGCCTGGGAGCTGCGGGTGCTACGACGAGATCGGCTGCTTCGGTGCCGTTCTCGATCCGCTCGAGCAGGCGGCGCTCGACAACCTCGGGTTTGTTCCCGCTGATCTGCAGCCCGCGGCCGCCGAGTGCGCGAGCGCGGCTTGGACCGTGGCGGCGGTCGCCGACTGAGGATCTCTGGCGGGCCGGCAGATGGATTGCCGGCCCGGCATCTGTGGGCAGACGGCAGTGGATTGACACCGTCGGCAGCTGACCGTACGCTGGCAGCAGGGAGGCCGCATGACACGGATCGACATTTCTCTATCAGACAGCCTGAAATCCTTTGTGGATGAGCAGGTGACTTCCAGGGGCTACGAAACGGTGAGTGCCTACATCCAGTCTCTGATCCGTGAGGACTGGGAGCGCCAGGAGATCGAGGCAAAGCTCCTGGAAGCACTCGGAGACGAACCATCTGAGATGAGTGAGGCCGACTGGGAGGGGCTGCGGAAGCAGGTTGCAGGTGCTGGCCTCAGCCGAGGCGCTTGAGCCTTCGGGTCGTCGTCCGCCCTACAGCCCGGAGAGACTTGGCTGAACTGTCCAGGTACATCGCTCAAGACAGCCCGGGGGCAGCTCTGAGGTTCCTTGACGCTGCGAGGGCTGCTTTCGAGAGGCTCGGATTTTTTCCTGATGCTGGGAGACGTCGTCAATTCTCGCATCCGGCTCTCGCTGGGGTCCGCTCCTGGCCGATCTCCGGATTCGACAGGCATGTGATCTTCTATCGCGCCTCGCAAGGGCGGGTTGACATTTTGCGTGTGATCCACTCGGCGCGCGATCTGGTGGGGATCTTCGGCCCTGAGGACGATGTTCCATGACACAGGAACAGAGATGAGCTCGACAACGGCACGCCGCCCCCTCCACTGGGACTTCCTCGGCCGTATTCCCTATCAGGAAGCGGTCGAGCTGCAGCTCGCCGTGCGCGCCGGCGTCAAGCGCGGCACCGGGCCGGAGCAACTGCTGCTGCTGGAGCATCCGCCGGTCTACACGCTCGGCAGGAACGCCACGGCGGCGGACGTCCTCGCGGGCCCGGAGTGGCTCGCGGCGCAGGGCATCGAGGTCGCGGAATGCGACCGCGGCGGCCAGGTCACCTATCACGGGCCGGGGCAGCTCGTGGGCTATCCCATCCTCGACCTGAGCCCCGACCGGCGCGACGTCCGGCGCTATGTGCGCGACCTCCAGGAGGTGCTGATCCGCATCCTCGCCGAATACGGCGTCCGCGCCGAGCCCCGCGACGGGCAGGCGTTCGTCGGCGTCTGGGCGGGGGAGGACAAGATCGCCTCGATCGGCGTCCACCTCTCGCGCTGGGTCACCACCCATGGGTTCGCCCTCAACGTGGCCACCGACCTCTCCCACTTCGCCGGGATCATCCCTTGCGGCCTGCGCGGGATCGGCATGACCTCGATCGAGCGGCTGACCGGCCGGGCGCCCGCGCTTCCGGACGTCGCCGCTGTCTGCGCGCGCTGCTTCGGCGAGATCTTCGACCGCGAGCTGGTGGCCGCGGCCCCCGCGGTCCGGGCCGCGGGATGAGCTCGCAGCCGCGCGTTTCCATCGGCCTCAACGCGGTCATCGTGGCGGTGACCGAGGAGGTGCCCCGCATCCTGACGGTGCTCCCGCGCGCGTCCGAGCAAGGAGACCCGGCCGAGGAGGCCCTCCCGTTCGGTCCGCTCGATCCGGAGCACGACCGTACGCTCGACCGCGGCCTGCGCCGCTGGGTCCACGAGCAGACCAGGATGGCGCTCGGCTACGTCGAGCAGCTCTACACGTTCGGCGACCGCGACCGCGCTCCCCGCGCCCGGCGCCGCGGCCTGCGCGAGGTGTCGGTCGCCTATCTCGCTCTGGTGCGCGAGACCTCGGTGGGCGTCGAGGCGCGCTGGCGCGACTGGTACGAGTTCTTTCCGTGGGAGGACTGGCGCTCCGGCCGGCCCGCGCTGATCGACCGGACGATCGCCCCGGCGTTCGCCGCCTGGGTCGGCAGCGCTCCCGATCCGATGATCCGCCAGGAGCGCCGCGAGCGGACCGACATCGCGTTCGGCCTCGGCGGCGCGCCGTGGGACGGCGAGCGTGTGCTGGAGCGCTACGAGCTCCTCTATGAGGCCTACCTCGTGCCCGAGGCGTGGCGCGACCGCGAGGACCTCAGCGGATTGCCGGGAGAGGAGGAGCGGCCGGTCCCTCCCGCGCAACGGCCCGAGCCGCTGCCCGGCCGGCCCATGGCGGTCGACCACCGGCGCATCCTCGCCACCGCCCTCGGGCGGCTGCGCGGCAAGATCAAATACCGCCCGGTCGTCTTCGAGCTCCTGCCCTCCGCGTTCACGCTGCTCCAGCTCCAGCGCGTGGTCGAGGCGCTCGCCGGCGTGCGCCTCCACAAGCAGAACTTCCGGCGCCTGGTCGAGAACGCCGGCCTGGTCGAAGGGACCGGCAAGCTCGACATCCAGACCGGAGGCCGCCCCGCCGAGCTGTTCGTTTTCCGCCGGGACGTCCTGCGCGAGCGGCCGGCGCCCGGGGTCGGGCTGCCGCACGTGCGGCGGTAGTTCCCCTCAGGAATTGACGCGAGATATACTCAGTTATAGGATAAGAGCACAGGCCGGGGGAGAAGCTCCCGGCCCTTTCTTGGGTCCTTGATATGCTCATCATGAGCATAGACAAGGGCGCATAGACAGGGGGAGACAGCATGAGCCTCGAAGTTGCGCGGAGTTTGGAGTACACCCCCGAGGTCGCGAGCCTGACCGCTCCGATCCGCGACCGGGTCCGCTCGGTCATCCCCGACGTCGAGTGGGCGGTGCATGCGCCCTATGTGGCCGCCATCCAGGAGCTCAAGCGGCAGCGCAACGCGGTCGTCCTGGCCCACAACTACCAGACGCCGGAGATCTTCCATGGCGTCGCGGACTTCACCGGCGACTCCCTCGCCCTGGCGCAGCATGGGGCCAAGGTCGAGGCCGGCGTGATCGTCCTGGCCGGCGTCCACTTCATGGCCGAGACGGCGAAGATCCTGTCGTCGGAGAAAACGGTCCTCATCCCCGACCTCCAGGCCGGGTGCTCGCTCGCTTCGTCGATCACGGCGGCCGACATCCGCCTGCTGCGCGAGCGCTACCCGGGCGTCCCGGTGGTCACGTACGTCAACACCTCGGCCGACGTAAAGGCGGAGTCGGACATCTGCTGCACCTCGGCGAACGCGGTCGCGGTCGTCGAGTCGCTCGGCGTCGACCGGGTGATCTTCCTGCCGGACGAATATCTCGGGAAGTACGTGGCGTCGCAGACCGACGTCGAGGTGATCCTCTGGAAGGGGCACTGCGAGGTGCACGAGCGCTTCACGGGCGCAGAGCTCCGGGCCTACCGCGAGGGCCAGGCGGACGTCCGGATCCTGGCGCACCCCGAGTGCCCGCCGGACGTGCTCGCCGAGGCCGACTTCGTGGGTTCGACGGCGGCGATGATCCGCCACGTGGGCGAGGCGCGCCCGCGCCGGGTGGTGATGGTGACCGAGTGCTCGATGAGCGACAACGTGGCGGTGGAGTACCCGGAGGTGGAGTTCATCCGTCCGTGCAACCTCTGCCCGCACATGAAGCGCATCAGCCTCGCCCGGATCCTCCGCACGCTGGAGACGATGCAGCACGAGGTCTTCGTGGATCCCGAGGTGGCCGGCCGCGCCCGCCGCGCGGTCGAGCGGATGCTGGCCGTGGGCCGGAGGGAAGGCAAATGACCGAGCGGTTGACCGAGCTTCGAGGGAACCGGTTCGACGGCGTCGCCCGGTCCGAGGTCCTGATCGTGGGCAGTGGCGTGGCCGGCCTGACGGCGGCCCTGGGCAGCGCGCCGCGGCGGGTGACCCTGCTCACCAAGAAGTCGCTGGTCAGCGGCTCGAGCCCGTGGGCCCAGGGAGGCGTCGCCGCCGCCGTGGGCGCGGACGACTCACCGGCTCTCCACGCGGCCGACACGCTCGCGGCCGGCGCGGGGCTGAACGATCCCGACGTGGTCGCCCTGCTGACCGGCGAGGGGCCGGAGCGCATCCGCGCGCTGCTCGATCTGGGCGTCTGCTTCGACCGGGACGCCGCCGGCCGGCTCAACCTCGGCAGGGAAGCGGCCCATGGCCGCCGGCGCATCCTCCACGCCCGCGACGCCACGGGCGCCGAGATCGTGCGCGCTCTCTCCGAGGCGGTGCGACAGGCCCCGGAGATCCGGGTGGAGGAGGGGGCCTTCGTGGTTGACCTCGTTCTCGATGGTCCTCGGGTGGCCGGGGTCCTGGCGATCCATTCCGACGGCGGGCGCGTGCTCCATCTGGCTCCGGCCGTGGTGCTGGCCACCGGCGGACTGGGCCGGCTCTATCTCCACACGACGAATCCGCCCGAGGCGACCGGCGACGGCCTGGCCATGGCCGCGCGCGCCGGCGCCCGCCTGGTCGACCTGGAGCTCGTGCAGTTTCATCCCACCGCCCTGGCCGCGGAGAGCGCGGACCCGATGCCGCTCCTCACCGAGGCCCTGCGCGGCGAAGGCGCGGTGCTCCGCGACGGGCAGGGCCGGCGGTTCATGCTGGACGAGCACCCGGATGCCGAGCTGGCGCCCCGCGACGTGGTGGCGCGGGCGATCTGGCGGCGCCGGGTGGCGGGAGAGGACGTGGTCCTCGATGCCCGCGACGCCGTGGGCGGCCGCTTCCCCGAGCGCTTCCCCAAGGTCTTCGAGATCTGCCGGAATTCTTCGCGCCAGGGGGGCCTCGACCCGCGGATCGAGCCGATCCCGGTGGCGCCCGCGGCGCACTACCACATGGGCGGCATCGCCGTGGACCCCAACGGCCGGACCTCGCTGCCGGGCCTCTGGGCCTGCGGCGAGGTGAGCGCCACCGGCGTCCACGGGGCGAACCGGCTGGCCAGCAACTCGCTCCTGGAGGCCCTGGTCTTCGGCGCGCGCGTGGCGGAGGACCTGCGGCGGGCGATCCCCGCGGGGCCGGTCCCGGTGCGCACGGCGGGCCTGCGGCTGGCCGCGGGTGCGGAGGTCTCCGTGGATCCGGCGGGCGACGCGGAGCTGACCGCCCGGGTGCGCCGTCTGATGTGGGAGAAGGTCGGCCTGGTCCGCGACGAGGCCGGCCTCATCGCCGCGCTGGACGAGTTGGATCGTCTCGCGGAGACGCATCCGGAGGCGGCGGGGGAGGCGCGCAACCTCCTTGGAGTCGCCCGGCTGGTGACGGCGGCGGCCCTGGTCCGCCACGAGAGCCGCGGCGGCCACTTCCGGTCGGACGTCCCGGAGACCGATCCGGCCTGGCTGCGCCGGCTGTACCTGACCGCGGCGCCGGATGGCACGGCGCGCTTCGAGGCGCCGGAAATCGTTCCGGAAGTTGGGCACGCTCTCGCTCTCGCCACCGGAGGCCCGGCTTGATCTCTGGTTTGGGCGAGCGGCTGACGCCCCTCTATCCGCTCCTCTACGAGCCGATCGTGCGGCGGGCGTTGGAGGAGGACCTGGGGCGGGCCGGCGATCTGACGAGCGACGCCGTGCTGCCCGCCGGTCTGCGCGCCCAGGCGGACGTGGTCGCCCGCCGCGCCGGCCGCATTGCCGGGCTCGACGCTGCGCTCGCCGCGTTCCGGATGCTCGATCCGGAGATCGAGGTGGTGGTGAGCTGCGGCGACGGCGAGGACGCCGAGTCCGGCATGGTCCTCGCCACGGTCCGCGGCCCGGCGCGGGCGATCCTCTCCGCCGAACGGACCGCTCTGAACCTGCTCGGGCGCCTCTGCGGCATCGCCACCGCGACCCGCGACCTGGTGGCGGTCGTGGCGCCGCACGGCGCGCACGTGGTCTGCACGCGCAAGACGACCCCCGGCCTGCGCGCCCTGGAGAAGTACGCGGTGCGGGCCGGCGGCGGCAGCAATCACCGCTTCGGGCTGGATGATGCCGTGCTGATCAAGGACAACCACGTGGCGCTGGCCGGCGGTCTGCGGACAGCGGTCGAGAGGGCCCGCGCCGGCGTCGGGCACCTGGTGAAGATCGAGCTCGAGGTCGACTCCCTGGACCAGCTCCGCGAGGCGCTCGACCTGGGGGTGGACGTGGTCCTCCTGGACAACATGTCGCTCGACGACCTGCGCGAGGCCGTCCGCCTGGTTCATCGGATGGAGGGGGGAAAGCCGCTGACCGAGGCCTCCGGGGGTATCCGCCCGGACACGGCCGCGGCGATCGCGGCGACCGGGGTGGATCTCCTCTCGGTGGGGTGGCTGACCCACAGCTCCCCGGCGCTCGACGTGGCTCTGGACGTGCGGTAGCCTTGCCTGCATGAGTGAATCTCTGATCCAGATCGGTCGTTCTGCGACCGTTTCCACCGGCCGCCGCGAAGGGCGGCCCGAGTGGTTGCGGGTGCGTCTCGCGACGCCCGCCTCGTACCACCGCGTGCGCAACCTGGTGGAGAACCTGAACCTCCACACCGTCTGCCAGGAGGCGCGCTGCCCCAACATCTATGAGTGCTGGGGGGAGCACGGCACCGCCACCTTCATGATCCTGGGCGACATCTGCACCCGCCGCTGCGGCTTCTGTGCCGTCACCTCGGGCCGTCCCCAGGCGGGCGTGGACCCGCAGGAGCCCGCGCACGTCGCCGAGGCGGTGTCGGTCATGGGGCTCCGGCACGCCGTGATCACCTCCGTCGACCGCGACGACCTGCCCGACGGCGGCGCCCGGCACTTCGCCGAGGTGATCGAGGCCATCCACCGCCAGAACCCCGAGGCGGCCGTCGAGGTCCTGACGCCCGACTTCCGTGGCGTGCCCGACGCCCTCGACGTCGTCCTCGGTGCGGCGCCGGAGGTCTTCTCGCACAACATGGAGACCGTCCCCCGCATGTACCGCAAGGCGCGCCCCGGCAGCCGCTACGACCGCAGCCTCGGTCTGCTCGCCGAGGCCGCGCGGCGCCGCGACGCGGGCGAGTACGCCGGCCGGATCAAGACCGGCATCATGATCGGAATCGGCGAGACCTCCGAGGAGGTCTATGGGACGCTGCGGGACATCCGCGGCGCGGGCGTCGAGATCATGACGATCGGCCAGTACCTGCAGCCGACCCCTAAGCACCTGCCGGTCGACCGCTGGGTCCACCCGGACGAGTTCGCGGCCTACCGCGACTACGCTCTCGCGCTCGGGTTCGACCATTGCGAATCCGGTCCGCTGGTGCGCAGCAGCTACCACGCCCACGAGCACGTCAGGCCGGCCGGCTGATTCCGGGGGTGGCGCTGACCTGCCAGAGCCCGGCCACGATCAGCGCGAACCCCACCCCTTCAATCCAACCGAACCGCTCGCCCAGGAACGCCGCGGCCAGCACCGCCGCCACGAGCGGTTGCAGCGTGCTGTAGGCCGCCACCAGGGCGGGCGACGAGCGGCGCACCGCCCACGTGTTCGCGGAGTAGGCGAAGACCGTGGCGAGCGCCACGATGTAGGCCACCCCCCACCAGGTGCTCGCCGGCACCTCCGCGGCGTGCAGCGCGACGAGCGACGGCACACTCACCAGGAGCACTCCGCCCCCGCCGAACACGAACGACCAGGCGATCACCGTCCGCCAGGGAATGCGCTGGAGCAGCGGCCGCTGCAGCACCAGGAACAGCGCGTAGCACAGGCAGTTGATCAGGATCATCAGGTTTCCGATCGCCATGTCACGGTCGGCCGCGAAGCGGAGCGGATTGACCAGGACCATGGCGCCGCCGACCGAGAGAAGGATGCCGGCGAGGCGCCGCGGCGCGAGCCGCTCGATCCCGAGGAGGGCCGCCGCGGCGGCGGCGAACACCGGGAGCGACGGCATCAGGATCGCGGCGTTGATCGCGGTGGTGAACCGCAGCCCGTTGATGAAGAAGATCTGGTTGGCGAAAACCCCCAGGAAGCCGAGGAGCGCCAGCATCGGCAGGTCGCGGCGCTGCGGCACCACGCGGTCCCGCCGCCAGGCCAGGAGCACCAGGAGCGGCGTGGCGAACCCCACCCGCAGACCGGCCAGGGCGAGGGGGGACAGCGACGCGAGCAGCGCCTTGGCTACCACGTGGAAACCCCCGAAGGCGGCCTGCACCAGCACCAGGGTGAGATGGACCCGCACGTCTGTCGGAGCCGTGGCAGACGGGGTGATCGCGGGGGGAAGGGCCTCGGCGTCGCGCATAGAGGTTGGACAGGATACGCTGATTTGCGCGCCTCCCTCGCAACCCGATAGAATCCGGCCCCGATGACCGCCACGACCTCCGACGTCTCCATCCGCCCACTCGACGAGCTCGACATCAGCGACATCGTGCGGATCGACGAGAAGATCCTCGGCGCCTACCGGCCGGAAGTTTGGGAGCGCCGGATCGGTTATTACTTGCGGCGAGATCCGGAGACCTCGGTCGTTGCCGAGGCGGACGGGCGCGTCGTCGGGTTCATGCTCGGCGAGGTGCGCTCGGGCGAGTTCGGTCTCGAGGAGCCGACGGGCTGGGTGGAGGTGCTGGGAGTCGATCCCGAAGCTCGCGGCCGCGCCGTCGGCCGCCGGATGGCCGAGGCCATCCTCGAGCATTTCCGGGAGCGGGGCGCCAAGAGCGTCCGCACCCTGGTGGACGGGGAGAACGAGGAGCTGTGCGGCTTCTTCAACTCCCTGGGATTTCAGCCGTCGAGCCTCCGGGCGTTCACCCGCCCCATCTGAGACCTTCCGATCCATGCACGGGACGGCGGCATCGCTGAGAGAGGACGAGGAGAGATGAGCGTCAGGACCACGACCCTGCCGAAGCCATACCACGACGCGGTGATCCGGTGGCGGGAGACCTTCCTGCCCGATTACGATCTTCTGATGGAGAGCTGGGAGAAGTTCTTCCCGACCGAGCCCCAGTTCGAGCTCTGCGCCTACCGGCAGCTCGGCATGTGCACCGAGATCGAGTGCGGCGACCAGAAGGGCAAGCCCAAGTTCACCCGCGCCGCCGATATGCCGGCCGAGCCGGCCCAGCATCTGTTCGGCGCCATCCGGGCCCAGGCCTCGACCGAGTTCGGCTCGATCCAGCAGCACCGGCTGACGCTCGCCCGCGCACAGGAGGAAGAGGAGCAGTTCTGGATCCTCCGCATGATGGCCGAGGAGCTCCGGCACGGCTATCAGATGCTCCACCTCCTGGTCGAGGACGACTGGAGCTGCGTCACCCAGGAGAGCCGCGCCGATCTCGTCGAGGGCATCCTCTCGATGAACACCGGCTCGCACATCCTGGGAGCCTTCAACGTCGACTTCGACTCCTTCATCGACAACGTCGTCTTCTGTGGCCTGATCGACCGCGTGGGCAAGTACCAGCTCGCCATGCAGAAGGTGAGCGCCTACCAGCCGATGGCCGAGAGCATGCCGCAGATGCTGCGCGAGGAAGCTTTCCATCTCGCGGCCGGCGTGGTGCCGATGCGCCGGTGGGCCACCGCCGCGGCCAAGGGGAGCACGTTCATCACCATGGTCGACCTGCAGAAGGCGATCAACAAGTGGGTCCCGCGCGCTCTCGAGATGTTCGGCGACGAGCGCGGCGGCGGCACGAACGTGCGCTTCGGTTTGAAGCCGATGAAGAACGCCGAGGCCCAGAAGCAGTACGTCGAGGAGATCGGGAAGCTGGTCCGCGACCTGAACCTGCGCTACCTCCGGGCTCGCGACGAGAAGCTCACCCACGGTGAGTCCGAGGCCGTCCTCGACCGCATCCTGGCGGGTGAGTCGGTGGGGGGGATCCACCGCGAGGACCTCCTGCACCTGCCGCACGTCGAGTACTTCCGGCGCCGTGGCATGCCGGCATTCAAGATGGTCGGGGTCGACGGCGAGGTGTTCACCGATCTCCGGGCTTATCAGCAGCACCTCGTCCGCACGTTGCCCGACGCCTACCGCGCCAGCCGCGACTTCCGCGAGTACATGGATGCGCTGACGCAGGTCGCCGAAGGCACGATGAAGGCCGAAGAGGCCGCGGGGAAGATGCCGAGCCTGCGCCGCGTCGGAGGGGCCTGTCCCTGCTCCAAGGCGGTGCGCTGGATGGTGGACGAGCCGGCTTCCTCCCCCGCCTGATCCGACCAACCACTTTTTCCGGCCAACCTTCGACCAAGCGCGTCCAGGGGCTAGAGATGAGCGTGTTCAATCGCATGCTGGTCACCACCTTGCCCCTCGTGCCGAAAGTGATCGTCGGCCGGGTGGCTTCCCGCTATGTGGCTGGAGAGACCCTGGACGACGCGGTCCGGACGGTCGGCACCCTGAACTCCCAGGGCGCGATGGCCACCATCGACGTCCTGGGGGAAGAGGTCCACGAGCGCGAGAAGGCCGTGGCCGCCGTCGAGGAGTACATCCGGGTCTTTCAGGCGATTTCGGCGCAGCAGCTGGATTCGAACGTCTCGATCAAGCCGACCCTCCTCGGGTTGAAGATCGACGAGGGCTTCTGCCGCGACTGCATCGAGCGGATCGTCGCCACCGCCAAGGAGCACGGCAACTTCGTCCGCATCGACATGGAGGACCACACCACGACCGATGCGACGCTGCGGATCTATCGCGATCTGCACGCTCGCTACGGCAACGTCGGCGTGGTTCTCCAGGCCTACATGCGGCGCACCCTGCGGGACATCGACGAGCTGCCGGAGCAAGGCGCCAGCGTGCGGATCTGCAAGGGGATCTACGTCGAGCCGCGGCAGATCGCGTGGAAGGGCTACGAGACCGTGCGGGCCAACTACGTGGAAGCCCTGGAGAAGCTCATCGTCCGAGGGGTGTATCCGGCGATCGCCACCCATGACGAATATCTGGCCTGCCGGGGCGTCGCACTGGTCGACAAGCACGGCCTCGCGCGCGACCGCTACGAGTTCCAGATGCTCCTGGGCGTCGACGACGAGCTGCGCCGCGTCCTCATCGCCGGCGGCCACCGCCTGCGGGTCTATGTCCCCTATGGCCGGGACTGGTACCCATACTCGATGCGCCGCCTGCGCGAGAACCCCGAAGTGGCGCGCCACGTGCTGCGGGCGATGCTGTCGGGGCGGTAGTTTGACCCTTTTCGGGGCCGGTGATACGATTCAGACCGCCTCGTTTCCGCTTCAAACGACATGGAACCCCCATCCATGAAGGACCGTCCCGCGCGCGAGACCACTCCGTCCCGGAGCCTGGATACGGATGAGCTGCCCATTTCCCAGGAAAGCGGGCTGACTCAGACGTTCCAGAGCGCCACTCGCGACCGCGATCCCGAGGGTCTCGGCGAAGGCCAGATCGAGGCCGACATCATCCTGATCGCTCATCCGGACAGTCAGCGGCTCGGAACGCGCTACCGGCTCTCGCCGGGCAGCACTCTGGAGGTCGGCCGCTCGTCGTCCGTGCGGATCAGCCTGCCCGAGGTCATGTCGCTGTCGCGCAAGCACGCGCGCATCCGCTATACCGGATCGACCGTGACCGTCGAGGACCTGGGGAGCACGAACGGCACCTATGTCAACGGCCAGCCGATTCACGGCCGCTCGGTGCTGCGCAGCGGCGACCGCTTCCAGACCGCGGCGGTGCACTTCAAGTTCCTGCACGAGCAGGACGTGGAGAACGCCTATCACCTGGCGATCTACGAGCTGGTGACGAAGGACGGTCTGACCGAGACCTACAACAAGCGGAAGTATGAGGAGGAGGCGCTGCGGGAGTTCTCCCGCGCGATGCGGCACCGGCGGCCGCTGTCGCTGATCATCTTCGACCTCGACGAGTTCAAGCAGATCAACGACACGTACGGCCACCTGTGCGGTGACTTCGTCCTCAAGCAGGTTGCTTCGCTGGCGCGGGAGCTGGTCCGGCCCGAGCAGGTGCTGGCGCGGGTGGGGGGCGACGAGTTCGTCATCCTGGCGCCGGAGACCGGAGCGGAGGGGGCGGAGGTCCTGGCCTCGAAGCTGCGCGACCGCATCGTGGGGCTCGACCACCGCTATGGCGACGTCAAAATCTCCCTCACCTGCTCCTTCGGCGTCGCCGAGCTCGCCGACGGGATGACCAGCCCGCAAGACCTCTACCAGGCCGCCGATACCGCGCTCCTCCAGGCGAAGAGGAGCGGCCGGAACCGGGTGGCGTTCTACTCTCCGGAGTAGCCCGCCACCTCCGACCCCGGGCCTACCGCAAGCTCGCCGCCGCCTCCATGCCCAGCAGGTGCTGGCGCATGAACTCCACCATCACGGCCCGCATGTAGTCGGTGTTGACCTTCTTCTGGAAGCCGTGGCCTTCGTCCTTGCCGACGACGTACCAGACCGGCGCGCCGTTCTTCTCGACCGCGGCCACGATCTGGTCTGACTCCGAGAGCGGCACGCGCGGGTCGTTGGCCCCTTGCGCCACCAGCAGCGGCCGGTTGATCTTGGCGGAATGACGGGCCGGCGAGATCGTCTCCAGGAACGCCCGCATGTCCTCGATCCGCTCATCGCCGTACTCGACCCGCCGCTGGTCCCGCCGGTACTCGCTCGTGTTCTGCAGGAAGGTCACGAAGTTGCTGATGCCCACCGTGTCATAGGCGCAGCGGATCCGGTCCCCATAGTGGACCAGCACGGCCAGCACCATGTAGCCGCCGTAGGAGCCGCCGTTGACCATGACGCGCGAGGCGTCCAGGTCCGGCTGCGTCTTGATCCAGTCGAGCAGCGCGCCGATGTCCTTGACCGAGTCCTCCCGCTTCTTCCAGTCATCCAGCCGCAGATAGGTCTTGCCGTAGCCGCTGGAGCCGCGGACGTTCGGGACGAGCAGTGCCACGCCGAGCTCGTCGACCAGATAGTTCAGGCTTCCGAGGAAATTCGGCTGGGCCTGGGCCTCCGGGCCACCGTGGATGTCGATGAAGACCGGGCGCCGTCCCTTGAAGCGCTCCGCCGATGGACGGTAGACGAAGGCCGGAATGGTCCGCCGCTTGCCGGGGGCGGCCTCGTCGAAGGTCGGATAGCGTACGAGCTCGGGGATGACGAACTGCTCGGGGTTGAGGCCGCCCACCTCGCTGGCGGTCCAGCGCTCCAGCTTGCGGGACCCCGGGTCATAGCTGTAGACGTCGGAGGGCGAGCGCGCCCAGCTCACGGCGAAGCCGACCTCGTGGGAGCCGGGACGGAACACGAGATTGGTGCCGACGCCAGGCGGGAGCTCGGGAGAGGGAAGCCGGGCGCCGGACTTGGTGTCCACCAGGTAGAGCTTGCTGAAGCCGTCCTCATTGGTGACGAACGCCGCCAGCGCTCCGTCCTCGGAAACGTCGAGCCCTTCCACGTCCCAGGGGATGTCGCGTGAGATCTCGCCCTGGATGGAGTTGTCGAGCCCGAGGCGGACCAGGCGGAGGAACTCGCCGTCGCGATCCGTGGTCGTAAAAACCGACTGGCCGTCCCCGGCCCAGCGGCCGCCCTGGTAAGCGACCGTCTCCGCTTTTTTGTCGGTGAGGCGCGGAGTGATCGCCTTCACCTCCCCGGTGGTCACGTCGGCCCAGTGCAGATAGGCCTCGTTGGCGGAGATCTCCTCCAGGAGGAGGATGCGCCGGTTGTCCGGGCTCCAGTCGAGGGAGCTCCAGGAGCCCTGGAGCTTTGCGACGCGCCGCTCGCTCCCCGGCTTCGCCGGGTCGGCGACGTACAGATCGAAGTCGCGCCCGTTGCGGGCGTTGCCCACCCAGGCGAGGAGCTTGCCGTTGCGCGACCAGCGCGGCGACATGTTCCGGCTCTTGCCGTCGGTGAAGCGGCGGGAGCGGCCCGTGGCGCGGTCGAGAAGGTAGAACTGGAAGTTCTCGGCTCCGGCCTCGTTGACCGCGAAGACCACCTGATGGGCGTCGTGTGGGCGGGCCAAGGCCGAGATGACCGGGTCGTTGTAGAAGGTGAGCTGCCGGCGGTCGCCCATGGGCATGCCCACCTCATGCAGCTGAACGCTTTGCGCGAACCGTGTGCGGATGTACATCTTCCGCTCGGTCGGGTGCCAGTCCGCGAGCGAGGCGGTGCGGATGTTCTCGTACGGAAGGAGGTCCGCCACCCGGTCCTTGGGAATCGCCGGGACGTTGCGGGCGACGATGCTCGACGGAATGGGCACCGTCTCGGACGATGGAGCCTGGGCCAGGACGGTGGGGGTGCCGGCGCCCGCGATCAGCAGGCCGGCGGCGATCAATGCAGAGGTCTTCGTCTTCATCAGGTCTCCGAAAGGCTAGAATGCCTCCATGGGGCTTCCAATCTTCTACAGTTGCGACCGCTGTCCATCCTATTGCTGTTCCTATCCGCGCATCCCGGTCAAGCCGGCCGACATCCGGCGGCTCGCGCGGCACTTCGGGATCAGCCCGGAGGCGGCCGCCCGGAAGTTTACCAAGCCCGGAGAGGACGAGGGGGAAATCATCCTCCGGCAGGCGCCGGACCCGGTCTACGGCAATGCCTGCCGCTTCTTGAGCCGCGAGACGCGCCGCTGCACGATCTACGAGGCGCGCCCCGGCATCTGCCGCGAATATCCCGGCTGCACCCGCTGCGGCTACTACGACTTTCTGAGCTTCGAGAGGCGCACCCAGGGGGACCCGGAATTCGTGCCGGAGACGTGGCACGGGAAGAAATAGTTGATATGCTCCAGCCTCGACGTACGATCTGAACATCCATCCGCGTGCTGCGCGAGCTCCATATCCGCAACCTGGCCGTCCTGGCCGAGGCTTCGGTCGACTTCGGACCGGGGCTGAATATCCTTTCGGGCGAGACGGGCGCCGGCAAGTCGATCGTCGTCGATTCCCTTTCTCTTCTGGCCGGCTCGCGCGCCAGCGCCGAGATGATCCGCAGCGGCGCGGAGGCGCTCACGGTGAGCGGGGTCTTCGAGCCGGCGGGGTCGGAGTGGCGCCGCATCCTCGACGAGGCGGGGCTGGAGGCGGAGGGGCCCGAGGTCCTCATCCGCCGCGAGATCGCCAGGAACGGCCGCAACCGCGTGTTCGTCAACGACCAGCCGACGACCTTGCGGCTGCTCTCGGATCTTGCCCCCTTCCTCCTGCGCATCCATGGCCAGCGCGATGAGCTGGGGCTGATCGAGCCGGAGCTGCAGCGGGGCCTGGTCGACCGCAGCGGAGGCCCCGAGGGGGAGGCCCTGCTCGCCCGCGTCGCCGCGGCCTTCGAGCAGCACGCCCGATTCGCCGAGCGGCTGGAGCGCCTCACCGGCGATGACCGGGCGCGGCGCGAGCAGCTCGACCTGCTGCGCTTCCAGGCGGGAGAGATCGATGCCGCCAAGGTGCGGGCCGGCGAGGAGGTGGAGCTGCGCGCCGAGCGCGAGGTCCTCCGCCACGCCGAGGCGATCGTGCGGGCGCTCGGCACCTGCTTCTCCCTTCTGTCCGAGGAGGAGGGATCAGCCCTCGAAAGGATCGGGAAGAGCCGCGACCTCCTGGCCGACGTCGAGGAGTGGGAGCCGCAGGCCGCGGCCTGGGGAGCCGAGCTGAATGAAGTCCGCATCCGGGTCGCCGAGCTGGGCACCTCCCTGAGCCACCGGCTCGACGGCCTGGAGGCGGACCCGGCCCGGCTGGATCAGATCGAGGAGCGCCTCGCGCTGCTCGAGCGTCTCTGCCGCAAGCACGGAGGTGACACGGCCGCCGTCCTGGCCCGGCGCCAGGAGATCGAGGCCGAGCTCGCCGAGCTCGAAGGGGATGCCCAGAACCGGGACGAGCTGGAAGAGAAGGTCGCGGCGGCCCTGGCCGAATACCGCATGTCCGCGCTCTCCCTCTCGCGGAAGCGGTCGGAGTGGGGGAAGGCTCTGGTAGAGCGGGTCGAGCGCGAGCTCGGAGACCTGGGGCTCGGCCGCGCCCGGCTCGCGGTGAGCCTGGAGCGCCGGCGGCGCGCGGACAGCCCGCTCGCGATCGACGGCGAGGCGGTCGACTTCGGCCGCGAGGGGATCGACCAGGTCATCCTTCTTTTCGCGCCCAACCCGGGCGAGGAGCCGCGTCCGCTCGCCCGCATCGCCTCCGGCGGCGAGCTGTCGCGCATCCACCTCGCTCTCCAGCTCGCCACGCGCGCCGAGGAGGCCCGGCCGACCCTGGTCTTCGACGAGGTGGACACCGGCATCAGCGGCGCCGAAGCCGCCGCTCTGGGCGGCAAGCTCCAGCGCCTCGTCTGGACCGGCGCCAAGGAACCCCAGGGGCAGATCTTCGCCGTCACCCACCTGCCGCAGGTCGCGAGCTACGCCGACCTCCACTTCAAGGTGAGCAAGCGGGTCGAAGGGGACCGCACCAGCGTCCGCGTCGAGGAGCTGGACAAGGACAACCGCGTCGAAGAGGTGGCGCGTATGCTCGCCGGCACCACGGTCACCAAGCTCTCGCTCTCCCACGCCCGCGAGCTCATCGAGGGCGCGGCGAAGGGGCGGAAGGGGTGAGGTTCTGGCGCCCGGGCGACCCCATCGAGCCCCTGCGCGCTTTGGTCGCCCGCGGCGGCGTCCTCGCCATTCCGACTGAATCGAGCTATGGGCTGGGCGCCGATCCACGGAACCGGATCGGCGTCGAGGCGATCTATCGGATCAAGGAGCGCGAGGCGGGGAAGCCCCTGCCGGTCGTCGTGGCCGACCTGGAGCAGCTGCGGGATTTGGGGATCGATCCCGGGCTTCCTATACTGGAGGCTCTCTCGGCGTGCTGGCCGGCGGCGCTCACGGCGGTGCTGCCGATCGCGCGGTCTTTTCTGAGCGCCCGGTCCGTGCCGGCCGCGGCGGGAGAGCCGAACCTGGCGGTCCGCATCCCGGCGCACGACGGTCTGCGGCGGCTGCTTGCCGAGTTGGGGCACGGGCTCACCGCCACCAGCGCCAACCGGAGCGGCGAGGCGCCGATCCTGGAACCGGCGGCGGCGGCGGAGCTCCTGGCCGGCTCGGATGTGGCCGTGATCGACGGCGGAATTTTGCCGGGCGGTCCGCCGTCGACGCTGGTGGCAATAGAAGCGTCGGGTCCCGTGGTTCTACGGACAGGGAGCTTTCCTGTTGAACGATTGCGCGAGCGGTTTCGCGCCTCTCGACAGCCTCTGGAGAAGGACGTATGACGCACAGAATCCTGGGCCTGATCACAACCTTCGCCGCCTGCGCGGCGGTCTCTCTGCTCGGCGCCGCCCCCGCGGCCGCGCGCGATGGAGACCTGCCGCCCGGCGCCGCACCGGCCATCGCGGGCCCCTCCGCCCTGCCCACCATCGGCGTCGACGAGGTCCGTCCCGGTCAGAAGGGATACGGCCTCTCTGTTTTCGCGGGCACCGAGCCGGAGCGGTTCGACGTCGAGATCGTCGGCGTGATGCGCAACGCCAGCCCGGAGCTGAACTACATCCTCGCCCGCCTGAGCGGCAAGGGGCTGGAGCGCAGCGGCGTCGCGAGCGGCATGAGCGGCAGCCCGGTGTTCATCGACGGCAAGCTCGCCGGCGCGGTCGCCTTCAGCTGGCCGTTCTCCCACGAGGCGATCGCCGGCATCATGCCGATCGAGTCGATGCGCCGCCTCTCGACGCTGGGCGGCGGGGCTCCGCAGATGGCGACGCCCCCTCCGCCCGTGGATCTCGCCGACCTGCGCGCCGGGAAGATCCCGAAGGACCTCCTGCAGCGCGAGCTGAGCCGGTTGCAGCCGAAGGTCGCGATGGACGGCCGGGCCGGAGTGCAGTGGGCGATCTCCGGCCTCGGCGAGCCGTCGCAGGCCCTCCTGCGCAGCGCCCTGGGGAGCGCGGCCCCGGCGGGCCAGGCGGCGGACGGCGGACCCAAGGACCTCGTCCTGGGCGGCGCGGTGGCCGCGGTCCTCGCCGACGGAGACTTCCGGATGGCGGCGATCGGCACGGTGACCGACCGCTATGGCGATCAGGTGCTCGCGTTCGGCCATCCGTTCCTGGGGCTCGGACCGATTCGCGTGCCGATGGCCACCGCCGAGGTGGTGACCGTCCTCTCGAACTCCTACTCGTCCTTCAAGATCTCGAACCTCGGCCAGACGATCGGCGCCTTCGAGCAGGACCGCCAGGCGGGCATCCAGGGCCGGATCGGCCAGACAGCTCCCATGACGCCCGTCACGGTGCGCATCTCGGGCGTCGGCAACAAGCCGCGCGAGTACCACACCCGGATCGCCGACGTGCCGCTGTTCACCCCGATGCTGATCGGCAGCAGCGTGCTCGCCGGGCTCGATTCCGCCAGCTATACGGCCGGCTCGCAGAGCGTCGACCTGGACGCCCGCTTCCGCCTGCGCGGCTATGGCGACCTGCGGATCCGCCAGAGCTTCGACGGTGATTCCGCGGGAACGGACATGGCGGGCTACGTCCTCTCGGTCGCCGCCTATCTCGTGCAGAACCCGCTCGAGAAGGTCTCGTTCGATGAGATCGAGATCGACGTCTCCCAGTCGGAGCAGCCGCAGGCCGCCACCCTGATCGGCGCGAACGCCGACAAGACCGTGGTGCGTCCGGGCGATCGGGTGAAGCTGAACCTCGATCTCGTGGCCTGGCGCGGCGACCGCTTCCGCCGGTCGATGGAGCTGGCGCTGCCCGAAGATCTGCCGGCCGGCCGCTATTCGCTGATCGTCGGCGACGGCTCCAGCGTCGACGCCGCGCGGATCGCCCTGGAGCCGGCGGCGCCGGTGACCTTCCTGCAGGCCCTCGAATTCCTGCGCTCGATCCACTCGCGGCGCGACCTGATGGTGCTCGGGGTGTATGGCGGTCCCGGGCTCTCGGTGGCGGGCGAGATCATGCCGCGCCTGCCGGGCTCGGTGCGCTCGCTGTGGAGCGCCGCCGCGTCGGGCAGCGCCGCGCCGCTGCGCGTCACCATCGCCCAGGAGCTCAGGGAAGAGGTGGACGTGCCGGTCGACGGGGCGGTCCGGATCGACCTCGAGGTGCGCCGCCCCCAGGATGTGGATCCATCCGATCTGACCGATCATCCGACCGATCGGACCGATCCGTCCGATCCGTCCGATCCGTCCAAGTCAACGACCCAGGGAGAAAAGGCTGCCGCATGAGACTCCGCACGAGCGCCGTCCTGCCGGTCGTCGCGATTTTTTTCTGTCTGGGGGCGGCGCGACCGGCGCTCGCCACCCAGGTCCGCATCTTCGAAACCCAGAGCCAGGCCGGCTTTCTCGCCGGCACGCCCGAGGGAGTCAGCGTCGACTCCCTCGGCCGCATGGAGCTCGCCCCGCGCGCCGAGCGGGTGACCTCGCTGTCCGAGCCGTTCCTGCTCGCCGCCGCCGCCACGTCCGACGGTTGGGTGGTGGGCACGGGCAACGCCGGCAAGGTCCTCTCGATCAACAGCAAGGGGAAGACGGCCGAGCTGCTCTCCGCCGCCGAGCCCGAGGTGTTCGCCGTCTGGGTCGATCCGGACGGCACCGTGTTCGCCGGCACCTCGCCGAACGGCAAGGTCTACCGCATCGCCCGCGGCAAGGACGGAGCCTGGAAGAGCGAGGTCTTCTTCGAGCCCGGCGAGACCTACATCTGGGCCCTGGCCCGCGCCGCCGACGGCGCCCTCCTGGTCGGCACCGGCACGCAAGGCAAGCTCTTCAAGGTGCGATCCGCGGGCAAGGCCGACGTCCTTTACGACAGCGACGACACGCACGTCCGCTCGCTGGAGGTCCTGCCGGGCGGCGACGTGCTGGCCGGCACGGCGGGCGAGGGCCTGATTCTGCGCATCGGCCGCGACGGCCAGGCGCGCACGCTCTATGACGCCGCCGAGCCCGAGGTGGTCGCCCTGACCCTGGGACCGGACGGTACCTGCTATGCCGGGGTGGTCTCCTCCGAAGCCAGCCTGGTGGATCTCTCGAAGGACCAGCAGGCCGCGGCGGCCAAGCCCGGCGAGCCCACGGTCACCGTCACCGTCGTCGGCGAGGGGGAGGCCCCGACGGGCACCCGCAAGCCCGGCGCCACCGGCGCGCGCAGCCAGGTGCTCAGCCTCTCGCCGGCCGGCGTGGTCGAGAGCCTGTGGAGCTTCCCCGAGGACACGGTCTACGACCTCCTCTGGCAGGGCAACCGCCTGTGGGTGGCGACCGGACTGGAGGGCAAGCTCTACCGCTGGGCCGACTCCCAGATGCTGCTGGAGAAGGACGTGGACGAGCGCCAGATCGTGGCGCTCCTGCCCGGCGAGCCCGGACCGGCCTTCGCCACTACGAACGCCGCGGCGTTCTACCGGGTGACCGCGGGCAAGGAGACGTCCGGCACCTACACGAGCGCGGCGCTCGACGCCGGCCAGGTGGCGCGCTTCGGCACCTTCCGCTGGCGTGGCGAAACCCCGGGCAATGGCGCGCTCCGCTTCTCCTTCCGCAGCGGCGTCAGCGCCGAGCCGGACCGCACCTGGGCGGCCTGGACCGAGCCGCAGGCCGTGGAGGCCTCCGGAGACGGCTCCGAGGTCTCGCTGAGCAACCTGCCGCGCGGCCGTTACGTGCAGTGGCGGGCCGAGCTCCGCGCCGACCACGATCGCTCGCCGCGCATCTGGGGGGCCGAGCTCTCGTACCGCCAGGAGAATTTGAAGCCGCGCATCGACCAGCTCGCCGCCCTGGAGCCCGGACAGATCCTGGTGCCGGCCAACTTCAACCCCTCGAACCAGGTCTACGAGCCGGCCCATCCGAACCGCGAGGGGATCTTCACCGCGGTCGGCCAGCCGTCGGACGACGACGGAGGCGGACGGACCAAGCCCCTCTGGAAGCAGGGCTTCATGACCTTGCGCTGGGCCGCCGCCGATCCCAACGAGGACCAGCTCCTCTATGATCTCTCCTTCCGGCCGGCCAGCTCAGAGGACGCGTCCGGCTCCGGAGACGGGGGATGGCTCACCATGGCCGACGAGCTGGAGGAGGATTGGTACAGCTTCGACGCGACGGTCCTTCCCGACGGCGTCTACCGGTTCCGCCTGCGCGCCTCGGACCGCCCGGCGAACGATCCCGCGAGCGCTCTGGTGAGCGAGCGGATCAGCGATCCCGTGGTGGTCGACCACGCGCCGCCGCAGCTCGGCGAGGCGCGGCGCGACGGCGACCGATTGCGCGTCACCGTACGCGACGCGGCGAGCCCGCTGCGCGAAGCGGTGTTCAGCGTCGACGCCCAGGAGTGGAAGCCGGCCGAGGCCGCGGACGGCCTGCTCGACGGCCGCACCGAGACGCTCCTGCTGGCACCGGAGACACCGGAGGCACCGGAGACAAAGGGCGGGAGCCTGCTCCTGCTGCGCGTGACGGACGCAGCCTACAACGTGATCACGTTCGACCTGACCCCGGCCTGGAAACGATGACCTCGCGGATCGCCGTGTACCCGGGGTCGTTCGATCCCATCCACAACGGCCATCTGGACATCATCGACCGGTGTCTGCCGATCTTCGACGAGGTCGTGGTGGCCATTCTCTACAATGAGAGCAAGAAGCCGCTGTTCAGCACCGAGGAGCGGGTCGAGACCGTCCGCGCGCTGCTGAGCGACCGCCCGCGCTGCCGGGTGGAGAGCTTCTCCGGCCTGCTGGTGCACTTCATGGACCACATCGGGGCGCGCACGGTGATCCGCGGCCTCCGCGCCGTCTCGGATTTCGAGTACGAGTTCCAGATGGCGCTGATGAACCGCCGCCTGAACCCGCGGGTCGAGACGGTCTTCCTGATGCCCAAGGAGGACTACAGCTACCTGTCGAGCCGGCTGGTCAAGGAAGTCTGCGCCCTCGGCGGGGACGTCGAGGGCCTGGTGCCGCCGATGGTCCTGGATCTCCTGCAGAAGCGGCTGCGGGCCTCGGAGTCGGCGGCCGGGTGAGCCTGGACGAGTTTCTCCTCCGCATGCCCAAGGTGGAGCTGCACGTCCACCTGGAGGGCTCGATGCGGCCGGCCGTGCTCCTGCGGCTCGCCCGGCGCAACGGCGTCGTTCTGCCCGCCGACGATGAGGCGGGGCTCGCGCGCTGGTTCCGCTTCCGCGACTTCGAGCACTTCGTCCAGGTCTATCTGACCTGCTCGCGCGCGTTGCGGGCTCCGGAGGACTTCAAGCTCCTGGCGACGGACTTCCTGGAGGACCAGGCCCGCCAGAACGTCGTCTACACCGAGGTGCACTTCACGATCGGCACCCACCTGACGAACGGCGTCAACGGCGAGGAGGTTCTCGCCGCCCTGGAGGAGGCGATCCGCGATGGCGAGGAACGGCTCGGGGTGCGTCTGCGGCTGATTCCGGACATCGTCCGCAACGTCCCCGAGATGGCGGACCGCACATTGGAGTGGGCCCTCGCCGGGCGCGGCCGGGGCGTGGTGGCTCTGGGACTTTCGGGGAGCGAGGCCCGGTTCCCGAGCGAGCCGTTCCGCGAGCACTTCGCCACGGCCGCCCGCGAGGGGCTCCACTGCGTGGCTCATGCCGGCGAGCACGCCGGCCCGGCCTCGATCCGCTCCGTTCTGGACGGCTGCAAGGCCGAGCGCATCGGCCATGGCGTGCGCGCTGTCGAGGACCCCTCCCTGATGGCCGAGCTGCGCGAGCGCGGGATTCCGCTGGAGGTCTGCCCCTCCTCGAACGTCTGCCTCGGCGTGGTCCCCGACTTGGAGCACCACCCCTTCGACCGGCTGCTCCGGGCCGGCTGCCGGGTCACGGTGAATTCCGACGACGGCCCCTTCTTCGACACGACGCTGACTGACGAGTATGTGCGCCTGCAGCGGACGTTCGGCTACGGCCCCGCAGAGCTGGCTGATCTGGCGCTGGCCGGGCTCGGCGCCACCTTCCTGCCGGAGGACGAGCGCGCCACCCTCGCCGCCAGCTTCCGCGAGCAGACGGACAAGCTCCGCCGCGACCTCTCACCCTAGTTGCTTCATTCAGGGTCTCAAAGAGTGACACCCGGCCCATCGCCGGCGGGTTGCACTCGCAATGGCACAAGACCCTTCGTTCTCTGACCCAACCGCACCAGCCCCGACGGGCGAAGAGGTCCTGAGCGTCGACCGCCTGGAATCTTTGCGCGATCATCTCGAACAACTGCCGGATGCTCTCCGGCGCTGTTTCCTGCTCCGCTACGGCCGGGGATACGGCGAAGACCAGATCGGGATCCTGATGAAGCTTCCGGCCGGCCGGGTGCGGGCCTGTCTCGCCGAAGCACGGCAGAGGCTCGGGTTCGGCGGGAGGGTCTTTTGACGCGGTCTTGGGAGGCCTGGTCCGGGCGGCTCCGGGCGTTCCGGCGCGGCGGCTCCGGGAATGGTGCGGACGGCCACCCGACGCCCGAGCTGCTCTCGGCGTATCAGGAGGACCGTTTGCCTCCCGAGGCGGACGGAGAGATCCAGGAGCACTTCGTCGACTGTCCGGAGTGCCCGGAGCTGATGCTCGACCTCGACCGGTTCACCGCGCCGCAGGCCGCGGAATCCGTCGCGTCGGATCTCTCCGACACCTGGGTGGATACCGCGTGGCGGCGGTTGCGCGAACGTCTGACCGTGGAGGCGCGGCCCGCCCGGCTGCGCTGGCTCCGCGGCTCCGCCTTCGCCTGGTCGTTGACGGGGCTCCTCGCGCCGTGCGCTCTGGGTCTCTGGCTCCAGGTGAACACGCTCACCGGCGAAGCGCGCGAGAGCGAGGCGCCGCAGCTCAATCCGCCGTTGTGGAACGTCGAGCCGGCGCCGGCCCTGCGCGGCGGAGATCCGCCGCCGCCGGAAGTGGCGGTGCCCGCCGGCGTGCGCCAGTTCTACCTGGTCTTTCAGCCGTCGGTCGAGCCTCCGCAGCAGATCTACCGCCTGACGATCCGGAGCTGGGAGGGAGAGGATCTCTGGTCGGAGACCGGTCTGCTGAAGAGCGCCGAGGGGAGCTTCGCCGTCAGGCTCTCCCGCCGCTCCCTGCCCGCGGGCAGCTACCGCTTCCTGGTGACCGGAACCGCCGAGAACGGCGAAGAGCCGTTCGCGCAGGAGTTCCCGTTGCGGTTGACGTACCTGTGAGAGACCACCTCTTCTTCAATGGCGTCGATGCCACCACGGGCGAGTATCTGGTCGCGCCGCGGCCGGCCGCGGAGGTCCTGGACCTCCTGCGTGCCCGTCCAATCGAGCCGGCGAGGGCTGCCACCCGGGCCATGGTGCCGGGCTTCGAGCCGCGCGACCTGGCCGAGAGCGGTTGGGGTGTGGTCTTTCCGCGCGGGTGTGACCCTGCAATCCCCGAGGCGCTCCGCCCTCTCCTGGAGCATCGCCGGATGCAGGCCGCGGCCGTCCGCGAGCACCGCTACCGTGAGCTGGAGCTGCGGCCGGGCGAGGACCTCGAAAGCTTCCTGGTCCGCCACGGCCGCGGGCCGGGTCCGGTCCATCCCGACCGGCTGCCGTACTACCTGCTTCTGATCGGCGATCCCGCGGAGATCCCCTTCGGTCTCCAGACCGGGCTGGACGTCCAGCACGCCGTGGGGCGCCTCTGCTTCGACGCGCCGGAGGAGTACGAGCGCTACGCGCGCCGGGTCGTCGAGGCGGAGAGAGGAGCCCAGGGGCGCGACCGCCTCGTCGACCTCTTCGCGCCGCGCAACGCGGACGACCCGGCGACCGAGCTCAGCTCGGATCACCTGATCGCACCGCTCGCCGGGCGTCTCGACGGAGCCCTGCCCGGTTGGCGGCTGCGCGTCACCGCCGGCCCGCGGGCGACCAAACAGGCCCTGGCGGATCTCTTCGCGGGACGGCACGGAAGGCCGGCGCTCCTCTTCACCGCGAGCCATGGCCTGGGCTTCCCCTGCGGGCACCCGGATCAGAGGGAGAGGCAGGGGGCGCTGCTCTGCCAGGACTGGCCCGGGCCGCAGGCCTGGAAAGGGCGGCCGATTCCGCCCGAGCACAGCTTCGCCGCTGCGGATCTGGAGAGAGAGGACGTGGCCGGGCTCGTCGCCTTCTGTTTCGCCTGCCATGGCGCCGGCACGCCCGCACTCGACGAGTTTTCGCACCGGAACGGCTGGGAGCCCCGGCGGATCGCGCCGCGCGACTTCCTCGCCCGCCTGCCGCAGCGCTTGCTGGAGCGCGGCGCCCTGGCCGTGATCGGCCACCTGGAGCGGGCCTGGGCCTATTCCTTCCTCTGGCGGGACGAGTCCCAGGTGGACGTCTTCGAGAGCACGCTCAAGCTGCTGCTGGACGGCTGGCCGGTTGGAGCGGCCATGGAGTACTTCAATCAGCGGTACGCCGAGCTGGCGACCCTCCTCACCGCGGCCCTGCGCCGGGCCTTTGCCGGCGAGCCCGTGGACGCGCGCGAGGTGACCCGCCTGTGGACGGCCCACAACGACGCGCGGGGGTATGTGGTGGTGGGGGACCCGGCGGTGCGGGTCGATCGGATGATTAGCCCCCCGCCCGCAGCTCCATCCCCGGCTTCCGGGCCAGCGTGAGCAGCCGCTGCAGGCGGGAGAGGAAGTCCACCAGACCCGTCCAGCCGAACTCCTCGCCGACCCGGATGTCGTCGAGCCCCTCCAGGCCAACCCAGGGGGGCGGCTCGGGGAGATCGCGGCGCTGCACCCGCGGCCCGAGCGCCGCGATCTCATCCCACAGCCCCTCCCGGAGCGCCTCGCCGAGGAGAGTCTCTTCTGCGCGGTCCAGCCTCCCCAGCGCATGGAGTGCCGGAACGTCCTCCAGACGGCCCAGATACTCCACGAGCTCATCCTCCAGAACCGTGGTGAGCTCGGGGAAGCCGCGGCCGGATGCGTCGTAGATCTCGAGGAAAAGCAAAGCGGTGCTCCCGCGTCTCCATCTGGATTCGGGTCGCATTGTACCCGGCCCCTGCGACGTGACAATCTATCCTTGCGCGGCGCGGGATGTCGCGGGATGCGAGGAGGCGAGCACGATGAGCAATCAGTTCAGGACCCCGCTCAATTGGTACAGCGGGGGTGCTGATACCGACGTCGGAGAAACCGAGGAGTGGCTGACCGCCTTCGAGCAGGTCATCCAATACGAAGGGTGCGAGCGCGCCCAGTTCCTGCTCAAGAAGCTGCTGGAGAAGGGGTACGAAAAGGACGTGACCCTGCCGTTCACCGGCAACACGCCCTACATCAACACCATCCCTGCCAGCCGGCAGCCCGAATACGTCGGCGACCGCGCCCTCGAACGGCGCTTGAAGAGCATCGTCCGCTGGAATGCCATGGCCATGGTGGTCCGCGCCAACAAGAAGTTCGCCGGCCTGGGAGGCCACATCTCGACGTTCGCCTCTTCGGCGACCCTCTACCAGGTCGGCATCCACCACTTCTTCCGCGGGCGCGGCGAGAGCGGCTTCGACGGCGACATGATCTACATCCAGGGGCACGGCTCGCCGGGCATCTACGCCTACTCGTTCCTCGAAGGGCGGATCAGCATCGAGCAGATGGAGGCGTTCCGCCGCGAGCTCGAAACGACCGGCGGCCTCTCCTCCTATCCGCATCCGTGGCTCATGCCCGACTATTGGGAGTTCCCCACGGTCTCGATGGGCCTGGGCCCCCTCACTGCCATCTACCAGGCCAAGTTCAACCGCTACCTGCGCGACCGCGGGCTGCGCGATCCGCAAGGCCGGAAGATCTGGGCCTTCCTCGGCGACGGCGAGACGGACGAGCCCGAGACGCTCGGCGCGATCACCCTCGCCTCCCGCGAGCAGCTCGACAACCTGATCTTCGTCATCAACTGCAACCTGCAGCGGCTCGACGGCCCGGTGCGCGGCAACGGCAAGATCATCCAGGAGCTGGAGACCGCCTTCCGCGGCGCCGGCTGGAACGTCATCAAGGTCATCTGGGGGAGCGACTGGGACCCGATCATCGAGGCGGACAACACGGGGCTCCTCGTGCAGCGCATGAACGAGACGCTGGACGGCGAGTTCCAGAAGTACGTGGTCGAGCCGGGCTCCTTCATCCGCCAGGATTTCTTCGGCCGATACCCCGAGCTGCTCGAGCTCGTCGAGAGTTTCTCCGACGAGCAGCTCCACGCGCTGCGCCGCGGCGGCCACGACCCGGAGAAGGTCTACGCCGCCTACAAGGCCGCGGTGGAGCACCAGGGGTCGCCCACCGTCATCCTGGCCAAGACCGTCAAGGGGTACGGCCTGGGCGAGGCGGGCGAAGGGCGCAACGTCACCCACCAGCAGAAGAAGCTCACCGAGGAAGAGATGCGCTTCTTCCGCGACCGCTTCGAAATCCCCTTGACGGACGAGCAGGTCGCCGAGGGTGCCTATTACCACCCGGGCAAGAACAGCCCCGAGGTCGAATACCTCTGCGAATGCCGCCGACGGCTCGGCGGCCCCATCCCGAGCCGCCGCGTCCGCAAGGAGCCGACGCCGATCCCCAAGAACGGCGTCTGGGACCGCTTCTACGCGGGGATCGACCGCGACGTGTCGACCACCATGGTCTTCGTCCAGATCCTCACCCAGCTCCTCAAGGACAAGGAGATCGGCAAGAAGGTCGTGCCGATCGTGCCGGACGAGGCGCGCACGTTCGGCATGGAATCGCTCTTCCGCCAGATCGGCATCTACTCGCACGTGGGGCAGCTCTACGAGCCGGTGGACAGGTCGATGCTCCTTTACTACCGCGAAGCCAAGGACGGGCAGATCCTGGAAGAGGGGATCACCGAGGCCGGCTCCATGGCCTCCTTCATCGCCGCCGGCACCTCCTACGCCACCCACGGGATCGACATGATCCCCTTCTTCATCTTCTACTCGATGTTCGGCTTCCAGCGCGTCGGCGACCTCATCTGGGCGGGCGCCGACCAGCGCACGCGCGGCTTTCTGCTGGGCGCCACCGCCGGCCGCACGACCCTGAACGGCGAGGGGCTGCAGCACGAGGACGGCCACAGCCTGGTGCTGGCGAGCGTGGTCCCCAACCTGCTGGCCTACGACCCCGCGTACGCCTTCGAGATCGCGGTGATCATCCGGGACGGCCTGGAGAGGATGTTCGAGCGGCGGGAGGACATCTTCTACTACCTGACCCTCTACAACGAAAACTACCCGATGCCGCCGAAGCCGGACGGCGCGGACGAGGGGATCCTCAAGGGCCTCTACAAGCTCAAGGATGCTCCCCCCCCTCCAGAAGGATCGCCGGGAGAGCGGCCGAGCATCCACCTCTTCGGCAGCGGACCGATCCTCAACGAGGCGCTGCGGGCGCAGGAAATCCTGGCCCAGCGCTACGGCGTCGCGGCCACCGTCTGGAGCGCCACGAGCTACAAGCAGCTCCGCGCCGACGCCCTGGAGGCGGACCGCTGGAACATGCTCCACCCCGACCAGGAGCCGCGCAAGCCGTACGTGGTCTCGGTCCTCGGAGAGGACGGCGCGCCGATCATCGCGGTCTCGGACTACATGAAGCTCGTCCCGGACCAGATCGCCCGCTGGCTCCCCGGCCGCTTCTATCCGCTGGGCACCGACGGCTTCGGCCGCAGCGAGACGCGTGAGGCCCTGCGCCGCTTCTTCGAGATCGACGCCGAAAGCGTGGTGATCGCGGCCCTCTGGCAACTCGCCTGGCAGGGCCGCTACGACCGCGGAGCCGTCCGCCGCGCGATCGACGAGCTCGGCATCGATCCCGAGAAGGCCTACGCCCTGATCTCCTGAATCAGCCCTGATCTTCAGGCTGAGCCCTTTGTGACCTTTGTAGTAAAGTAAGGCCTCTTTGTAGCCCGAGAACCCTTCGAGAAGGAGACTGATCGTGAAGAGAACGCTCGTTTCGGCCGTCGCCCTCGCGCTCGCCCTGCCGGCTTTGGCCCTGGCCGAGCCCGTCACCTACAAAGTCGACGCCGACCACAGCGGCGTCAATTTCACCATCCGCCACTTCGTCAGCAACGTGCCGGGCCTCTTCAAGGACTACACAGGCACCATCGTCTACGACAAAGACAAGCCGGCGGCCTCCAAGGTCGAGTTCACCATCCAGGCCACCTCGATCGACACCGGCAACGCCGACCGCGACAAGCACCTGCGCTCCGCGGACTTCTTCGACGTCGAGAAGTTCCCCACCCTCACCTTCACCAGCACCGAGGTCAAGGCGCAGGACAAGGACACCCTCGAGGTCACCGGCGATCTGACCATGCACGGCGTCACCAAGCGGATCACCATCCCCGTCGACTTCCTGGGCAGCGTAAAGACCCCGCAGGCTGAGAAGGCCGGCTTCGAGACCACCTTCACGCTCAACCGCAAGGACTACGGAATCGTCTGGAACCGCGTGATGGATACCGGTCCGATCCTCGGCGAGGACGTCAAGGTCACCATCAGCGTCGAAGCCAACCGCCAGCCCCCGGCGGCGGCGAAGTAGCCCCCTTTTCACCGTATCAAATCCCCTCTCCCGCCGAATGTCTTCGCTTTGCTCCCCTCTCCCGCTCGCGGGAGAGGGGCCGGGGGTGAGGGTCTCGAAGTCTTCGCGAAACATAGTTCCATCCGAAGTCACTGATAGATGGTGGCAGTGTTAAGATAGCCGTTGAACAAGGTCTAGACCTCCGGCGCACGGCGCCTCTCGCAGGGAGAGACGTCCGGAGGGCCGGATTTGCGGGGGAAGAGGCCGGCATGGCTGAACCAAGCTCGCGTGGACCCGGGCCCGAGGGTCCTCCCATGGATGAACGGCGCAACATCTGGGTAGAGCGGTGGCAGAAGGGGATCGATCGAGAGGAGAGCTTTCACCAGATCTTCCGCCAGTACTACCGTCTGGTCCGTTCGTTCTTCGCCCGGCGATCGCGCTCCGAGGAAGAGATCGAGGACCTGGTCCAGGAGACCTTCTTCCGGGTGCACCGCAACCTGGACCACTTCCGCGGCGAATCGAAGTTCGAGACCTGGCTTTTCCAGGTCAGCGCCAACGTCTACAAGAACACCGTCCGCAGCCAGACCACGCAGAAGCGCGACGCGCAGGAGGTCTCGTGGGACGAGCTCGCGACGAGCTCCGCCACCGGCGAAGACGCCGCCGTTTTCAGGGAAGTGCGAGAGAATGGGCCCCTGGACGACCTCCTGCAGGGCGAGCGAAGCCACATCCTGCACAGGGCCATGCAGGAGCTCCCGCCGCAGATGCGGCGCTGCGTGGAGCTGCGGGTCAGCCAGGACATGAAATACCGGGAGATCGCCGCCCTCATGGGGGTTTCGATCGACACCGTGAAGGCGCACCTTTTTCAGGCGAGGCAGCTGCTGAAGAAGAGGCTCGGGGACTACTTTGCGGAGACCGGCTTCGCGGAGACCAGGTTCGCAGATCATTGATTGGATATGGAGCTTGGAGTCTTGGACAAACCGTCGTTCGAAGAGTCCCTGCGGGAGCTCGCCGCCCGTCGCCTGGCCGCGGAAGCCCATCCCACACCCGAAGATCTGGCTGCTTATGGGGCCGGTGAGCTGGCCATGGAGCAGCACGAGCGGATCAAGGATCATTTGGCCATATGCGAGAGCTGCTCTAGGTTGTTTCTCGACCTGGCCGAGTTCGAGCGGTTCGAGCCGGCGCAGAGCATCTCGCCGGCCGACGCGCAGGCCGAGGTCTCCTGGCAACGCCTGCGGGAGCGTCTGAAGGAGGACGGGGGAGAGGCGGACGTGGAGAGGCAGGAGGAGCCGCGAGCGGAAGAGCCCGCTCCGGTCCTCGCCCCGCACCCGTCGCGGCGCCGCGTGCCCGTCTGGCAGAGGCCGGCGATCCCCTGGGCCCTGGCGGCGGGGCTCGCGCTCTTCGTGTTGGGATTGGGGATGCGGGTCGGGAGCCTGCGGGAGGAGGTCGAAAGGCTCTCCGAGCCGCAGGCGGCCCCGGTCGTCACCCTCCTCTCCGAGGACGACACCACGCGGGGCGAGCGCGATGCAAGGCTGTCGGTTCGCACCGGCGATTTTGTGGCGTATGACCTCCCCCTTTCCTCCGATCCGGACGCTCCGGCCTACCCTCTGTATTCCGTGAAGGTCATTTCGGCGAGCGGGAGCGCGAAGCCGGTGCAGGTCAGACCACAGCCGGCGGAGGACGGGCTTCTGCGCATCTTCCTGCCGTCCGCTCCGGAACCGGGTGACTACTACTTCGAGGTCGCTGGAATCGAAGGCGAGAAAGAGACTCCCGTCGGCCGCTATCCCTTCACGATCCTTCCCGCCCGCTGACGTTCGGGTGATCGCGTCCCGATGCGGCTCTGGTTGACTCTCGGCCTGGTGATCCTTGGCGCTGTCTTCCTCGGCCAGCTCCCTCCCTTCATCGCTACGGACGCCGTGCTCTCCAGTCCTCCTCGGCCCGGGGACAGGCATCTTGCCGCCGTCCGCCCCTCCGTCGCAAACGCCGGTCCTAGGCTGGTGAACGAGGGAGCCGAGCGGCTGATCGAGGCAGGCGTCGCCGAGAACCGCCAGGGCCGCCCGGCCGCGGCGCTCGTCCAATTCCACAAGGCGCTGCTCCTCGCGAGCCGGTCGGGCGCGGAGGTGTCCGAAGCCCATGCCCTGATCAGCTCCGGAGATGTTTCCGCGGATCTGGGCGACCTAGAAGCGGCGTTCGACTCCTATCAGCAGGCCCGGGAGAAGCTGAGCCGGGTAGGGTCGGGTGCGGACCGGCTGCGGACCCTTCAGGCGATGGCCCGGCTCTACCTCCAGATCGTCGAGCCGGCCCGCGCGATCGACCTCCTCCAAGAAGCCGACAAGATCGATCCGAACCGCGCGGCCAACCTCCACCTCCTTGGAATGGCCTTTTATGAGGGAGGGAACGCCGGCTTCGCCTTGGGGTTGCTGAGCCGCGCCCTCGATCGGGCCCGGGTCGAACGGGATGTGGATCTCGAGGCGCTGGTGCTCGCCGACACCGCCTCGGTCGCTGTCTCCCTGGGGGACATCGAGCTGGCGGCCGTGTCGCTCGAAAAATGCTTGCGGATCTCCCAGGAAAAAAGGATTCCCGCGACGGAGGCCTATGCGCGGGCCGGCCGCGGGAGCGTGCTCGGGCTGCAGAACCGGGTCGGCGAGGCGCGCGCCGAGCTCGACCGTGCGGCCGCGATGTTCCGGAGTCTGGGACAGCCGGAATCGCTGGCGATCGTCCTCGCGCGCAAGGCGCTGCTGGAGTGGCGCCTGGGGAATCTCGAGGCAGCTTTGGCGCTCTCCCGCGAGGCGATCGACCTCATCGAGGCGCAGCGGCTGGAGATCACGAGCCCGCGGGCACGGGCGGCCTGGCTCGGCGCCTCCTCCGATCCCTACGAGATCCAGATCGACGTGCTCTGGCAGATGGCGCAGCGGGAGCCAGGGCGCGGTCACGAGGCCCTGGCCTTCGAGGTGAGCGAGCAAATCCGGGCGCGGACCCTGTATGAAGCGTTGGCCGCCGGCGGCACCTCCCGGCGGGCCGGCACCGCGGACTTGCAGCGGCAGCGCCGCGAGGTGACCCTGGAGCTGCGGAAGCTGGAAAGCGACAAGCTACGCCTCTTCCCACCTGCCGGAGAGGCGGCCCGCTCCCGGCTGGCGCAGATCAATGCCGAGATCCGCACCCTGCTGGGGCGCGAGGGCGAGCTTTGGGAGAGGCTCCGGCGCAGCGATCCACGCTCGGCGCTGACAGGGCTCCAACCGCTCAAGCTGCCCCAGGTCCAGTCGCTGCTCGATCCGGACACGGCTCTGCTCGCCTATACCCTCGGCAAGGAACGGAGCTTCGCCTGGTGGATCGAGCGGGGCTCGCTGACCATGCTGGAAATCCCGGCCCAGGGCAAGATCGAGGAGGTCGCCGGCGAGATCCAGTCGCTGCTGGCCAACAGTGCGTCGCCACGCAAGTTGAAAGACCGGCAAGCGGACGTTCTCCTGGCTCAATTGAGCGAGCTCGTGCTGGCACCCGTGGCAGACCGGCTGCCGCGCGTGCACCGCCTCGCCATCGTTCCCGACGGAGCCCTCCAGACGATTCCCTTCGCGGCGCTCCCGCAGCCGCGCACGGCCGGCGGCGTGGCGAGCGAGCCCCTGGTCGCGAGTCACGTCCTCGTCCTCCTCCCTTCCCCCTCCACCCTCGCCGCGCTGCGCCAGCGCGCTGAGGAGCGGGAAGAGAGGCCGGACAAGCTGATCGCTGTGATCGCATATCCCGTCACCTCTAAGAACGATCCGCGGCTCGCTCACCCCGCTTCTCCCGCGCCTGCCCCGGAGCGCTCCGACTTGGGCAGCCTGCCCCAGACGGAGAAGGAAGCCGGAAAAATCCTCAGCTTCGTGCCGAAGGGGATGAGCGGCCGGGCCATTCTGGGATTTGACGCCGTCCCCGAGATCATCAAGGACCCGGACCTCCGCCGCTACCGCTACATCCATTTCGGCGCGCACGGCCTGGTCGATTCGAAAAACCCCGAGCTCTCGGGGATCGTCCTCTCCGGCTTTACGCCGGAGGGTCTGCGCCGCAACGACCGCCTGCGCTTCTACGAGGTCTACGACCTCGACTTGCCGGCCGAACTGGTCTCGCTGAGCACCTGCCGCTCGGCCGATGGCCCGCAGATCCGCCGGGAAGGTCCGATCACCATGACGCGGAGCTTCCTCTATGCGGGAGCGTCTAGGGTTCTGGGAACGCTCTGGAATGTGGGCGACCAAGCCGCCCAGGAGCTGACCACCTCGTTCTATGAGGGCATCCTGCGCCAGGGCAAGGCGCCGGCGGAAGCACTGCGCGACGCGCAGGACGCGATGCGCCGTGACGGATGGAGCCGGCGCGATTGGGCCGCCTTCGTCCTCCAGGGCGATTGGCGATAACGATTCTCCCGCCTACCAAAAGCCGCTCGCTGGTGTCTCACCATAAGGACCGGGACAAACGATCAACCTAGGAGGGAAAGTAATGGACAACACGACACGGGCTCACAGCGGAAAAGAAGACAAGTCCTTCGACGACGGCACCAAGCTCCCTGGGACGTTGCCGGTCGAGGACCGCTCCTTCGATGACGGCACCAAGCTTCCCGGCACGCTGCCGGTGGAAGACCGCTCCTTCGACGACGGCACCAAGCTCCCTGGCACCCTTCCGGTCGAAGACTGAATCGCGGGGCAGTGGGGGCGGCCGCCGTTCGCGCAGCCGTCCCGCGCCACCCCTCGTGGAGAGAGCCGCCATGAATCCACCACTCCTCCACTTCAGCGGTCTCCAGGGCGAGACCGGAGCCTATGCTGTGCCTCCCGGCACGCCCCACGAGACCCTGCCGTTCCTGGGAGGCGAGGCGCCCGTACGCGAGGAGATCCTCGTCCCAAGAGGCGTCCTGGAGGGTGATCCCCGCGACCTCGCGCAGGTCGGGTGGGGAGTGCTCTTCACCCAGAAAGACGACAAGGAAGCCGCCGAGATCCGAAAGGCCCTGGAGCCTCTCCTGAGCCTGCGCCGCAACCAGGTGGCCCGCTCCGGAAAGCACCATCGTTATCGTGAGTATCGCGGCAGACGGGGGTACCGCTCGGGAGACAGCAAGCGAGACTTCCTGAAGCAGAACGGCGTCACCGCCGGCGAGGTCAATCCGGACGAAATGCCGTACTACCTGCTGATCGTCGGCGATCCTTGCGATATTCCGTACGAGGTCCAATGTCTTCTCGATGTCGAGAGGGCCGTCGGCCGCCTCTCGTTCGAGACCCCCGAAGAATACGCGCGCTACGCCCATCGCGTGGTCGCGGCCGAGAGCGATCTGGCCGCCAGCGCCGCCCGGGAGCGGCAGGCCGTCTTCTTCGCGCCGCAGCATGACGGCGACGCGGAGTCGGGCCTCTGTGTCAAGCATTTGGTCAAGCCGGTCGCGGCGCATGCCCGGAAGCAGGAGGGCTGGAAGGTTCGCCAATTTGTCGGGGACAGGGCCTCCAAAAAACAGCTCGCGCGCGTGCTGGGGGGGCCGGAGACGACTGATCTCCTATTCACCGCCGGACACGGTATGGTCTTCAAACCCGAAAACCCGCGCCAGCTCCGGAATCAAGGAGCGCTGGTGTGCAGCGAATGGCCGGGCCCATCGTGGAAGGAGCGGGTCCCTGCCGACTTCTATTTTTCCAGTAACGACCTCGAGAGCGCGGCCGGAGCGCTGGTGGCTTTTTTCTTCGCTTGCTTCAGCGGCGGCGTACCGGCTTGGAGGAGCTACGACCTGAACGGGGGAGTTGCGATGGCGCCGCATCCGTTCGTCGCGGATCTCCCGCGTGCGCTCCTGGGGCGATTCGAGGCCGGCCCGCTCGCCGTGATCGGTCACGTGGACCTGGCCTGGGTCTCCTCGTTCCATGCGTCCGGTCCGCGCGTGCCTCTCAAGCGTCTGGCCGAATTCAAAAAGATGGTCGAGCAGATCCTCCAGGGTTATCCGGTCGGCGCGGCCATGGAGATCTTCGGCCGGCGCTATGCCGCGCTCGCGACCGATCTCTGTGAAGAGCTTCTCGCAGTCCACCGGGGGAAAAAGCCGGATGATGAAACGTTGTGGCGGCTCTGGCTCTGCCAGGACGCCCGCAACTACATCATCCTCGGCGATCCGGCGGTCCGGCTGGTTCCCCCGGAGTCGCAGCCATGAGCACGCTCCATGCGCTCCTTATCGGGATCGACGACTACGCTCCCGGCTTCCTGCCGGGCGGCACCCGCTATCCAAGCCTGCATGGGGCCACGCGCGACGTCGAGCGGGTGGAGTCGTTCCTGCGCGACCAGGCTGGGCTGACGGCGGAGAGGACCTGCAAGCTCCTGTCGCGGGTTGGGGAGGATGGCCAGCCCACGCAGCCGCCGGAGCGGCTTCCCACCTACGCGAATTTGGTGGCAGCCTTCAAGCGGCTGGCCGCCGAGGCCGCTCCCGGCGATCGCGTGTACGTCCACTACTCCGGCCACGGCGCGCGCGTGACGACCGAGTACCCCGAGATCAAGGGGACGGCCGGCCAGGACGAGGCCCTGGTGCCTTGCGATATCGGAGAGCCCGGCTCGCGGTACCTGCGCGATCTGGAGCTGGCCGTCCTGGTGCGGCTCCTGGTCGACTGGAAGCTCCTCGTGACTCTCGTCCTGGATAGCTGCCACTCGGGTGGAGCCATGCGCACAGGCACACCTCCGGACGCCGTTCCACGGAGAGTGCCGGGGGCCCGCCTTCCCCCGGTTCCGAGCGCCGTCGCGCGGCGCGACCTGTTGATGCGGGCCTGGCGGCATCTGCAGCAGGAGGAGGTGACGCGGCGGAACCTCTCGGCCCAGACCTGGCTGCCGGTTGCACGATACGCTCTCTTCGCTGCCTGCCGCCCCGAGGAGCTCGCCTACGAATTTCCATTCGAGAAGGGAGAGCCGCAGGGTGCGCTCACGTACTGTCTGCTTCAAGCCCTGGGGCAGAACGGCCTCGACCAGAGCTGCGATGCGATCCAGAAGAAGCTTGTGGCGAACGTCCACGGGACCCTGAAAAGCCAGACGCCCATGCTGATCGGCGACGGCGACTGCCGGTTCCTCGCGGAAGCCCCGGTCCATAGACAACGGACAGTCTCTCCGGAACACCCGATCGTGCTCCGTGTCGGCGAAGACGGCCGTGTGCTGTTGAGCTGGGGCCAGGCCCAGGGAGCGCGAGAGAGGGATCGCTTGGTCCTGAGAGGTCCCTCCGGAACCCGGCGGGAGTTTGTGGTGCGCCAGGTCGGCCCCACCGAGAGTGTGGCCCAGGTGATCGACGGTCCCAAGCCGTCGACGATCCCGCCCGGATCCTGCGTGGAGGTCCTGCCGCTCCAGACGGCGATCCGCCTCCTTCCGCCGGAGCCCGGAGACTCCGTCGCCGAGCGCGCTCTTGAGCAGATCCGGGAGGCTCTATGGAAATATCGAGAGGGTTTTCTCGAGATCGATGACGAGGCCGATGCGCCCGATCTCTGCGTGGCCTTCACGCGCGGCGCCTACGAGATCCGAGGCCCGGAGGGCTCGCCTCTTCCGAACGTCGCGCCGGTGCGGGCCGTTCGCGGAGCGCCCTACGAGGTGGTGCGGCGTCTCGACCACCTGGTGAAGTTCCGGGGCCTCAGCGCGGTGGAAAATCCGGAGCCCCCCCACTGGCTGGAGATCGGGCTGGAGCTCTGCGGTGACGATCCATCGGCCGCCTCGGTGCCGTTCCCCTCGGGCGGGCTCGACCTGAAATGCGGCGAGGCGGCGACCTTGCGGATCGTCAATCGCTCCTCGCTGCGCCTCGACGTCGTGGTGCTCGATCTGGCGCCCGACTACAGCGTGACGCAGCTCCTGCCGCCGCGGAGAACCCTCTCGCTGCTGCCGCTCGATCCAGGTGAGGGCCACATGATGCGCGTGAAAGGCTGTCTGCCCGGGCAGTTGCAGGAGGGCGTCGACATCCTGAAAATCTTTGCCACCCGAGGCTTCGTGAGCTATCGCTGGCTGGAGCTGCCGCCCCTGGGCCGACCCGATCCGGAGCGAACGATGCGAGGGGGGTGGACTCCCTCGGAATTCCCTGAAGAGGAATGGATTTCGCAGCAGGTGGAGATTCGGGTACGGAGGTAAACCCCCGCGATGGAGTACCTGGATTTCGAGCTGGAGATCGAGCGGGTGGGGAAGGGAAAGAGGTTTCGGGCGAGGGTGATCGAATCACCCGCCGGACGACGTGCGCATACGATTTTTCAGCTGCCTTCCACGGCGACCGGCTGGGAGCCCGATCGTGACAACACTCCGCGAGATTCCGGCGATCGGCACGTGAGCATTGAACCGACGGCGGGGGCTGCCGCATCTGCGTTGGGCCAGGAGCTGTTCGATTGCATCCTTGCCTCGGGGCCAGTCCGAGCCCGGTGGCGCGCCAGCTTGGAGCAAGCGCGGGCGGAAGGGAAGGGACTGCGGCTTCGGCTTCGTTTACCGGAAGACGAGGAGCTCCTCAAAGTTCCCTGGGAGCTTCTGTACGATCGCAACGGAAGCTTCCTTGCCCAGTCGGATGAGACGCCGATCGTTCGCTCTCTGGACGTGGCAGGGCGGCGTCGATCGATGACGGTCGAGGCGCCGGTCCGAGTCCTCGCGCTTCTCTCCTGCCCGGCTGGTGTGGTGCCGCTTCAGGTCGAGCAGGAATGGACATTTCTGGAGCAGGCGCTCGCGCCTCGTGTCGTCGGCGAGCAGGCCACTCTCGAGCATCTAGCACGACCTACATTGCCGGAGCTTGTACGGTACTTGCGTTCCAAGGAATGCCATGTTCTGCATTTCATCGGTCATGGAACTTGTGCCGAGGGAGTGGGAGCGCTCGCGTTAGAGAATGGCAGTGGCGAAGCTCGCTGGGTTGACCATGAAAAGCTGGAAGCCTTCCTCGGTCATCGAGCCTTGCGCCTCGTCGTGCTGAACGCCTGTGAGGGAGCGAAACCGGGCCGTATCGATCCCCTGGCCGGAGTCGCTCAATCCCTGATCCGGCAGGGTGTTCCCGCGGTGATCGCCATGCAGTGCGACGTGAGTGACGCCGTCGCGGTCGAGTTTACGCGGCAGTTCTACAGTGCGCTGGCCGAGGGGCTCCCGGTCGAAACCGCCATGTCGCGGGCTCGCCAAGATCTTTCTGCTACGTTCGAGGGAGTTGCCTGGGCGATTCCGGTTCTGTACATGAATGCCCGGGAGGGGCATATCTGGCCACCGCCCCGCGATCACAAGAGTGGACAGGAGCACGAGCAGAGCTTCTTGAAGTGGCTCCAGGGTAAAGGAAAGGTTGTGCTCGGCGGAGCGGCGTTGGCAGCCCTGATCGGGGCGGGTCTGCTCCTTTACCATCAAGACGGGCCTGCTCGTCCTCCAATCAATCCTAATCCTCCGGAGTGCCCCTCGCCGCCAGGTCTGGACATGGCATTTGTGCGAATCGGACCAGGTATTTTTGAGATGGGAGAATCGAAAGGGGACAAGACCGACGAGCCGGTCCACCAGGTCAGAATCACTCGGCCCTTCTGCTTGGGAGCCTTCGAGGTAACACAGGGGCAGTGGAATCAAATTATGGGCGGCATTGAGACTCCGCTGGCCGAGCGATACCTCCCGGTTGGTCAGGTCACCTACGCGGCGGCTCAGGAATTCGTCCGGCGGCTCAATGATCTGGAGCCATCACGGCCCTATCGGCTGCCGACCGAGGCGGAATGGGAATACGCTGCCCGGGCGAGGTCCTTCGCGAGATTCAGCTTGGCTGATACGCCCAAGTTCCTCCCTCAATACGCGAACTGCAAGGAAAAGGACGGTTTCGACGGTCCCGCACCAGTTGGACGCTTCCGCCCGAACGACTTCGGGCTCTATGACATGAATGGAAATCTCTTCGAGTGGGTCTCGGATTGGTACGGCGAGTACTCGGGTGAGAAGCTGGTGGATCCCCACGGACCTCTCACGGGCAGCAAGAGAATTCGCCGCGGTGGAAGTTGGGAGTCGGGTTCCAAGGCCTGTAGCTCAACGGCCCGGAGCGACGTCAAGCCTGACTGGAAGAGAGAGGACACGGGCTTCCGGATCGTGCGGGAGATCCGATAGGGTTGAGCCGCGACTCAACAATCCTCGGCAAGATCGTGTCCAACTGAGTTGAGTGGGTGTTGGCGGGGGGACAGCCACCGGTCCGGTTCTTCGGTCCGGAAGGAGGTGCCCGGCCTTGGAATACGAGGACTTTGCAATCAAATTTGAGCCTGGGGAAGATGGGAAGCACAGAGTACTAGTGCTCTCCTCACCGGCCGGTGAGGGCTCAGGCGTTTTTGGCATTCCCTTCAACCAGCAGGCCTTACCGGTCTTCCTACACAACTCTGCGAGTCGCTATGTACTGCTGGGTACACCAGAAGATCCTGTAGATCCGGCAGCTATCGGAGGCGCGCTTTTCCGGGCCCTTTTCTCGGGGAGAATCCTCGATTTGTACCAACGAAGCCTCGGCTCTCTGGAGGAGCACCAAGGCTTGCGCATTCGTCTTCACCTCGATCCCGAGCTTCCCGGGCTTGACCGGGTTTGCCGCCTGCCGTGGGAGCTGTTGCATCAGAGGGATAGAGGCTTCTTGGGGCTGAGCCTCTCCAGCCCTATCGTCCGATACCTGAACGTGCCCCGTCCGCCCACTCCGGTGCCTTTGGATGGTTCATTACGCGTTCTGGTCGTGATTGCCTTGCCGGCGGACGTCCCCTATCTAAATCTGGGGCTGGAGCGTATCCAAATCGAAACGGCCTGGAGGGGCGTGTCTGAGGTCGACGTGCATTTCCTAGAGGGAGCGAACCGCGAAAACTTGCTCCAGTCCTTATCCGAGGGCCGATGCCACGTGCTTCATTTCATGGGACATGGGGAAATCGACCCTGTGAGCGGGGAAGGTGCGCTCATTCTGGAAAGACATGAGGCGGAGACAGATTACCTGACCGGCTCCATGTTGGCCGAGCTCTTGGAGAACTGCAGTCTTCCGGCGCTTGTCGTGCTGAACGCCTGTCGAACCGCGGAGGGCATGCAAACCGAGGATGCCTTCGCCGGAGTGGCAGGATCTCTTGTCAAAGCGGGGATTCTCTCAGTTGTCGCGATGCAGGCACCTATCTCGGACGGTGCCGCCCTCGCGTTCAGCAAAAATCTCTTTCGCCGTTTGGCGGCTGGGGACCCAGTGGATGCCGCTGTCACCGCGGGGCGGCTCGCGATTCGGGCGATTTCCGAAAGCTCGAGCGAGTGGTCGATTCCGATCCTTTTCATGCGGCGGCCCGACGGCAAGATCTTCGATCCGGCTCGGGTGCCCTTGCGCGAGAGAGAGACGGCCTTACGGCTAGTCCGCTCCCTTTCCGGCTGGCAACGGGAGCAGTTCCTTGCAGAGCTTGATCCCGGCGGATCCAGCGAACCTGGCGCCGAGGAAGACGTGTGCGAGGTAGCTGCGCTGCGGGGCGGCGAGGACTGGCTCGGCTGTTGCGAGGTTCTGCTCGCCCTCCGCTCCCCCGGATATCTCTTCGACGGGTCCTTGCGAGAGTGGAGCCCGCGACCCCGGCGCAACTGGCAGATCCATGGAGAGAGACTTGCCGGGGTGGGGGAGGACTTCGAAGCCGTCTCCTCGCTGACCTGGGAAGGGCTACGTTTCCGCGACGGCTCCGTGGAGGCTCGCGTGGAGATCCCGCTGCTTGCCGTCGGTGGGGTTGCCGGTCTGGCGCTGCGCTGGACCGGACGCTCGGCCGTGCTCGGGCTCCTGCGGGGTGACCCGGACACCGGAGGGGTCCGCGCCGAAATCCTCCAGCGGCGCGGGGAAGGGCTCGCGGCTCTCCACTCTGTTCCGATCGCGCTCCAGGAAGAACCCTATGACATCCACCTTTCCGTCGACGGCCGCCGCGCGACCCTCCACGTAGGCGGGGAAGCGATCGTCTGCGATCTCGAGGCCGACCCGGTGCCCGGCTACGCGGGCCTGGTGAAGCTCGGGGGCGCGCTCGCCTACTTCCGCCGGCCGGCCGTGGCGGTCACGAACCTTCTCTCCGGCACCACAAGGAGGTCTTTATGAGAACACAGCGAAAGTGGTTCGAAATCGGTGTCTCTCTTCTTCTCGCCTCGGCCCTGCTCGCCTGCCAGGGGGAGGGCGGCACGGCATCCGCCGCCGCGCAAGGCAATCGGATCCCGTCGGGCGACGTCCTTGTCCCCGTCTCCCTCGGCAGGGTCCAAGAACACTTTGACGGAACCGCCGGACACTCGACAGTGTTCGTAATTGGCGAGAACCATGTCAGCTTCAGTATCCAGAGGAGGGTGGCCGACCTCCTGGCCTACATGCGGAATGCCTATGGCGTGAAGGTGGTCTGCACGGAGGGGATGGACGGCTCTCTCGCTCTTCCCGCTCCTGGCGTGACTCCCACTGCGCGCCGTGAGTCGGCCGAAGCCGACTTCGCCGCGCGCCGGATCAGCGGTGTCGAGTTCTTCGCGCTTGCGTACCCGGATGTCCGTGTGGTGGGGGTCGAGGACATGCAGGCCTACGCAGCCCATCAAGCGGCGCTGTCCAGCCCCTCCCCAGAGATCGAGGCGTGGTTCCACGATTTTCAGGACTTCCTGAAAGAGGATGTTCAAAACCTGCCGGAGCACAAGGTGCGGCTCGTCGAGGGAGCCCTGCAGGAACTTGAGCGGACGAGCGATCTTGATGGTTTCATCGAGAAGCTGCGGACGATTCTCGGTCCTGGTTCCGCCGAGGGCCGGAAGCTGGCGGAACTCGTCACAGCGCGAGAGCAGATCATTGAGCGTGAGCGCATCCGGTCTCATGCAAATGATCCCATGATGAGCCGGCGCGACAAGGCGATGGTCCAGGGAACCCTGAATGTGGCAGTTACGGAGCCGGTGGCCCTGGTCGTCGGCAGCTTCCACCTGGAGGGGATCGCACAGAAGCTGAAAGCCGCCGGCCAACCCTACGTCTCGATTCTAGTCACCGGCGCCGGTGAGATGGACATCGACGACATAGAAGACAAGATCTACAAGGAGTGGCAGGAGGGGAAGATGGACCCGCTGGAAGAGTGGCTCTCGCGGCTGAAGCCTACCCTGGCGCTCCAGCGGGCGACCAAGCAACGGAAGGTCGCCTTTCTGGGAGCTCTGTTCCACGCGAACGATCTGCTCCGGCAAGGGCTTCCGGCTGATCAGGTACCCGCAGCGTTGCGTGGAGTGTTGGACGATCTGGAGATCGTCGAATGCTATTTGATCGACGGCGGATACGAAATCAATTTCAGGGTGAAAGGCAAGAAGGGCCGCGCCTACTTCTCGTCCCGGCCGCTTCCCGCTCTCACTGAGGAGAGCCGACCGGACCGCCTCGAAAACGGCAAGGCAGGTGGGCTCTATTACGCGGTCTTCGACGGTGGGTCGGGTGGGCCTCCGATCATTCCGCGCCTGCAAACCGACGACGACGGAGGAGATCCATTCAATAAGCGTCTAGTCGTCGCTCTGGCCGAGCAGCGGCGAAGAGACCCGAGTAGAGTCACCTTGACCTTGGTGAAGGGGGCCGGCGGCGCGCTCGTCCTTCTCGTCGGAGAACATCGGAGAACGCTGTCCGTCTCCGAGGACGAGCTGCGGCGTCTCGTGGAGGCCTATCGCACGGCCGAGGAGGGGCCCGAGGTCCTCTTGGCTGCCCAGAATCTCGCGGCAGCTCTGTTGATTGACATCGATAGGGACTTGCCGCCCGATGGCCGAGCGCTTTACCTGATCGCGAAGGACGACCTGCTGCAGGATGTATCTCTGCCGGAGATTGCGGCTCTGGCGAATGAGCCGGGGACCGCCCGGTTCCGCGAGATCGAGGAATCCTTCATCCTGCCCTGGAAGAAAGCACAAAGCGATCTCGACGCGCTGAGCCGCCCGCGAGCATTGGTGGAAATCGAGAAGACCGTCTTCTGGATCGGCGAAAGCCTGGCGAAGGACTCGCAGCACGCCGCTATCGTCGAGGCCATCCAGGGTACCGGAGAGCGGGTGAACGAGCCTCTGCGGCCGGGAGACACGCTCGTCCTCGTCGGAAGCGGAGAAGGCGGATGGACGGCCCGTCTGACGAACGGTGCTGCGGTGACCGCGAAGGCGAGCGCCCTCCGTGGCGCCAAGTCGGTCGTCGCCCTGGGGGTCAACCTTCCTCAAGGCACCGCCCAGGTGGACGCCTTGATGGTCCAAAAGATGAAAGGGGACGAGGCTCTCTCGTTCGCTCGCGAGTTGGCGGAGAGGATCAAGAAAGGCTCGGGGAAGGAGACCCTCGACCGGGTCCTGCGGAAGCGGTCAGCGGAGAAGTCGAAGAGCTCTCGCGAATTGGCGCACCGGTCCCTCGCGGAGAGATTCTCCAAAGCTGACAAGGGTCAGCAGAAGGTGGAGAGGACAGCGACTTTGCTGTAGGCCTGGGAAAAACGGGAAAGGGCGGCCCTTACCTGGGGCGCCCTTCCTTCTCACACACCGGTCAGACCGAACCACTCGTTCCCTACTGCTTCCCCGACCGCTCCCCCTTTCCCGCCTGGCGATCGCCGTCCGCCGCCAGGAACTCCTCCAAGCTGGCCGCGAGGGCCGGCACGTGGCCCGCGGAGAGCAGGGTGTGGTGGGTGCCGGGCACCTCCCGGACGACGAGGCCGTCTCCCAGGAGGCGGTGCCAGCCGAGGCCGGCGCCCTCCTCCGGCCTCTCACCGGCCGCCCGCACGAGGAGGGCTCGGCCGGGCATGGGCTCGGGTATGTAGCTCGCGAGGGCTTTCACGTTGCGCTGGAACACCCGATAGAGGCGGCGCAATCGGGCGAGGGTCAGCTCGGGCGGCAGGAGGCCGGCTGCCTGGGACGCTTCCCAGACCCGGGGGAGGAGGTCGGCCGGAGCGAGAGCCTGGAGCTCTTCCGCCGGAAGAGGGAATCTCTCCGGCGCGATGCCGAGATCCAGGGCGAACGCCCGCAGGATGTCGAGCGGACCGGACTGCGTCCAGCCGTTGCCGGCGGCGGGATTGTAGCTGTCGATCAAGACCAGGGCGGCAACCTCCTCGCCGGTGGCGCGGAGCTGGCGCGCCATCTCGTAGGCCACGACGCCTCCCATGGACCATCCGGCCAGGCGGTACGGGCCCCGCGGCTGGGCCGCCCGGATCTCCCGCAGGTAGCGGCCGGCCATGGCAGGCACGTCGCCGTCGGGCTCCGCCCCGTCTCCCAGGCCGAAGGCGCGCAGGCCGTAGACCGGCCCGCCGAGCCGGCGGGCCAGAGGGAGATAGGAAAAGACGTCTCCGCCCGACGGATGAACGAAGAACCAGGGGAGCCCTTCACCCGAGCCGAGCGGCACCAGGACCGACGGCTCGCCTCCGTCGCTCTTCTGGCTGAGCAGGGCTCCCAGACGCTCGACGGTCGGCTCGCGGAACAGGGAGATGACCGGCAGCCGGACCCCCAGCTCGTCCTCGATCCTGGCGATCAGCCGGACGGCCAGAAGCGAATGGCCGCCGAGGTCGAAAAAGCTTTCGTTCACGCCGACTTGGTCGACGCCCAGGAGCTCGGACCAGAGCCGCGCCAGGCTCTCTTCGGTGGCCGTGCGCGGTGCCACGCGGGACGGCCGGTGGGCCTCGCCGACGTTGCTCCCGGGCGCCGGCAGGGCGTGGCGGTCCACCTTGCCGTTCGGGGTGAGCGGGAATTCATCGAGAAACACCCAGGCCTGGGGGAGCATGTACTCGGGAAGCCGACCGCGCGCCCAGCTCCGGACATCTGCCGGGAGGGCGCCCGCGCCAGCCCAGTCGGGATCGGGCACCAGATAGGCCACCAGGCGCGGCTCTCCGTTGGGCGCCTGCCGGGGCAGGACCACCGCTTCCGCGATCCCCGGATGCCCCGCGAGCGCCGCTTCGACCTCTCCCGGCTCGATCCGGAAGCCGCGGATCTTGACCTGGCGGTCCAGGCGTCCCAGGAAGTCGAGGGCGCCGTCAGGGAGCCAGCGCATCCGGTCGCCCGTGCGGTACATCCGGGCGCCGGGAGTGCCGCAGAAGGGATCGGGGAGGAACCGCTCCGCCGTCAGGCCGGGCCGGCGCAGGTACCCCCTCGCCACGCCCGGGCCGCCCAGGTAGAGCTCGCCGGGGACCCCGGCAGGAACCTCCCGCAGAGCGTCGTCGAGGAGCCAGGCCCGGGTGCCGCCGAACGGCCGGCCGACGGGCGGCGGCGCCGTCGCCGCACCGTTCCCAGGCAGGACGACGTGCAGCATCGACGTGACCGTGACCTCGGTCAACCCGAAGACGTGGACCAGCGGCACACCGAGACGCCGCCAGGCGTCCAGGCGTTCGGGCAGGATGCGCTCGGTCCCGGTGAGGACCCGCCGCAGACAGGCGGGCGGGCGCTCCCCCGAGCGTTCCAGCTCGAACACCCAGTCGTGCCAGAAGGCGGTGGGCAACTCGACCGTGGTGACCCCCTCCTCCGCGATCGCCCGCAGCAGCCCGTCCGGGGTCGCCAGCTCTTGCGGGTCGCGGAGGACGACGCGCCCTCCGGCGAGGAGCACCGGAAAGATCTCCTCGACGGTGACGTCGAAGCCGAGCGCCGCGAACTGCAGCATCCGGTCGTCCGCCCCGAGGCCGAGGCGCTCGATGAACGCGACGGCGAAGCTCGCCAGGGCGCGGTGGGTGATGACCGCTCCCTTGGGGAGGCCGGTCGATCCCGAGGTGTAGATGGCGTAGGCCGCCTGGTTTGGATCAGTGAATTCCGGATCGGCGGGCCGCCACGGAAGAAGCGCGGCCGCAACCGCCGGCTCCTCCGCGTCGACGAGCACCACGCGCGCCTGCGTGGGGGGCAGGCGTGCCAGCAGGTGCCTCTGGGTCAGCAGCACCGCCGCGCCGCAATCCTCCAGCAGGAAGGCGAGCCGGTCCCGCGGAGTGGAGGGATCGAGGGGGACGTAGGCGCCGCCCGCCGCGAGCACCCCCAGGAGGCTTGCCGGCAGAGCGGGCGAGCGGTCGACGAAGATCGCCACCACGGCCTCGGGACCGACCCCCCACCCGCGCAGGGCGCGCGCCAGGGTGCCCGACCGCTGCGCCAGCTCGCGGTAGGTCAGGGCGCCGCCGGGTCCGCCGGAGAAGGACACCGCGACCGCTTCGGGGGTGCGCTCGGCCTGCGCCGCGAACAGCTCGGGAACCAGGGGGGGCACCGGGACTGTGCCGCCGCTCCATTCCACCAGAAGCTGGTGGCGCTCCTCCGGAGCGAGCAGCGGCAGCACGGCGAGCGGGCGGTCCGGATGCTCCACGGCCCCCGCCAGCAGATGGACCAGATGCCCGGCGTACCGCTCCATCGTCGAGCGGTCGAACAGGTCGGTGGCATAGGCCAGGGACCCGGCGAGCCCCGCCGCCCCCTCGCTCCAGGTGAGGTCCAGGTCGAGCTCGATGCGACCCTTTTCGATCGGCAACGGTGTGAGCCGCAGGCCCGGCAGAGCCAGCTCGCCCATCGGCGCGTTCTGGAGCACGAGCGACGCCTGGAACAGAGGTGCGTGCGCGAGGCTGCGCTGCGGGGCGAGCTCCTCGACCAGCTTTTCGAAGGGCACGTCCTGGTGCAGCCAGGCGGCGAGAACGGTTTCGCGGACCCGGCCGAGCAGATCACGGAACGTGGGCTCACCGGTCAAATTTCCGCGCAGCACCAGCGTGTTGATGAAGAACCCGATCAAGCCCTCGATCTCCACCCGGTTGCGTCCGGCGACGGGTGAGCCCACAGCGAGATCCTGCTGTCCGCTGATGCGCGCCAGAAGAGCCTGGAAGGCGGCCAGCAGCACCATGTAGAGGGTCGCTCCCTCGCGCCGGCCGAGGATCTGGACCGCACGGGTGAGCTGGGCCAGCAGGCGCACCGGCCGGATGGCGCCGCGGAAGCTCTGGACCGCGGTCCGCGGTCGATCCGTAGGGAGGTCCAGGAGAGGCGGCAGCCCCGCGAGCTCCCGGCGCCAGAAGGAGATCTCTCTCTCCAGGAGCGCACCATGAAGCCAGGAGCGTTGCCACACCGCGAAATCCGCGGACTGCACCGGAAGCTCCGGCAAGGGCGACGGCCTCCCTGCGGCGAACGCCGCGTAGAGAGCCGTGACCTCGCGGACCAGGATGCCCGCCGACCAGCCGTCGCTCGCGATGTGATGCTGGGTCAGCACGGCGACATGGTCACCTTCGGCCAGCCGCAGCAGGAGACCTCGCAGCAGCGGACCGAGCGAGAGGTCGAAGGGGCGTAGCGACTCTTCCCTGACGAGAGTGAGGGCCTGCCGGGCCTTGAGATCGGACGGATCCGTCCGATCCGACCGATCCGTCCGATCGGACAGGCCCGGCAGGCCCGACAGGTCCACCACCGACAGGTGGAAGGGCTCCGCCGGCCGGATCACCTGCACCGGGGAGCCCTCCGCCGCGGTGAAGGCCGTGCGCAGGGACTCGTGGCGGCGCAGGATCTCGCCGAGGCTCCGCGCCAGGATCCCGGAGTCCAGGGGCCCTTCGACGCGCAGCGCGACCGGGATGTTGTAGAGCGGGCTACCCGGTTCGAGCTGATCGAGGAGCCAGAGACGCTGCTGCGCAAAGGAGAGGGGGAGGGGCCCCTCCCGCAGTGTTGGAGCCCGGGGGACCAGGGGCGGCAGGAGCCGGCCTGCGCTGGCCCGGAGCGCCGCCTCGACCCGGGCGGCAAGGCCGGCCAGCGTCGGAGCTTCGAAGAGGCCGCGCAGCGGCACCTCGACGTGCAAGGCGCCGCGCAGCCGCGTCATCACCTGGTTCGCCGCCAGGGAGTGGCCACCCAGATCAAAAAAGTGATCGGTCGCCCCGACCCGTTCGAGACCGAGCACCTCGGCCCAGATGCCGGCGAGAACCTCCTCGACCGGCGTCCGCGGAGCGACATGGTGCTCTTCGGCGCTCTGCCACTCCGGAGCCGGCAGAGCCTTCCGGTCCACTTTGCCGTTGGCGTTGAGGGGGAGCTCCGCCAGAGTCATGAAGGCGGCCGGCACCAGGTAGTCCGGCAGCCGTTCGCGCAGGGCTTCGCGCAGCGCGCCCGGTGCCGCGTCGCCGGCCACATAGGCCACCAGCCGCAGGTCTCCGGGATGGTCTTCGCGGGCCACCACGAGCGCCTCGCGGACTCCGGGCAGCGCGGCGAGCACCGCCTCGATCTCTCCGGGCTCGATGCGGAAGCCGCGGATCTTCACCTGATGGTCGACCCTGCCCAGGAACTCCAGCTCTCCGTCGACCGTCCACCGGACCCGGTCGCCCGTGCGGTACAGGCGGGCGCCCGGCGCGCCGGAGAACGGATCGGGCAGGAAGCGTTCGGCGGTCAGGTCCGGGCGGCTCATGTAGCCGCGCGCGAGCGACGCGCCGCCGATCCAGAGCTCGCCGTGAACGCCGGCCGGGACCGGCCCCAGGTTGCGGTCCAACAGGTAGAGGCGGACGTTGCCGATCGGGCGGCCGATGGGAACGGCGCGCCGCGGAGGAGCGCCCGTCAGGGTGCAGGCGCTGCTCCACACGGTCCCTTCGGTCGGGCCGTACTCGTTCACCAGGGACACCGCGGGGAGCCGCACGGCGTGCTGCGCGACGAGGTCCGGCGGGCAGGCCTCTCCGGCCACGATGACGGTTTTCAGAGAGGCGAGCTGGCCGGGTTGCGCGTGCTCCAGGATCAGGCTGTAGAGCGAGGGAAGGCAGAGGAGGTGCGACGCGCGCCGGCGCGTCAGCGTCGTGAGGAAGTCCCGCAGGTCGAGTTGGAGCTGGTCCCGGTGCAACACCAGCGTGCCGCCCTCCCAGAGGGTCCAGAAGATCCCGGCCACGCTGCTGTCGAACGCGAAGGAGGAGGCCAGGAGATAGGCCTCCACCGGCTCGCGGTAGAAGGCGAGGCGGGCTCTCGTGGAGCTCGTCAGGGCAGCGTGCGTCACCACCACGCCCTTGGGCCGTCCCGTGGAGCCGGAGGTGTAGATCACATAGGCCGGATGGTCCGGCGAGGCGGCGGGGGCCACCGGGCCGTCCTCCTCCAGGTCGCTCGCAGACCCCGGCGCATCGAGCAACACCGGCCGGGCTCCGAGGGGAGCCGCCAGGCCGGCGGTGTGCTCCTGCGCCACCAGCACCGGTGCGCCGCAGTCGGCCAGCATGTGCTTGAGGCGCTCCTCCGGGACCTCGGGATCGAGGGGGACGTAGGCACCTCCCGCCTTGAGGATGCCGAAGATGCCCACCACCAGGTCTCCCGAGCGGCCGCAGCAGAGGCCCACGGGGATTTCGGGGCCGACGCCCAGGCGGCGGAGCCGGCGCGCGAGCCGGTTCGAACGCCTTTCGAGCTCGCCGTAGGTCAGCTCGCCGCCCTCCCAGGCCACGGCGATGGCGCGGGGGGAGCGCTCGGCCTGGCAGGAGACCGGCTCATGGGCCAGGGCTGCGTTCAGGAATTCCTGGGAGGTGTCGTTCCATTCCACCAGGGTCTGCTGGCGCTCGGCCTCGCCGAGCCACGGCAGCTCCAAGACCCTTCGCTCCGGCGCTGCCACTGCTGCGGTGAGCAGCCTCTCGTAATGGAGGATCAGGCGGTCGATCGTCGCGGCGTCGAACAGATCGGTGGAATGCTCGGCCATGCCGAGGAGCCCACCGTCCTGCTCCCCGATGCTCAGGGTGAGGTCGAGCTTCGCTGTCGTTCCAGGTCCGCGCACGGGCCGCAGGCGCAGGTTCTGGATCTCCAGGCTCTCGACGGGAGCGTTCTGGAGAACGAGCATCACCTGGAACAAGGGTGAGTAGGCGAGACTCCTCTCCGGCGCGAGCTCCTGGACCTGTTTTTCGAACGGCACATCCTGGTGGGTATGGGCGGCGAGCGCCGTCTCGCGGACCCGGCCGAGCAGCTCACGGAACGACGGCGTGCCCGAAAGATCGCCGCGCAGCACCAGCGTGTTGACGAAGAACCCGATCAATCCCTCGATCTCCACCCGATTGCGTCCGGCGACGGGTGAGCCGACCGCGAGATCGTCCTGTCCGCTGGTACGCGCCAGAAGGGCCTGGAAGGCGGCCAGCAGCACCATGAAGAGGGTCGCTCCCTCCTGTCGGCCCAGGGCCTCGACCCGCCGGATGAGCGCGGCCGGCAGGCGCACGGGCCGTGTGGCGCCCTGGAAGCTCTGCACTGCGGGCCGCGGTCGGTCGGTGGGGATCTCCAGGAGAGGAGGCAGCCCGGCGAGCTGCCGGCGCCAGTACGAGATCTCGCTCTCCAGGACCTCGCCGTGCAGCCACGAGCGCTGCCAGACCGTGAAATCCGCATACTGCACCGGCAGCTCGGGCAAAGGCGAAGGCCTGCCCTCAGCGAACGCCGGATAGATCGCGGCGACCTCGCGCACCAGGATGCCCATGGACCAGCCGTCGCTCGCGATGTGGTGCACGGTCAGGGCGAGGACGTGGTCTTCGCCGGTCAGCCGCAGCAAGACGCCGCGCAGCATCGCATCGCGCGCGAGATCGAACGGGCGGCCGGCCTCTTCACCGGTCAGAGCTCGAGCCTGCCGGGCCTTGAGATCGGACCGATCCGACGGATCCGACGGATTGGACAGATCGGACGGGCCCGGCAGGCCCGACAGGTCCACCAGAGGCAGGACGAAGGATTTCGCCGGTTGGATCACCTGCACCGGCGCGCCTTCCCCCGCGGCGAAGACCGTGCGCAACGCTTCGTGGCGGCGCACGATCTCGCCGAGAGTGAGCGCCAGCGCGCCAGAGTCGAGCGGTCCTCCGATGCGCAGCGCCACCGGCATGTTGTAGAGCGGGCTGCCCGGTTCGAGCTGATCGAGGAGCCAGAGCCGCTGCTGGGCGAACGACAGGGGCAGGGACCCCTCGCGCGGCACCGGGACCAGAGGCGGGGTGAGCTGTTGCGTGCCGGCCCGCTGCGCCGCCTCGACCCGGGCGGCGAGCTCCGCCAGGACCGGAGCTTCGAAGAGGTCGCGCAGCGGCATTTCGATCTCGAAGACACCGCGCAGGCGCGACACTACCCGCGTGGCCAGCAGCGAATGTCCGCCCAGAGCGAAGAAATCGTCGGCCACCCCGATCCGTTCGAGACCGAGCAGCTCGGCCCAGATGCCGGCGAGGACCCCTTCGACCGGGGTGCGCGGCACCAGATAGCCCTCCTCGCCGCCGGGCTGCTCCGGAGCCGCTTCTGGAGATGAAATCGCCTTGCGGTCCACCTTGCCGTTGGCCGTGAGGGGCAACGCTGCGAGCGTCACAAAGGCGGCCGGCACCATGTAGTCCGGCAGCCGCTCGCGTAAGCCCTGGCGCAGTGCGTCGGGTGCGGCATCGCCCACCACATAGGCGACGAGGCGCCGGTCGCCCGATCGCACCAGCACCGCCGCCTGGCGGACTCCGGCCAGAGCCGTCAACGCCGCCTCGATCTCTCCCAGCTCGATGCGGAAACCGCGGATCTTTACCTGGTGGTCCAGCCGGCCGAGGTACTCCACATCGCCATTGGGGAGGAAACGCCCCAGGTCGCCCGACCGGTAGAGCCGCGCTCCGGGCCGGCGGCCGGCCGGGTCCGGAACGAAGCGCTCCGCGGTCAGCTCCGGCCGGCCCAGATAGCCCCGGGCCAGCCCTGCGCCACCGACCACCAGCTCGCCCGGCACGCCGATGGGGGCCGGCAGCAGGCTCCGGTCCATCACGGCCAGGGACAGGTCGGGAATGGGCACGCCGATGACGCTGCGGTGCTCGCCCCGGGCGTCCGCCAGAGACAGCGGCCGGTATGTGACATGGACCGTCGTCTCGGTGATCCCGTACATGTTGACCAGCCGCGGCTCTGTGTCGTCATGGCGCGCAAACCACGGCTCCAGGCTGGCCGGGTCGAGAGCCTCGCCCCCGAAGATCACCAGCCGTAATGTCGGCGATAGCGTCACCGTGGAGTCGCGCTGCGCCTCCGCCTGCGCGAGCTGGGCGAAGGCCGAGGGGGTCTGATTGAGCACCGTGACCCGCTCACGGTCCAACAGATCCAGGAACTGCTCGGGCGAGCGGCTCACCTCCCAGGGCACGATCACCAACCGGCCCCCGTAGAGCAAGGCTCCCCAGATCTCCCAGACCGAAAAGTCGAAGGCGTACGAGTGGAACAGCGTCCACACGTCCCGCTCGCCGAACCCGAACCAGGCCTCGGTGGCGTCGAAGAGCCGGGTGACGTTGCGGTGGGTGATCAGGGTGCCTTTGGGCCAGCCGGTGGAGCCCGAGGTGTAGATCACGTAGGCCAGGCTCGACGCGTCGCCCAGGGGCGCGAGATCGCCGGCCGGGAGGCTCTCCAGCCGCTCGATCTCCTTCCGTCCCACCACGATCCGGATGTCCGCGTCCTCCAGAACGAAGGCCAGCCGCTCCCGCGGCAAGCCGGGATCGAGCGGCACATAGGCGGCCCCGGCCTTGAGGACACCCAGGATACCCACCACCAGGTCCACGGAACGGTCCAGACTCAAACCGACGCGGCTCTCCGGGCCCGCGCCGTGCCGGCGCAGCCAGCGGGCCAGCTGGTTGGACCGCCGGTGCAGCTCGCCGTAGGTCAGGGTCAGGTCACCGCAGGTCAGCGCCGGGGCCTCGGGGGCCAGCCGGGCGCGCTCGGCGAAGCGGCTGTGGAGCGTCGAGGTCGGGGCCAGCTCCTGCCGGATCCCTCCCCACTCCAGGAGCTGGTGCCGCTCCGCCGCACTGAGCAGCGGCAGCTCCGCGGCCCGCAGATCCGGCCCGGCCACCGCCGCCGCGAGCAGACGCTCGAAGCCCGCGAGCAGCCGGTCGATCGTCGTGGCGTCCCAGAGATCGGTGGCGTGCTCGACGGTACCGACGAGCCCACCGTCGCGCCCTTCGAGGCTGACCGTGAGATCGAACTTCGCCGTCGTTCCTTCCCTGCTCAACGGCCGCAGGCGCAGAGTCTCGATCTCCAGGCTTGCGGCGGGAGCGTTCTGCAGGACGAGCACCACCTGGAACAGGGGGGCGTGGGCGAGGCTCCTCTCCGGCGCCAGCTCCTCGACCAGCTTTTCGAACGGGACGTCCTGGTGCAGCCAGGCGGCCAAGGCGGTCTCACGCACCTGGCCGAGCAGCTCGCGGAACGTGGGGGAGTTCGTCAAATCGCCCCGCAGGACCAGCGTGTTGACGAAAAATCCGATCAGTCCTTCGGTCTCGACCCGGTTGCGTCCGGCCACGGGAGAGCCGACCGCGAGATCGTCCTGCCCGCTGGTGCGCGCGAGAAGGGCCTGGAAGCCGGCCAGGAGCACCATGAAGAGGGTCGACCCCTCGCGCCGGCCCAGGATCTGGACCTGCCGCGTGAGCGCGGCCGGCAGTCGCACCGGCCGCGCCGCGCCCCGGTAGCTCTGCACCGCGGGCGGGGGGCGGTCGGTGGGCAGCTCCAGGAGAGGCGGCAGCCCGGCGAGCTGCCGGCGCCAGAAGGAGATCTCGCCCTCCAGGACCTCGCCGTGCAGCCACGAGCGTTGCCAGACCGCGAAATCCACGGATTGGACCGGGAGCTCGGGCAGGGGTGAGGGCCTCCCCTCGGCGAACGCCGGATAGAGCGCGGCGGCTTCGCGCACCAGGATGCCCATGGACCAGCCGTCACTCGCGATGTGGTGCATGGTCAGCGCGAGGACGTGGTCTTCTCCGGTCAGTCGCAGCAGCGTGCCGCGCAGCAGCGGACCGCGCGAGAGATCGAACGGGCGGCGGGCCTCTTCGCCGGCCAGAGCCTGGGCCAGGTCTTCGCGCTCTCTCTCCGGCAGAGCCGCGAGGTCGACTACCTGGAGCGGGAAGGGGAGCGCCTGCAGGATCACCTGCACCGGCGCGCCGTCCATCGCGACGAAGGCCGTGCGCAATGCCTCGTGACGGCGCACGATCTCGCCGAGGCAGCGCGCCAGCACAGCGGCGTCGAGCGGGCCTTCCACGCGCAGCGTCACTGGCAGGTTGTAGAGCGGGCTGCCCGGTTCGAGCTGATCGATGAACCAGAGGCGCTGCTGCGCGAACGATAGAGGCAGGGGTCCCTTGCGTGCTGCCGGCGGGATCGGCTCCAGCAGGGGCGCCATTGGGCCGGCGCCGGCCTTCAGCATCTCGTCGATCCGAGCCGCGAGGTCCGCCAACCTCGGGGCCTCG
>DATFPH010000190.1:0-1555 GCA_035264905.1 Thermoanaerobaculia bacterium
CCAGCACCATCCCCGCGCCCAGCCAGAGGTCTCCCGTCTTCTCGGGCTCGGAAGCCTGCGCGGAGAGGACCACCGTCTCCTCGCCGGTGCCCGCGAGCGCCCGCTCCAGACGGCCGTCCGTGACCAGGCGCTCGCGCGGCATCGGCACCATCCAGCGCCGGCCGTCGCGGTCGAACGCCAGCAGGATAGGCGGCGTCAGGAGCGCGACGCTGACCAGGGAGCCCGTCACCCAGGTCCAGATCCACATGCCCGGCGATTGGCCGGCAGGCGTCAGACCCGTGGCCGCCAGCGCCAGCAGCGCGCCGGTCAGGCCGCCCACGAGGGCCGCCGCCAGCGTCCACAGGAACGAGCGCAGATTGGGGAGTCCCCGTCCGACCTTCGGGACGTACCGGAACAGCGTCCAGGCGGCGATGCCGGTGAGCGAGAAGGAGGCGGCGAAGATCAGCGCGTCGAGGGAGTCGTGGTGGAGGATCCATTCCGCCGCGAGCTGCCCGGCCGTGGCGCCGGCGATGCCCTGCCAGCCGAAGAGGAGGCCCGCGGTCAGCGAGACGGCGGGCGTCAGGGGGAACAGCAGGCCGCCGCTCCATCCCGTGATCAGCTCGCCGAGGAGACCCGCGGCCAGCGACAGCGACAGACGGGTGCCCCGCCCCCGCCCGAGCCACTGCGCGAGCCGGCCCGTGCGGTGAAAGGCGAAAGCCGCTCCGGCGGCTCGCGGCTGGGATTCGACCGAGCTCATTCCGGGTGGATGCACCCTCCTCGCCCGCTAGGGAGACGTTCCCTTCACGGGCGCGTTCGCCACCAGATCGGTGGCGGCCTTCTCAATCGCTTCCGGCAGCACCTCGACGGCGGGCTGCCACCAGTTGGCGCCTTCCTCGAAAGCCTCTCCCTCGTGGCTGCAGGGAGAGGCGATGTGGTCGCGGCCATACATCGCCGTGCCCCGGTGCAGCTTGCGGTGCAGCGGAAAGATGCTGCTGCAGACGAGGCAGAAGCGGCCAATGGTCCGGCCCCGCCGCTCCTCGGGGATCTGGCTCTGGGGCGCCGCGTGGGGGAATCGATAGACCATGATCGTCTCCGGCGTCTCCGGCCTTCAGCGCGCCGCCAGCAGCTCGGTGCGCGAGAAGAAGAAGGACAGCTCGACCGCCGCGTTCTCGGCCGAGTCGCTGCCGTGGATGGCGTTGCGCTCGATCGACGTGCCGAACGCCTTGCGGATCGTCCCCTCTTCGGCCTTGGAGACGTCCGTCGCCCCCATCACCTGCCGCAGGCGGGTCACCGCGTCCTCGCGCTCCAGGGCGACCGGGATCACCGGTCCGCTCGTCATGAACTCTACCAGGCTGCCGTAGAACGGCCGCTCCTTGTGAACCTCGTAGAAGGCTTTCGCCTGGGTCTCGGTCAGCCGCAGCATCCTGAGGCCGCGAATGGTGAAACCTTCCTGCTGCAAATGAGCAAGAACCCTGCCCGCATTGCCGGCCTCCACGGTGTCCGGCTTGAGGATCGCCAACGTCATCTCCATTTCGTCTCTCCCTGTAAGAATACGGCAGAACCGGGCTCGCCGGTC
>DATFPH010000191.1:0-10983 GCA_035264905.1 Thermoanaerobaculia bacterium
CCTCAACTTACAGGAGAACGGCGCGGTCGCCAAGCGGTCGAACCGGTATACTCCGCCCCCATGGACCCGCGGACCGAAATCAATGCTCTGCTGAGAGATGGTGCCCCTGCGCTGTTCCGCGCGCTCTCCTCTCTCGGGCAGAGGGTGTACTTCCCTCCCGACGTGCCGGGGCAGAGCGCCGAGGCGCGCGGCAAGGCGATCAACGGCACCATCGGCCAGATCACCGACGGCCGGGGCGGAGCGGTCCCGCTGCCGTCCATGGCGGCGGCTCTCTCCGGGCTCTCCTCCGAGGATCAGAGCCGCGCTCTTCTGTACTCGCCCGTGGAGGGCATCCCGGAGGCGCGGCAGCGCTGGCGGGCCTGGCAGCGCCGAGGCGTCGCCGAGGAGATCCCCTCCAGCCTGCCGCTGGTGACCGCCGGCCTGACGCACAGCCTGTCGATCGTGGCCGATCTTTTCGGGGGTGAAGGGCGGCCGGTGGCGATCCCCCGACCCTTCTGGGGGAACTACCGCCAGACCTTCTCCGTCCGCACGGGCGCCGAGGTCAAGGCGGCTCCTGGATATGTCGAGGGCCGCTACAACACTCGGGCGATCGCCGAGGCCCTGGACGGGGTACCGGACGGCGAGCCGGCCGTGGCGCTCCTCAACCTTCCCTCGAACCCCGGCGGCTATTCACTGACCGTGGCGGAGCGCAACGAGGTGCGGGAGTCCCTCCTCGGGGTGGCGGAGCGCCGCCCGCTGGTGGTGGTCTGCGACGACGCCTACGCCGGTCTGGTTTTCGAGCCGGACATCCCGCGCGAGTCGCTCTTCTGGGAGCTGATCGGCGCGCACCCCAACCTGGTTCCGGTCAAGGTGGACGGCGGGACCAAGGAGTTTTCCTTCTTCGGCGGCCGGATCGGCTTCGTCACTTTCGCCTGCGAGCCGGAATCCGGAGCGGCGCGCGCGCTGGAGAGCAAGGTGAAGACCCTGGTGCGATCCACGATCGGCTCGCCGGTGGCGACGAGCCAGGTCCTCCTGCTGCAGGCGCTCCGCAAGGAGGGGATCGAGACCGAGGTCGAGGCGGTCCGCACCCTTCTCGAAGAGCGCTACCGGGCGCTCCAGGGCGCGCTGGCCACGGTGGACCCGGAGCTGCTGACCGTTCTGCCGTTCAATTCCGGCTGTTTCGCCCTGGTGGAGATCCCCGGGAAGCTGGGCATCACCTCCGAGCAGGCGCGCCGTCATCTCCTGGAGCACCACGACACCGGGTTGATCTCCATGGAGCCGCGCTATCTGCGGATCGCCCACTGCTCGGTGGACGCGGCGGCGCTCCCGGAGCTGGTGCGGCGGCTGGAGCAGGGGGTGCGGGAGCTCACATGAGGCTTTTCACATACCCCCCATCCACCGTGATCGCCTGGCCGGTCACATACGACGCCGCGGGGGTGCAGAGGAAGCCCACCACCTCGCCGATCTCCTCCGGCTGCGCCATGCGGCCGGTCGACGTGTTGCCCACCCACATCTGGTAGATCTCTTCCCGCGACTTCCCCGTGCGGGCCGAAGTCGCGGCGGCGAGCTCGTCCTGGCGCTCAGTCAGCGTGTAGCCGGGGAGGACGGCGTTGACCGTCACGCCCTCGGCGGCCACCTCGTTCGAGAGGGTCTTCAGATAGCCGAGGACCGCCGGACGCAGGGCATTCGAGATCGACAGGTTGGGGATCGGCTGGCGCGACGAGATCGAATTGATCGCCACGATCCGTCCCCAGCGGCGCTCGCGCATGCCGGGGAGGACCAGCCGGCAGAGCCGGGGGATGAAAAGGAAGACCAGCGGCAGGGAGATCTGCCAGTCCTCTTCCGTGATCTCCGCCGCCGGCTTGGCCGGAGGACCGCCGCCGTTGGGAACCAGGATGTCCACCGGCCCCACGCTCCGCTCGGTTGCGGCGACCAGGTTCTCCAGCGACGACAGCTCGCGGATGTCGGCCGGGAGCGCCGCGATCGTCGCGCCGGAGGCCCCATGCTCGGCGAGGCGCGTCCGGGCGGCCTCCAACTTGTCGCCGCCGCGGCTCGAAATCACCACATGGGCACCGCGGCGGGCCAGCGCCCGCGCGGCGGCGAAGCCGAGACCGCTGCTGCCGCCCGTGACCAGGGCGACCCGGCCGGTCAGATCCTCCAAGCTCATCCGACCTTCTCCCCGTTCTCGTTGTAGGTGTAGACGCCGCGGCCGACCTTGCGGCCCAGCCGCCCCGCCTTGACGTGCTGGATGAGCAGGTGGTTCGGACGGAAGGCCTCGCCCAGGCTCTTGTGCAGGTACTCCAGGATCGACAGCCGCACGTCCAGACCCACCAGATCCACCATCTCGAACGGACCCATGGGGTGGTTCAAGCCGAGCTTCAGGGCCTTGTCGATATCCTCCGGGCTCGCGACCCCCTCCTGGAGCATGCGGAAAGCCTCGTTGCCGATCAGCGCGTTGATCCGGCTGGTGACGAAGCCGGGCGCCTCGTTGACCAGTACCACCTCCTTGCCCATGCGCACGCCCACCTGCCGCATGGTCTCCAGCGTCTCTTCCGAGCTCTGGAGGCCGCGCACCAGCTCGAGGAGCTTCATGACGTGCACCGGATTGAAGAAGTGCATGCCGGCGAAGCGCTCGGGGCGGTCCGAGCCGGCCGCCATCTCGGTGATCGACAGGGCGGAGGTATTGGAGGCGAAGAGCGCGTGCGCCGGGCACGCCGCGGAGACCTCCCCGAAGGTACGGATCTTGAGTTCCATGTCCTCGGGAATGGCCTCGATGACGAGATCGGCCTGGGCGACGGCGCCGGCCAGGCTCTCGTGCAGGTGGAGGTTGCGGTGGGCGGTCTCGGCGGCATCGGCCTGGACCTTGCCGATCTCGACCCCCTTCGCAAGGTTGCGGTGGATCGTCGCCTCGGCCTTCTTGAGCGCCTCGGCGTTGGTGTCGAACAGATGCGTGACATAGCCGGCGAGGGCGGCGACGTGGGCGATGCCACGTCCCATGGTGCCCGTGCCGAGCACGGAAATCGTCTGGATCTGTTGGCTCATGACGCTTGATCAGGTCAATCAGGAAACCGGGATGCTGAGGAAGCCGGTCGTCTTCGCGGCCAGGTTGCGGAGCTCGTCCGCGATGGCCAGCGTGTTGCGCACGGCGGCCGCGGCGAGCTCCTGGAGCTCGGGGGTCGCCAGGTGGTTCTCCAGGTACTCCCGCCCGAGCAGGTGATGGTGGGCCTCTTCGGGCTGGATGACCTCGGCGTACAGCCGGGCCGTCCCCTCGTCGCCCACCGAGCTGCAGAAATTGACGAACTGCGTGTTGCGGATCTGCGCGATCGCCTCGTTGGCGAACGGGCCGGCGGCGATCCGCTCGACCGTGGTGCGCAGGCCGCGGAGGTACTGATAGAGAGGGCTGTGGCCGTCGGCCAGCGGATCGAACGTCGTCAGATCCTCGCCGAGCTCGGCGAGGCGCTGGCTGATCAGGCCATAGTGCTTCATCTCATCGCCGCACTGCAGAGCGAGGACCATCTTGGCGTCCACCTCGGGCGTGGTGGGCATCCAGAAGCCGGCCAGCTCGCTCGCCTCGAGCTCGCTCTTCAAGGCGAGCCGGAGGAGCGTGACCACGTCCACCTTCCCCTCCGACTCCGACTCCAGGGTGTCCGTCTCCCCGAGCCGCGCGAAGAGCCGGTCCATCTCCTCGACCAGACTCGCGACGAATTCTTTGCTGTTCACAAGAAATCTCCTTCCCAGCCACGACGCCGAGGACGGCGCGTGGTCTCGCTATTCTAGCGTGCGGAGGATCGCGCGGACCGGCGAGGCGTCGAGCCCCGCCAGCTTCAAGGGGAGGGCGATCAGCTCATAGAGCCCCTCGGGGACCCCATCGAGGATCAGCCCCTCCAGGATGGCCACGCGGCCGCGGGCGAGGGCATGGTGCGCGTCGAGCGTCTTGCTGTCGAACGGATCGACCGACGGCGTGTCGAGGCCGACGAGGAGGGCGCCGCGCTCGCCGAGGAGGCTCGCGAGCTCGGGCGAGAGGGCGGTGAAGCGCTCCGGGAAGGTCTTGCGGTCGCGGATGCTGTCCGTCCGGAACAGGATGCGGCCGGGATTGGTCAGGTCGATCCCCTCGATGTGCCGCGGCTCGATGACCGGCGTCGGCGGCACGCGGACCACCCGGCAGGCGCCGAGATAGCGCTCCAGCGGAAGATCGGCCATCGCCTCGCCGCGCGGCTCGGTGTGGAACGGGGCGTCGGCGTGCGACCCGAGATGGGGCGTGGTCACGATCCGGGAGAGGTTGACCGTGGCGCCCTCTTCGAGGGACCAGGTGAGGCGGCTTTCGAACGGCGTGTCGCCGGGCCAGACCGGGAAGCCGGGACGGATGGTGGGGGAGAGATCGTAGAGCATGAAAAGCCCTCCTGCCTCGGATCATAGCGTTCCGCGACGAGGAGGGCGAAGGGTACGGTCAGCGGGTGAGGCCGCGACCCGGCTCGGAGATCTCCTCCAGCACCTTGCCGAAGTCCTTGCGGCCGACGGCCTTCTGCTCGCGGGCGAGATCCGCCTGCGCGATCATGCCGACGACGCGCTTGCTGTCGTCGACCACCGGAATGCGGCGCACCTGGTGCTCCGACATCAGGCGCTCGACCTTGTCCAGGTCGTCCTCGGGGCGGATGCTGGCCAGATTGCCGCTCGACATGGCATTGCTCACCGGCGTGCTGCCGGATTCGCCGCGGGCGAGCACGCGCAGCGCGAGGTCGCGGTCGGTGACGATGCCCACGAGGCGCATCGACTCACGGCTCTCCACGACCGGAAGGCTGCCGACGTCCTCACGCTCCATGAGGCTCGCGGCCTCCTGGGCGGTCGTCTGGGGGGTGACGCAGGACGGATTCTTGGTCATCAACTCATTGGCTTTCATCGCCATGGTGCAACCTCCTTCTTTTGAGGGTAAACCTGAGGGTAAACCTGAAGTTCATCGAGCTCCCAGCTCCGCCAACCAGGGTTGCAAGAGCCGGGCCGGCTCAGACGCCGAGTGCGACCGGCTCCTCCAGATGCGCCGGAACCCGGGTCGCATGGGCCTCGTCCTTCGGCCGGATGACCTCCTCGCAGACGGCGTAGTGGACCCGGCTGGCGGGAATGAGGAAGGTCCGCTTCTCGCTCTCCACCCGGACCGGGGCATTGCGCTCGAGCCCGCTGGCGAGCTCTTCGAGAGCCCGGTCGGCGTCGTCCTGCGTTTCGTAGAAGCCGTAGTTGAGCCGGTCGAAGGCCGGCGGGGCGGTCACGCCGGCAGCGGCTCCGGGAGTGAGCGCCGGGTCGTGGCGGTTCTCCCGGGCTTCGATGGCGCTCGGGGAGTGCTCGCGATCGACGAGCCAGATCATGACGGTATAGGGCATCTCGACGCTCCTTTCCTTACCGCGCCCCCACGGCGCGCGTTCAGGAAGGGAGGGGATGCAAGAAAGCTACCCGGGCGCCACGGGGAGAAGGCTTCAGGGCTCTTTCTTCGCGGTCTCCAGGCCGACGATGTGGCCGAGGGTGCGCACCACCATCAGGCCTCCCGAAATCGCCGGGGTCGACATGACGATCTCGCCTATCGGGTAGGAGCCGAGGAGCACCGGCTCCGGGCCGGAGGCCAGCACGTAGGCTTGTCCCGTTTCGCTGAACATGTAGAGCCGGCCGTCGGCGGCCACCGGCGACGCCGAAATCGAGATGCCCGCGTTGTCCACCCGCAAGGTCGAGAGCGACTCGCCGGTCGCGGCCCGGTAGGTTGTGAGGATGCCGTTGTTGTTGCAGGTGTGGAAGAAGCCCCGGTAGAGGATGGGCGTCGGGATGTAGGTGCCGCCCCGGTTCTGGCTCCAGGCGATCGCCGGGCTGGAGCGTTCCCCTTTGGGCAGCGTCAAGTCGCCTCGCTGCCCCGGGCGGATCGCGTACACCGGGCGCACCGGCGGGTAGCCCGCGGTGACGAAGATCAGGCCGTCTCCCGCCTGCGGCGTCGAGACCACGACCTCCGAATTCGGTCCGAGACGCCAGAGCTCCGCGCCGGAGCGCGGATCGTAGGCGCGGATCGTCGGCCCGTTGACCACGAGCTCATCGCCCGCCGGCGCCGCGACCAGGGTGGGGGTCGCCCACGTCGAGGGCTCGCTGCGGGCGACGCGCCAGAGCTCCGTCCCGTCGCTGAGACGGTAGGCGGCAAGGAAGGAGTCCTTCTTCCGGTCGGCCTGGACGATCACCCGGTCCCCGGCGAGGATCGGCGAGCTGGCATGCCCCCACTCGTCCGTCCCGGACTGCGGGTCGTTGCTGTCGAGGATGCCGACGTCGCGCTGCCAGAGGAGCGCGCCCGCGCGGTCATAGGCGACGAGCTTCCCGACCGCGCCGAAGAGCACCACCACGCGCTCGCCATCGGTCACCGGGGTCGAGTTGGCGAGGCTCGACTTCGTGTGGCGCAAGGTTCCGGGAACGCCCCGGTGGACCTCGCGCTCCCAGATCACCTTGCCATCTTTCGTATCCAGGGCGTACAGCCGGAAGGAGTGCTCGGACCTGTCGTTGACCGAGGCCGTGTCGCCGTACAGCCCGGTCCGAAACGTCGTGTCGCCCTTGCTGGAGATGGCGGTCGTGACATAGATCCGGTCGCCCCAGACGATCGGGCTGGCCAGTCCGATTCCGGGGATGGGGGTCTTGAAGCGAACGCCTTCACCGGTCGCCATGTTCCAGGAAGCCGGTGCTCCCTGCCCATCTCCCACGCCGCTCGCCCCGGGTCCGCGGAACTGAGGCCAGGGGCGGGCCGCGCCGGTGGGAGCGGGAACGGCCGCCACCGTCTCCGTGGCGGAGCGCAGCGGCGCCGGCTCGACCGTGGATTGGGAGAAGAACGAGATCTCGCCGTCCTGATTGACGCGCAGCCACTCGATCGTGCCGCCCCGGCCTCCGAATTGGGCCGAGAGCCGTCCATCGGGGCTGTCGAAGCGATCGGCCGCGACCGGGGCGACCGCGATCGCCGCCGGCTTGCCCGGGAGCTGAAGCTCCAGGCCCTCCCCGCGCACGGCCACCGTCACCGCGGCGGCGCCGTTGGGGGACTGGTAGCGTCCCGTGGAGAGCTGCAGCCGTTCGGCGGTGGGATGGTGAGGTGGGCGCTGGCGCGGTGTCGCGGTGGCCGCCGCGAGCAGATCGCGCAGCGCCTGCGAGCTTCCCGCGGCCTCGCGCCGCGCCGCCGCCAGATCGAGCGGCTCCAGCTGGCCGGTCGCGAAGGCCATCTTGGCGAGCTCGAGATTGTCCCGCTCGATCGCGGTGAACAGCAGAGCGTCCGCCCCTTCGGCCCCCTTGTCGAGCAGCAGGCGCACCAGCTCCAGGTTGTCGGACTGGAGCGCGACGTCGAGAATCGATTGACCAAAGAACTGTTCCCGGGCATTGACGTTCGCGCCGCGTTCGATGAGCAGGCGGACGACACCCAGGTGTCCCTTCTGCGCCGCGAAAAACAGCGGCGTCTGGCCGTAGCGGGCCGGCGCGTCCACCGCCGCGCCGGCTTCGAGAAGCGCGCGGACGCGAGCTTCGTCGCCCGCGCCAGCCGCCGCGCGGAGAGCCTCCCCTGGATCGTCGGCCGCCTGAGCGGCCAAGGGAACCAGTGCGATGCAGAACAACAGGGCGATTCCGAGCCGGCGAAGAGAGGTCTGGGTCATGACTGCCTCCTTGAATACTCCGCCATGCTAGGCGGAAACCGCCCGAAGACGAAAGACCCCCCTCCCGCTCAGCACACGCCGAACTTGAGCTTCGAGCTGCAAGCGTACGGGCCCGTGGGGGTAATCGGGCAGCAGGTCAATTCCTGCCAGGTGCTGATGCACCACTCGATGTAGCCTCCCCCTTGGTAGTACTTCTTGCCGTACGAGTAGCCCTTGCTCGTGACCTTCGTGTAGCAGGAACCGGGGCCGTTCGGCGCCTCGAAGACAGGCGGTTTGAGCGCCGCGGACCGGGACACCGTGAAGAGCGTCTCCTCGGGCTCGACAAGCTGACCGGTCGGCACGTAGAGCGCGGCCTCGCTGTCGATCCCGTCGCCGTCCCAGTCGCCCGCGACCGCCACCCAGAGCGGAGCCAGGGCGGGCGATCCCGACCGATTCCCGAGAGTCCCGAGGGTATCGATCCTGTCGCCGTCCCAATCACCGGCGATCGGCCGCCAGGGTTGCGGTTGCGGATCGTACCGCTCGACCGCGATCGGCCCCTCCCCGGGACGGTGGAGCGAGCCGTCCCGTTCGTCGAAGACGAGCACCGTGTCGATGCCGTCGCCGTCCCAGTCGCCGGCGACCGGCCGCCAGGGCTGAGGCTCGGGACAGAAGGGATCTCCGACCGAGCCCTGCTCGGCCGGGATGAGCTGCCAGGTGTGGATGTTGAACATCTGAAGGCTGTCGACGCCGTCGCCGTCCCAATCGCCGGCCACGGGGATCCAGGGCTGGGGCTCCGGGTCGGCAAAGGGCCGTTCGCCTTCGAAGGACGTCACGAGCCTCCAGGTGGCCAGGTCGACCCAGGCGACGGTGTCGGCGTCTCCGCGCGTCCAGGTGCCGGTCACCGGCAGAAGGCCGGGGTCGATCTGAGCCTGCGCGGGAGCCGTCCCGAGGCCCACCATCGAAGTCAGAGCGAAGAGCGAACCGATCAGGAAAGCGCCGGGCCGGCGCCGTGCTGCATTGTGAGATGTCATTGGCATCCCCTCCTTTCCAACCCAGCGTAGGCGGGCCGGCGCGGCGGGTCCTGACGGTTCGGTTACGGTTGGGTGACGCCGGGAATTAACAGCAGGGCAAGGCCGGTCAGTCGAATCCAACTCCGCAGCCAGAGTTACGATGGCCAGCGCAGTTGCGCTCGACGTCGATCGTCTGTCTTGCCAAAGCTTCCGGCAAGCTGTGGTTCGCTTTGTGACCACAGTGGCATGTCTTGTCGTGGTCGTGCGGAACCGCGAGGAATTGATGGAGCTCCCAACAGGCGTTCCGCCGGTCGATCTTGACTGTTTCAGCAGCCTCGAGGAGAAGCGGATCACCCGTCGTCATGGCGGCACGCTCGATAAGCTTCTGATCGAGATGCTCCGACTTTTGCAGAAAGATGAGAGCTCGCTCAATTGTCTCTCTCCTCAGCTTCCGCATCCGGACCTTGTGCGGGTCATTGAGGTCATACGTGTCGCGGGTGTAGATGGCGTCGCCATCGTCGACGTTTCTCGACTGGATCTCGTCGTCAATGACTTCGAACGCATCGAGCCAAGATCGGCTGCCGGGATTCAGAAGGGAGTAGCCAACCGCTGTCCGGTTCAGCGCCACGCCACGAGCGAGGTTGCAGAGTCTGCAGATGAGAAAGCAATTCGAGTAGCGGTTGCGCAGGGATGGAGAACGACTCTGTGTTATGAAGTGTTCGACCTGCATGATGCCGAGCCTTCGCGCGCCGCTACGTGTAAAATCCGCCTCATGACAAAGGCAGAATGCGCAGGAGAAGCCAAACTCCCAACGGAGGCAAGGCAAGAACTTCTGGTATCCCTTCTTACCTGACATCGGGCGTGGCGAGTGACGGCGCTTGATTCTCCCCTGCCAAGGGTGCGTGACAGCAGGGAGGATCTTCACTTTTCGTCCAGCAGCTTTTCCGCCCATTCGAGATTCCGCTGAGCCTTTTGTGGGTCAAAGCGGCGTCCCTCGCGGAAACGGCGCTCCATTGCGTCGGCTTCTATCTCTTGGAGCTCGCGAAGTCGCTTCCGGAGGGGAGCAGCCTGGGCCACGAGATTCGGATCGCCTGCTCTTGCCTCTACGAGTGTCCGGAGTTTGGTGTAGATCTCGGCTATCTCGGATGCGACGGCTCGCAACTCTGGAGATTCGCCGAAGTCCCAGCGAAGGGACAGATCCTCGCTGGTACCGGTCTCAGCTTCCTCTGCAATGAGCTCTTGGATCAGATCGTCGACAACTTCTCCAGGTAGGGAACTGTCCAAGTCGGCCATGGCATAGAGGTAGGTGGCGGGATCAAAGCCTCGTTCCTGGGCGCTCTGGAGAAGATCGAGGGCAGTCCTTTTGTGTTGCGCGATTTCGACGAGGCGGAGCAATTCCTGCCGGTCGAACGGTTTCGGAAGTCTTCCTCCAACGCGTAGCCTGTTTTGATGAATTCTGCGCCAGTCGTTCTCGGTTAAGTCGCGCCCGCTGACAAATATCACAGTGCTGTGTGGGTGAGCTCGCTGGATTTCGCCAGCGAGATCAATGCCGTCAATCTCATCATTGAGGATGTGATCCATCAGTATGGTGCCGATCGGCTCCTGGTTGGCCTCGTGAAGAGCCTGGCGGCTGTTTGCCGCCTGCCTGACATGGAAGCTGTTTTTGGTCAGAAATTGGGCCAACATTCCACGGCTTGTATCGTCATCCTCAACAATAAGGACTTTTGTATCCTTGGCTGGATATGGGCGGTTTGTTGATTTCTTTGAAGCCATGTTCTGCCTTGGAGCGGGCTTCTTTCAGGGCTCCAGCCCTGAGGATTGTAGCTCGTTTAGAATTTCCTCGACGATGTCAGGCTCCAAAGATCTATCGAGGTCGAGAACCGCGTGCAGATAGGATCTGGGCTCAAGGCCGCGCGCCTTCGCCTTCTCCAAGTATGCAAGGATTTGCAGCTTGCGTTGCTCCTTCTCGATTCTCGCAACGAGGTCGTGGACTCGGACGGGCTTTTCGATCCATGCCCCTACTCGGAGCCCGCTCTCGAGTGCTCTCCGCTGATACGAGGGGTCCTGTGCATAGGCACTGACAAAGATGAAAGACATCATGGGTTGTTCGCGCTGGATCTTGCGCGCCGCCTCGATGCCGTCCATCTTATCTCCCAGAACAATATCCATCAGGACGATGCCAACCTTTTTCTTCTTGGCGTGGGCTACCGCGCTCGCGCCACTTGCAACCTGTTGGACCGAAAAGCCTCTCTTCTTGAGAAATTCGGCGAGAGCATGGCGCGCGAGGCGTTCGTCTTCAACTAGTAATAAATCGGTTGGTACTTCGACGGGTTCTTGGCGTGGGATCTGCGGAAGAGGCTCGATTTTTG
>DATFPH010000192.1:0-3238 GCA_035264905.1 Thermoanaerobaculia bacterium
GAGGGGCAAGGCGGCGGGGGACATCCGCGCGCTGCGCCTGCCGCTGGGCGAGGGGATCGTCGGCAGCGTCGCCCTGGCGGGCGAGGCCGAGGCGGTCAACGACGTGGCCGCCGATCCGCGCTGGCATGGCGATCCCACGGCGGCGTTCCGCACCCGCGCCATCCTCGCCGTGCCGCTGCTCGCCCGCGGCAGCGTCATCGGCGTCCTCCAGCTCCTCAACCCGGTGGACCGCGACCGCTTCACCACGGGCGACCTCTGGCGCATGCGGCAGTTCGCCGCCATCCTTGCCCCGACCCTGCAGAACGCCCGTCTCTACGAGGCGCAGCGCCGGCAGTTCTTCAGCATGGTGACCGCCCTGGTCGAAGCGCTCGAGAAGCGCGATCCCTACACCGGCGGCCACGTCCGCCGGGTGGTCGCCTACTCGGTGCTGCTGGGCTCCGAGATGGGGCTCGGCCGCGAGGAGATGCGCAACCTGCGCCTCGCCGCCACCCTGCACGACGTCGGCAAGATCACCACCCCCGACCGCATTCTCGGTAAGCCCTCGCCCCTCGACGCGGACGAGGTGGAGGTCATGCGGCGGCACACGGTGGACGGCGCCGCCATCGTCTCCCACCTGGCCAACGCCTGGGTGCTGCCCGGCGTCCGCAGCCACCACGAGCGGGTGGACGGCAAGGGCTATCCGGACGGCCTGCGCGATCCCGAGATCCCGCTCGCGCCGCGCATCATCGCCGTGGCGGACACCTACGACGCCATGACCACCAGCCGGCCCTACCGCGCCGGCCTGCCGCCCGAGCGGGCCGCCGCCGAGATCCTGGACGGCGCCGGCAGCCAGTTCTGCCCGCGGGTGGTGGCGTCCTTCCGCGCGCTCTTCGAGGACGGCCGGTTCCACCTCGAAGCCGGGGAGAGGGTGCTGGAGTCGATGTTCGAGCCGGTGGTGTGAGGGCCCTCCCTGCTATGATCGTCCACCGAGGAATCCTTGCCCATCCATGCTTCGTCTGCGTTACATCGTTAATGGTGAGGAGCGCGTAGCCCCCCTGGCCGGCGGCAGGACCCGGCTCGGCCGGGGTGGCGACAACGACGTCGTGCTCGCCGACGTCTCCGTCTCCCGCTACCACGCCGAGATCCTTCGCGAGCCGGACGGCTGGGCCGTCCACGACCTCAAGAGCACCAACGGCGTCGAGGTCAACCGCCTGCCGGTGGAGAAGGCGCCGCTGCGGCCGGGCGACCTGCTGGGCATCGGCTCCTTCGAGGTGCGGATCGAGGCGGAGGAGCCGCCGCCGGAGCGCCGGCAGCCCGCGACGGTCCTGCCGGAGGAGCCGCTCGAGCAGTTCGGCAACGCCACCATCATCCGGCCGCTCTCCGACTTCGCGGCCGCCTACGGCCTCGCCGGAGACACCGCCGCCCGTGCCATTGCCGAGGCCGGCGACGAGGCGTACGTCCGCCGGATGTTCGGCTTCCTCACCCGGCTGGCGCGCGTGCTCACCCTCGCCGAGTCCAGCGACGACGTGCTCTCGCGGGTGCTCGACCTGGCCTTCGAGGCCTTCCCGGTGGACCGCGGGTTCATCCTGCTCTCCGACGACTCGGGAGAGCTGGTCTGCGAGCTGGCGCGGGTCAAGGACCGGGTGCAGTTCCGTCCTTCCGAAGAGGTGCCGGTCTCGCGCACCATGCTGCGCGCCGTGATGCGCGAGCGGGTGGCGCTGATCACCTTCGACGCCCAGGCCGACCTGCGGCTCTCCGGCGGCGAGTCGATCCGCCTGCACCAGATCCGCTCCGCCATGTGCGCTCCCCTCTGGTCGGGCGACCGGATCATGGGAGTGATCCAGGTGGACTCGCCCTTCCAGGTGGGAGCCTTCGGCGAGCGGGACCTCGACGTGCTGACCACCCTCGCCAACTACGTGGCCGTGGCCGTCGAGCGCATCCGCTACGCCCGCAAGGCCGAGTTCGAGAAGCAGGCGCGCACGCGGCTCGAGCGCTACCACTCGCCGAGCGTCATCGAGGAGGTGCTGCGCCAGGGCGACGAGGGCATGCGGCGGCTGCAGACCGCGGAGGCGACCGTGCTCTTCGCCGACCTCGTGGGCTTCACGGCCTTCGCCGAGAACGCGGCGCCCGAGCGGGTGGCGGAGTCGCTCGACGCCTTCCTGGACCTCTCGGTCGAGGCCATCTTCCGCGCCGGCGGCACGCTCGACAAGTTCATCGGCGACTGCGTGATGGCCTTCTTCGGCGCCCCGGTGGCCCAGCCGGACCACGCGCTGCGGGCCACCCGCGCCGCCATCGAGATCCAGGAGGGGCTCGCCGTCTGGAACGCCCGCCGGGCCGCCGAGGGCCTCCCCGGCTTCAAGGCCCGCATCGCCGTGAACAGCGGTCCCGTGGTGGTGGGAGACATCGGCAGCGCCCGCCGGGTGGACTACACCGTGCTCGGCAACACGGTCAACGTGGCCGCCCGTCTGGAAGCCTTCGTGGCGGAGCCGGACGACGTGGTCCTGGGCCCCGGAACCTATTTTCTCCTCGACGGGGCCATCCCCACGGAGCCGCTGGGCGAGTTCCAGCTCAAGGGTTTGCGGCAGAAGATCCAGGCCTACCGGGTGGCGAAGGGCTAGGTTTCTCCCTAAACTCACGTGATGACAAGCCAACCGCAAGGCCCGACCGTCCCCAGGATCGAATCTCTTCGAGTGGAGAGATACCGGGCGCTTGCCGATCTGGACCTGAACGGGCTGACCCCCCTGACGGTGTTCCTGGGACCCAACGGGAGCGGTAAGTCTACGATTTTCGATGTCTTTGCTTTCCTTTCCGAGTGCTTCTCTGTGGGATTGCGCAACGCTTGGGACAGCCGGGGCCGCTTCAAGGAGCTGCGGACACGGGGCACTCAGGGCCCCGTCGTCATCGAGCTGAAGTATCGGGAAGATCCGAAGCAACCGGTCATCACCTACCACTTGGCGATCGATGAAGGGGCTCGGGGGCCGTTCGTGGCAGAAGAGTGGCTGGCCTGGAGAGAGAGCATTCTTGGTGCTCCGTTTCGCCTCTTGGATTTCCGTGAAGGGGTCGGACGCGTGGCTCTGGGAGAGATGCCAGACCAGCACGGCGAGCAAGTCGAAGAACGCCTGAGCTCTCCGGAAACGATCGCCGTCAATGCCTTGGGACAACTCGCCAAGCACCCGAGAGTCACGGCGCTACGGCACTTCATCACTGGCTGGTATCTATCCGATCTGAGTGAGAGCCCCCGCGGCTTCGTGGAAGCCGG
>DATFPH010000193.1:0-11508 GCA_035264905.1 Thermoanaerobaculia bacterium
CCCATCAGGCCGAAGGGCTGACCGCAGCCTTCCGCGCCGCCGGCTTCTCCGTCGAGCATCTCCCGCTCCTGGAGGTCATCCCTCCCGCCGACCCTCGCTCCCTGGAACGCGCGGCGTCCGAGCTGGCGCTCTATGACTGGCTGGTCTTCACCTCCGCCAACGCCGTCGACGCCTTTTTGCCGCTGACCGGAGGCGCGCTGCCGCCTCGCCTGCGCGTCGCCGTGGTGGGTCCGGCGTCGGCTGCATCGCTCCGCGCCTACGGCCTGGAGCCTCACCTGACCGCCACCCGCGCCGACGCCGAGGGGCTGCTGGCCGATCTGGCGCCGCTGGTCGACCGCAGCCGCCGGGTCCTCCTCCCCCAGGCCGCCGACGCCCGGCCGGCGCTCACCGAGGGGCTCCAGCGGGCCGGCGCCGAGGCGGTAGCGGTCATCGCCTACGACAAGGGCATGCCCCCGGACGCCCGCGAGCGGGCCGCGCGCCTGTTCGCGGAGACGCCGGTCGGCTGGGTCACCTTCACCAGCCCGCGGATTGTGAAGCATTTTGTGGAGCTGTTCGGGGAGGGCTGGGCGCGGCGCCGGACCGAGCTCGAAGCGGCCTCGATCGGGCCGGTGACCACCGCCGAGCTGCGGAGGCAGGGGGTCGAGCGGATCGCCGAGGCGGCGACCCCGGGGGAAGAAGGGCTGGTGGCGGCGGTGGCGGGGGGGGAAAGGTTTTAAAGGACAACAAGGACTGCAAGGACTTCAAGGACAGGAGCCGCCGGGCGGCCTTGCAGTCCTTGAAGTCCTTTGGGTCCTTGGCCTTTACGGAATCTGCACCTTCCACGCCCCGCGCCCGTGGGTGAAGGCGAAGAGCGTCCACGGCCCGGTGGGAATGCTCCGCTGGAGCGCGAGCGCCCAGACCGGCGTGTTCGGGAACCCGGCGTTCTCCACCATCCAGGTCTGCCCGCCGTCGAGCGACGAGAAGAGGCCGACGTCGGTGCCGACGTACAGGTGCGACCGGTTGGCGGGGTCGACCACGATCGTGTTGGCCGGCACGTCCGGCAACGTTCCCGTGCCCGTACCGTCGAGCGGCTCCCAGTTGGCACCGCCATTGGTGCTCTTCCAGACGTGGGCACCGCCGCCGAACGACGCGAAGGTGGCATAGGCGATGTTCGCGTCCACCGGATCGTAGGCGAGCCAGGAGACCCAGCCCGTCCGGGGCCGATTGCGCAGCCAGCGGGTGCTGCCCGTGGCCGAGAGCGCGGCGTCGTTGCGGTGGATGAAGCCCTCCACGGTGCCGGCCAGGACCCGGTTCGAATCGCTCGGGGCCACGGCGATGGCGCTGACGAAGGGGAAGTTGTCCGAGGCGACGATCTTGCTCGCCGCGCTCCAGCTCTCCGCCGCGTCATCCGTGCGCCAGAGCTGCGAGCCGCCGATCCACAGCCGGTCCGGGTTCGACGGGTCCATCACGTAGGGCGTGACGAACAGGAAGTTGCCGGAGCTCTCGGTGATGCCGGTGGTCTTCCGGGTGAACGTCACTCCGCCGTCGGTCGACTTGCGCAACGCGAGGCCGGGAGTCGAGGCGTAGAGGACGTCCGTGTCGTCCGGGTTGATCGCCACGAAGGCGCCGTCGCCGCCGAAGATCTCCACCCAGGCATTGGGTCCGTCTGCATCGTTGCCGCGGATCGTGCCGTTGTCCTGCGTGCCGCCGAAGTAGGTGACGCCGTCAGGGTACGGGAGACCGTGGTAGAACTGGGTCACGGCATAGCCGTTGTTCAGGTTTTCCCACTCCACCACGCCGGAGAACGGATCGCACACCCCGGCCGTCGTCTTGACCGTCGCGGCGCGGGCGTCGCCGGTTTTGTAGATGCCGCCGTCGCCCCCCACGAACATCGTTTTGTTCGTGGTGCCGTTGTATTTGGGGTGGAAGACGAGCGTGTGCTGGTCGGCGTGCGAGTAGGTCGGCAGGTACGAGCCGTCGTCGAGCTGCGCCCACCAGTACGAAGCCAGGCCCCAATTCTTGCCGCCGTCATCCGAGCGGAACAGGTCGACGCCGCCGGCCCAGACGCGGTTCGGGTCCTTGGGATCGACCGCGATCACGTTGTCGTACCAGCCCTGGTTGATGTAGCCGCCCTCGGCCCCGAAGCACTCTTCGAAGAAGACGAAGATCGGGTTGGACAGCAGCGCGGTGTTGAGCTTTTTCTTGCTCGTATTGCGCACCTGGGCTTTCCAGGTGGAGCCGCCGTCGGAGGAACGGAAGACGCCATGAAGCCCGTCGGTGAAGTCGCCCTGCACGTTGCTCGCCGCCAGCGCATAGATGATGTTCTGGTTCGACGGGGCGATGGCCAGCGCCGTCCGGCCCATGCCCGGATCCTTGAGCACCGCCTTCCAGGTGCCGCCCGCGTGGGCCGTCGTATTGCGATAGACCGTCGCCTGCTCGAAGGTGCCGCAGGACGCGAAAACGACGTCCGCCGCCCGGTCGCTGCGGATGGCGGCGTCGAGGCAGCCGCCGAAGACCTGGGGATCGAGCGTCCGCGTCCAGGTGGCGCCGCTGTCGAGCGAGCGCCAGAGGCCGGTCCGGGTCGCCGCATAGACCCGCGACGGGCGCGTCGTGCTGACCACGATCTTGTTCACAAAGTAGAAATCCGAGCCGGTGGTGGTGCTCAGCTGCGTCCAGGTGGCGCCGCCGTCGGCCGACCTGAAGATGCCGTTGCCGCGGATCGAGTCGCCGTTGTAGTAGCCCTCCCCCGTGCCCGCATAGAGGACTTCCGGGTTCTTGGGAGACAGGACCAGCGTGGTGACCGCGATGTTGGCGAGGAAGTCCCCGAGCGGGGTCCAGCTCGCGCCGCCGTCGGTGCTCTTCCAGACGCCGCCGGCCACTCCGGCCGCATACATGATCAGGGGATTGGTCGGATGGATGACGAGAGCGCGGGTCCGTCCGCCGATGTTGCCGGGCCCGAGGGACGTCCAGCCGGTGAGCACGGACGCGTCGGTCGCGGAGGAGATCCCGTTGCCGGCCGCGGCGCGCGGCGGCAGGACGGCCCGGTTCGCGGTCGAGTAGCGCGGCATCGACTCCATCTGGCGGAGCGCCGTCAGATAGCGCTCGACCGGCACATCCTTCTGGCCAGCGGGTGCCCGCCTCTGGCGCAGGTATTCCGCGGCTTCGGCCGGCTCATCGTGGCGGAGCGGCTCCTTCTGAATCTTCAGAAGCTCCTGCCGCACCACGGACGGCATGGGACGCTTCCCCGCCGTCGTGCCGGACGCCGGAGCGGCGGTCTGGGCTCCAGCGGGCAGGGCCAACAACATTCCCAGGGACAGGCCCGTGACGGCATGAAGCCACCAACGGTATGGTCGCAACGTCATTCCTTCCTCCTTGCTAAAGAGTCTCAAGCATATATCCGGACAGGTTCTAAGGGAGGGAAGCGAACAGGATTGAAGATTATTCCCCCCCACCCCAGGGGCCTATCGCGCCAGGACGGCCGGCAGGGTCAGGAAGAACAACGAATAGCCGACGAGGAGACCGCGCATGGCGCCGCAGAGCCGGGTGAGGCGCGGGTCATCCACGTCGCGGTCGCGTCGCCGCAGGAGGAAGCCGAGCAGGGCGACGGCGTCCTGCATCCCGGAGCCCGCGGCGAGCGGCGCCGGCCGGCCGAGGGATTCGTAGAGGAGAGGGTGACGCCGGCTCAGGCTGGCGCACAAGCGCTCCGCGAGCAGGCACCAGGCCAGGACCGACAGCCAGTACACTGAAAACAGGACGGAAAAACCCACGCACACCTCCGGAACAGGGCACACCCCGGACCGCAAGGCGCGGCCGGCAGCTCCTGTCGTCTACGAAACCTGGACGGAAACCGTCAGCGGAGGATAGCACGAGACCTCATTGCGATAAGATCCCGCCTTCCATCTCTTCTCCGCCGCGAGGTCGAGCCAAATGAAAATACCCTCTCTCATCCTCAAGCAGATGTACACGTTGGGCAGCCTCGAGAACGTCGAGGACGGCGTCCGCTTCAGCCTCAAGAACCGCCTGAGCAACGCCACCGTGACCCAGCTCAACGAGATCCGGATCAACGACCAGCAGATCCCCCTGGACCACCTGACGCTGGACATCGGTGGCGATGAGATCGCCGCCTCCCAGATCAGCCCGACCAGCGCGCTCGCCTTTCCGCTCGCCCGGTCCGTCCGCATCCACGCCCGGACCGGGCAGCTCGACAAGGGGCAGCACGAAATCTCGCTGTCGTTCAACACCGAGCCCTTCGGCGCCCTCGCCTTCAAGGTCAAGGACGCCATCGCCGAGCGCGTCAAGCGCACCAGCGTGCCGCACGACAAGGACAACGACTACTCCCCGGAGATCGTCCGCGCGCGGCAGACGTTCGTCGAGGAGTACACGGGCGTCAAGCTCCAGCACATCAACAAGTTCTCGTTCGACCCGAGCGTCACCCAGGGAAACATCGAGAACTTCACCGGCGTGGCGCAGGTCCCGATCGGCTTCGCCGGTCCCTTGAAGGTCAACGGCGAGCATGCCCAGGGCGAGTTCCTGGTCCCTCTGGCCACCGCCGAAGGGACCCTCGTCGCCTCCTACAACCGCGGCATGAAGGTGCTCAACCTCTCCGGCGGCGTCACCTGCACGGTCGTCGGCGACAGCATGCAGCGCGCCCCGGTCTTCGTGTTCGACAACGCCCGCGACGGCCGCGACTTCGTCCAGTGGGTGGACCAGAATATCGACAAGATCCGTGAGGAGGCCGAGGGCACGTCCAGCGTGGCGAAGCTCACCTACGTCGACCGCTACCTGTCGAACAAGCTGGTCTTCCTGCGCTTCAATTACACCACCGGCGACGCCGCGGGGCAGAACATGGTGGGCCGGGCCACCTTCGCGGCCTGCTCCTGGATCCTGGAGAGCTACCCCAAGATCTGCCACTTCTACCTGGAGTCGAACTTCGCGACGGACAAGAAATCCTCGCAGATCAACGTGATGCGCACCCGCGGCAAGCGCGTCACGGCGGAGTGCGTGATCCCGCGCGACGTGCTGATCCAGCACATGCGCGTCGACCCCGAGACGGTCCACTACCACGCCGGCATCGCCAACGTCGGCGCCTTCATCTCCGGCGCCAACAACAACGGCTGCCACTCGCCGAACGGCATCACGGCCATGTTCATCGCCACCGGCCAGGACGTCGCCAACGTCGCCGAGTCGTCGGCCGGCATCGTCTACACCGAGGTGACGCCCGAGAAGGACCTCTACATCTCGATCACCATCCCGTCCCTCATCGTGGCCACCCACGGTGGCGGCACGGGCCTCGCGACGCAGCGCGAATGCCTGGAGCTGCTGGGCTGCGTCGGCAAGGGGAAGGTCAAGAAGTTTGCCGAGATCGTGGCGGGCGTGGTGCTCGCCGGCGAGATCTCGCTCGCCGCGGCCATCTCGTCCCTCGACTGGGTCTCCAGCCATGAGCAGTACGGCCGCAACCGGTAGACTCTGGATGTGATGGCCGAACCCCGAGCCACGCCGGAAGGCGACGAGCCCGCTCTTCCCGATACTGGGCTTGAGCCCGCGCTGGCCGCTCTTCCGGCTCCCCCGTCCTCGGACCCCATCCCAGGGTTCGAGATGCTGCCGGACGAGCCTCCCCAGGGGCTCGTTCGCCGCCTGATCACGGTCCTGCGGCATCTGATCGGGCTCGGCTTCGGGGCCTTGGTGGCGGGCGTGCGCAGCCAGGCCGGGGCCGAGCGGAGCAAGAAGCGGAGCTTCCGCCTCGCTCTCCTCCTCGCCCGTCTCACCGCCTGGCTGGCGCGGCCGTTCCTCGACAAGGAGATCGTCGACCGCCCCTTCCCCGTCCAGCTCCGCCGCCGCCTGGAGATCCTCGGGCCCACCTACATCAAGCTCGGCCAGGTGCTTGCCCTGCGCCAGGACATCCTCCCCGCCACGGTCACCGACGAGCTCAAGAACCTCCTCGACCGCCTGCCCGTGGTCCCCTTCGACCGCTACCTGGGCCTCATCGAGTCTGACATCCAGCGGCCGATCGCCTCCATGTACTCCTGGGTCGACCCGATCCCCACCGGCTCGGCCTCGATCGCCCAGATCCACCGCGCCACCACGCTCGAAAACCACGACGTCATCATCAAAGTGGTGAAGCCGGGCATCCGCGAGACCCTGAACCGCGACGCCATCCTCCTGCGCCTCCTCGGCGCGATCCTGCAGGTCTTCCTCTCCCAGTACAGGCCCCGGCAGATGATCCGCGAGTTCGTCGAGTACACCCGCCGCGAGGTCGACCTGCGGCGCGAGGCGGACAACGCCGAGACCTTCGCGGCCAACTTCCACGACCTGCCCGGCGTGGAATTCCCGCGGATCTACCGGCAGTACAGCGGCAGCCGCGTGCTCTGCATGAAGTTCCTGAAGGGGTACAAACCGAGCGCGCCGCAGGCACTGGAGCTTACCGAGGAAGAGCGCGACCTCCTGGTCGACTACGGCGCGACGAGCATCATCCGGATGCTTTTCAAGGACGGCTTCTTCCACGCCGACCTCCATCCGGGGAACCTGCTGATCCTCCCCGGCCCCAAGCTCGGCTTCATCGACCTCGGCATGGTCGGGCGCTTCGACAACGACCTGCGGCGGACGTTCCTCTACTATTACTACACGCTGGTCATGGGAGACGCCGAGGGCGCGGCACGCTACCTCGCAGCGATCGCGACCCCGGGGCCGGGAGCCGACCCGCACGGGTTCCGCCGCGAGGTCACGGAGATCCTGCAGCGCTGGAACCGCAGCTCCTCCAACTTCCGGGACTTCTCGCTGGCGCAGCTCATCATGCGCTCGGTGAATCTGGGCGCCCAGCACCGGATGTTCTTCCCCGTCGAGATGGTCCTCATGGTCAAAGCCCTGGTGACCTTCGAAGGGGTGGGCCAGATCCTCAAGCCCGGCATGGACGTCGCCGAGGTGTCACGGAAGCACGCCAACCAGATCTTCCGCGACCAGTTCAGCCCGCAGAACCTCCTGAAGCAGTTCCTGCGCGGAGCGCCGGAAGTCCTCGAGGCCCTGGCCAAAGCGCCCAACCTGATCACCGAAGGCCTGCGGATGATCGAGCAGGCCACGCAGCGTCCCGAGAACCCCCTCGCCGGCCTCCGCGGCACCCTCTTCGGCGGCTTCTGCATGGTGGCCGGAGCGGTTCTCGCCGGAGCGCGAGGACCGTGGCCGGTCTGGTTGACGCTGTTTGTGGTAGGGATCGGGGCGGCGCTTCACCGGTCGCAGCGGTAAAGGCGTACGTATGGATACAAAGATCACCCCATCGAGCGGAAACGTATTTCGGGATCTTGGCTTCGGTGAGGATGAAGCCGAGCACCTTCGGATCCGCTCGACTTTGATGATTGCCCTGCGCAAGCTCATCGAGGACGGCAACCTTACTCAGGCGGAAGCGGCCAAGCTCTTTGGCGTCACACAGCCGCGAATCAGCAACCTCGTACGAGGCCGGATCGATCTCTTCAGCATCGATACCCTGATCGACATGCTGGCTCGGGCTGGAGTCCACATCGACGTCGTCTTTTCCACTGTCCACCAGGGAGCTGCTTGAGAGCAGCGCTCGCGCCTCACGCTCAATCGACCGCCAACCGGGCGAATGGAGGCCGCTCGAATTTCCCGTCCTTGTAGTAGCCGTTCAACAATTACCTGGCACTACCTGGCACCATTGCTCAGCCGAGCGGGCAAGTTGACCTGCGGGTCAGGCCAGTTGACCTGCATGTCCAACCGTTCGTCCTTCAGGTCCAACCGCCCACCCTGCGCGCCGACACTCACCTGGCACCTGTCGCCGCCGCCGGTCTCTCCCGAGGATCTCGAGGCCGACACTGCCGAGGAGATGGCCTTCTGTCCCCATTTCTTCCAGCGGGAGATCGAGAAGTCTCACGAGCTCCGGGTCGTGGTGATCGATGACCAGGTGCTGGCGTTCCGGATCGACTCTCAGGAGCACGAGCTGTCGTCACTGGACTGGCGCAAGAGCATCGAGGTGGCTGGCTTTGCCCTGTGTCGCTCGATGATGGCACAGCTGCCAAGATTCGCGTTCATGCACCGGATGGGATTGTTCACGGGGAGCTTGGACCTGATCGTGGATCCGGAACAGCAGGTTCGGTTTCTCGAATGTAACCAGGATGGCGCCTGGGGATGGCTGGACAACACCGTGGAAGGCGCCATCACCCGCGCGTTCGCCGATGGGCTCGACCGGCGGCTGAGTGCGTTGGAAGGCGATGGACAAGGCCCATGAGAGGCGGCGATCGCAATGCCAGATTTCCCCGCCGGCAGCTTCCCGCCCCACTTGCTTTTCGTCAAAGCCGCAGGCCTCAGCTGAGCGGGTCCTCGGGCGGTGGTAGGTTGAAGAAAGCGCCGGACAACGCTTCCCGGCCCTCCGGCGGATGGGTGTGGCCCTAGGGCGGATCGACCGCTGTGGGCGGTGAGGGCGGAACCGCACGATAGGACGGTTTCCGTCCGCTCGACCGCCTTGGTTGGGCGCCTTCTTTTTGAAGCGCAGCCTATTGCTTTGCAATCAGAATGGCGTCAGCAACGAGATAGCCCGAAGAACTGCCATTCGTAAGTTTGACTGTGAAAGGCTTTGCCATTGTAAGAGTCACAGTGCTCAGTTCCACCCAGGAACCACGAGCAATCGTTTGCTGATTCTTGGTCACTGCAACAGTCGACGCTCCATTAGATAGGTAAAATACTGCCTTCTCAGTCCTGTTGCTGTGAGGTGTCCAACGCGAATAGATCTTGTAAGATCCATCAGACGGCACCGCGAATTGAAAGGTTGCTGAGCCAGCGGAACCTCCGGCTAACACTCGGTAGCCTGTCCCGTAGTAGAAATCCACCGAGTTCGAGCACTGCCAGGAACCAGAACGGGTGGTATCATTGTCGTCAACAATACGGGCATCCTTGCGACTCAAATAGCTGAGCGGATTTACAAAGCTCTTTGGGTCTGTCCAACTACAATCCGCAATTCCTCTCCTAGAAGTCGTATCTGTGTCATTATAAGACGCTGCTCGCAAGCCAAAGTGTAGATGGTCGATGTCACCTGTAATCTTAGGATCGAGGTCCCTCACTGTTCCGAGCGTCGTCGACGTGGTGACAACCAGACTTTTGTAGATCTTTGTGGAATCTATATCTAAGTGCCCATAGAGGCTGGTCCATGTGTTGTTGTCGTGAGATACCACCACATATTGACCCCAGCCCCCGCCGAAATCTCCCACTCTTTCCACCTTGCCTGATTGAACGGGCGTGACTTTGGATCCACTAGCAGCGGCGATGTCCACTCCGAGGTGGTATGGGAAGTGGTCCTCAGTGCTGCCGGAGTAGCCGCAAGCACCTCTCTTGCAATTCTTGCTTACACCGGGAGAAACTGCGTCCTCAACCCAAAAGTAGAGTGATATGTCCTTGATGCTCTTTCCTGCGACAGGCCAGGGCAGGTTTGCCGAAACCGAAGCCTTGTTTGGCAGATATGTATGCTGACCAGGAAAGCTCTCCCGGTAGACCTGCTGATTGTCCATGAGACAGACCTGAGCGCTGACCGCTGCATCAGAAGCGGCCCAGGTTAGGCCTAAGGCTGTCACCAGCAAAACTGATACGCGAGTCGTCTTCATATATTTGCCCTTTTCAGGTATAGAAATCTCCGGAAAAACCGGAGGTCTGTGCCGACTTGCCGCCCAACGTGAATGCGGCTGAGCGGCTGCGTCAGCAGTCCGCCTCGAGCCGCCGGGTTCGGCGGTCAAGCGCTTGGCTCCTGAGGCAGCTTAGCAGAGCCCCCTGACCTCGGTCCCAGTTCCCATTCCACCTGTCCCTCCCTGGCCCCTCAAAAGAGACCGGCCTCTTGAGAGAGGCCGGTCGGGCGAGAATGCCGGCCCTAGAGCATCTACGTGTGTATAAATGATATCAAGCTTCACAGAAGCTCGTATAACAAAAGAACCCGCCACTACCGTTGGCCCGGCATGCACAATAGCCACAGGGATCCACGCAGGGCGATAGCGGAGTACAGGTCGGATAAGGGCAGTTGGTAGTCGTGCCGCTGCAAGTCACAGAGGTGGCGGTCGAGGAGCAGGCGGTCTCGGTAGGTCCCGTACAACTGATCTGGCACCCATTGGGGCATAGGGTGTTCGCCTGGCAGGTCTTCCAGGAGGGCGCAGGGATCCACAGATCTCCCAGCGGGGGCATCTGCTCCTGGACCACCTCGAGCGTCTGGAACAGAGGTGTGGTGGGCTCGACAGAGGCGCAGGGCGATTCTTGTGCTGTCATCGGGACCGAGAAGAGGAACAGGAAGAAGAGGACAAGGAAGATGGGGCCACGCTCACGCTTCATGGGCTTTCCTTTCTCCGATGGTGCATCACGGGCCTTTAGGTTCGTAGACGCAACTGCGGTTAGACAGATATTATACTTACACACAAGTGCTGTGCACTTCCCGGCAGCAAAACCGTCCCCCTGGCTTTCCGGTCCTAGATCCAGAGGTCTGGCAATGAAGCCCGAAGCTTCTTCTCTAATCTTGACTACACTTTAGGCTCTCCACGCTATCATGACGGCGAACCGTGAATTCGACCCTGGCATTCGCCCCATTTACGACAAGCAGCGCACCTTCTCTTTACGGCGAGCATCCGGGGGTCAACTCCAACTCTCCTGATATCCTCAACTTACGCCTTCTACGTATCTATGTCAACAACGGAGTACGCAGGCCCGAAGCATTCCCGGTTCCTGCCTTCCCTGGTGGCTCGTCGCCCCGAGCTGGAATGCTTCGGGCCAGTCCTATGGAGTCCCATCGCATGGCGGCTTCGACGACCATGAAGGACTCCCCGGGAAGCCTCGGCAAGTTGCTACCAGACAATCAATTGCCTCCTTCCCGGGGAGGTTGGCGGTGGCTTCGGCGTCACGACTTCGGTCATAAGGCTGCCGGGCTCGACCTCGTGACCGCACCGTGGCCGTCTACCTGCGCCGTGTGCAGCACCGTTCGGAGTTGCGGTTTGGGTTCGAGGCCGTCAACTGGCCCGGTTGACCTGCGGGGCAAGTCGGTTGACCTGCAGGTCAGGCCGGTTGACCTGAAGGTCAGATAGGTTGACCTGAAGGTCGGGTCGGTTGACCTGAAGGTCAGGTTGTTCGACCTGCAGGTCAAGCTCATTGACCTGTGGGGCAGGCTGGTTGACCCGCAGGTCAAGCGAGTTGACCTGAAGGTCAGACCGCTCCCGCCGAAGGTCAAGCGACAACCGGATCAGGTCAGATCCCGCACGGTTCGAGCCGCATGGCGTCTTTGCCAGGTCAAGAGGCAGTGGTTGTGACGGGAACAGCCTCCGCCGCCGGTCAGATCCCGGCTGTTGAGGGTCCGATCGCGGAAGCGGGCCAGGAAGTGCCCCGCAGCCTTCGTGACGTTGCCGCGGGGCGTTGAGGACCAGCCGTTTGAGGTTTTTTCTTCTGCCCTCAGTCCACCGTCAACCGGGCGAACGGGGGACGCTCAAACTTTCCGTCCTTGTAGTAGCCGCTGTTGATCAGCAGGTCGAGCTGCGGCGGAGCGGCGAAGCCGCCCACAAGGAT
>DATFPH010000194.1:0-30111 GCA_035264905.1 Thermoanaerobaculia bacterium
TCGCCGGATCGTACGCGCGGGGGTTCTTGTCTCGTTCCATCTCTCGGTTCCCTTCGTCCTTTCCAGAGGAAGGTCCGCGATTCTATACCAGGCGGGCATCAGGTCTGGTTCGATGAGGTGCGGGGCGCCGCACGCACGGCGCCCCTTCAGGCGGGAGAATCGGGGATCAGCCGGGGATCAATCGTGGATGACGATTGTGGCGCTCCCCCCTGGACGGCCTGAGGCGGTCAGGGTGGCCTCATTGGTGTTTCCAGGCCGCAGGGCCTGCGAGATGTCGAGGGTCTGCTCCGCACCGTCCGCGAGGCTGGCGAGCCGGAACCGGACGCCGTTGACGGTGAGAAGCAGATTGGTGATCCCCGGGGTCCCGTTGATCACTCGAACCCAGTGCTCCTCCTGGGGGATGCCGGAGATGGTCTCCACCACCGGCTTTCCCCGTTCGCGAACCACCAGGGTGATCACCGGGTCGCAGGTGACCGAGTTGCCGGCCACGTCGAAGACTTGCAGCCGGACCACGGACTTGAGCGCCTGGTCGATCTTCGTGCCGGTCACCAGGACCGGGTCGGTCGTCCCCACCGGGAAGGGCGGAATGGAGACGGCCGCGTTGGTGGATTCGAGGACCTTGATGGACCCGAGACCGCTCTGGTCGTCCTCGGTCCGCACGGTGATTTTCGCGGGCGGGCCGGCGACCGAGCTCACCAGGCGGCAGATGGGCGGGACCTGGAGCGACAGGCCAGGGCCTGCGCCTTCGCCTCCGTCGCCGCCTCCTGCGATAAGCCAACCAGCCAACGAGGAGCCGGAGCTCAATGCCACGGTTCCGTCGACCGCTCCTCCTCCCGAGAGGCGGCCGTAGACCGAGAGGCCGCCCGTCCCGCCCTCGGTGCCCGCGAGCGAGCCGTCCGCTTCGCCGCCGCGCAGCGCAACCAGGCCCCGGAGATCCACGGTGCCCACCGCCGATCCGAGGACCGCGATCCCTCCACCGCCGGCTCCTCCGCTCCCCCCCAGAGCGGGAACCGCGGCACGGGCGCGCTGCGGAACCTTCGCTCCGGGTCTGCCGGCGTGTCCAGTCGTCCCTCCCATGCCACCGCTGCCGGCGGATCCACCGTCGCCGCCCTGCCCTCCACCTCCGTCGTCACATCCGTCTCCTCCCCCGCCTCCTCCGCCACCGCCTGACCCGGCTCCCCCGCCCGCTCCCTGTCCACCATTGCCACCGCGAAGAGTGCCGGGAAACCCGGTGGCGCCGCCGCCACCGCCGCCACCACCGACGTTGGCGAGCGTGTCGAGCCTTGCAGTGTCTCCATCTTTATGGTCCTTGCGCCCGCCCCGTCCCCCTTGTCCCTGACCATTTTCATTGCCTCCGTTTCCTCCCCTGCCACCCTCCACCGAGGTTTTCCCACACACACCCTCGTGTCCTTTTTCTCCACTCATGGCCGCCTTGGCCCCACCTGAGCCAGGAGCCCCGGGCGGATGCTCGATGGCACCACCGCCTCCTCCACCTCCCCCTCCGCCGGCTCCGGGCTTTGCATCTCCTCCCTTTCCTCCCCGGCCGATGTCATTCTCATTGTCCCTCTGGACGATTCTCCGACGAGCCGCGGCCACCGAAAGCCCGCCGTCTCCACCCTGCGCCAGGATCTGACCGGCCGGGCCGACCCGCACCTTTCCCTCGGCGAACAAGGCCACGGCTCCGCCTCCACCCCCGCCTGCCCCCTTCAATCCCGGCAGCCCGGCCACTCCGGAGACATCGATCACCCCGTCGACGACGAGGTCCCCGGACGAGGTCAGGATCAGAGGCCAATCTCCTCGTGCCTGCAACCGCGCCCCTGGAGCGACGTGGAGGCTCTCGAAGTCGAACACGCGGACCTCCAGGCCACCGTCCGGCAGACCGGACCCCGCCAGGACGACGCGCCCCGGCCCGTAGGGGGAGCCTCCGGTCACCGGATCCGTGTCGAACACCGCGCTCCCTGTCAGCTCCAGAGCTCCCAGAGAGTCCGCCGCCGAGAAACGGATCGGCAGGGTGACGGCGCCTTGCGACACGCAGGGTTGTCGATAGGCCAGCGCCTCGAGCGCCGTCGCTCCGCTCGCCCCGCCCCCCGCCTGCACCAACCCGGTGAATGGATCGACGCGCCGCAGCTCCCCTCCATCCGTTCCGCTGCCGATCCGGATCGCGGTGCCCGCCAGGAGCACGCCATCACAGGCGAAGTGGAGGCTGGCCATTCCGCCGGAAGCGGCGACGCCGGCATCATTGGTGAACGCAGTCCGAAAGACCGCCTTGCCCGTCGCAGGGTTGATTCGGTACAGCCCCGGCGTGCCGGCTCCGCCTGCGCGGAGCGCTCCCCATAAGGCGCCGGCGGCATCGAAGGCCAGGGCATCCATCCCTTCGAGCGAGCACGAGCCGGCGCCGGTGCCCGGGATGCTCACGCCCGAGCAGGTGCCGAACGGACCGATGATCGTCGCGGTTCCGGTCATCCGGTTCAGCAGCGCCAAGTGATCGGCGCCGCTCCCTGCAGCCCCGGCGAGACTGACCGCGGCATACAGGGTGCCGTTCGCGCTGAAATCCAGATCCTCGATCCCAGCCACCCCCAGGCCGGTATCGCCCACCCGCGTGAGCGCTCCCGTGCCGGGATTGACCGTGTACAGATCGGCTCCTCCCCCCGCGTAGACCGTGCCTGTGGCCGGATGGACCGCCAGCGCCGGGTACTCGATGGCGGCACCCCCGCTCAGCGGCCCGATGACCGAGCCGGCACCCGTCGCCGGAGCGATGCTGAGGAGGTTGGCTCCATCCGTTCCGAGCAACACGCCGGTTCCGGGTGCCGCGCGAAGCGGAATGGAGACGGACAGGGCGACGATGCTCCAGAGCACACGGCTCCTGGTTGCACCTCTCATCGGATCTCCTTTCTGGCTGGACGATTCCAGTCGTTGGACTGAGAGAGATGCTGGCATTACCTACGCCGGCCGGCGCGGCGATGGGTTGGTTTTTTGCGGCGTTTTTCGTGAGGAGCGGCTTTGCTATATCAACAGGGGCGAATAGCCATTTTGCACGCCAGCGGCGTCATACCGGTGCACCGCTTGCACGCGCGCTCGAAGGTCCGGAGATCCTGAAAGCCGACGGCGAACGCGATGTAGGTGATGGTTTCGTCGCGCCGGGCCATGAGCTGCAGAGCGCGCGTGATCCGCACCTGGGTCAGCCAGTCTTTGAAACGGATGCCGGTCTTGGCGTGAAACCAGGTCGAAAAGTATTTCGCTTCGAGCCCGGCGACGCGCGCCACCACGCGCAAGGAGAGCTGCTCGCCACAGCGCTCCTCGACGTAGCGCTCGACTTTCTGCAAGCGATCGTAATAAGAGAAGGCGTCGGAGTGAATTCTGCGGAGCTCGGGCATCGCCTTATAGAGAACCGGCTTTCGACCGAGGAACGGTCTGCCGGTTCTCTATTGCAAGGCGAATGCCCCGAAGCGGCTCAATCCTCCGCCAGCACGATCACCCGGTCCGCATCGCCCAACGTGAATTTCTCGGACTTGGCCGGGTTCACCACCACGCCGTAGGCCTTCGAGGCATCCTTGGACTGAGACTCGATGCGATAGCCGATCGCGATCTCGCCGCGCCGGCTCGCCGCCTCCACGACCGTGTAGAAGTTGATCGGCCGTCCCAGCTCGACGTAGTTCCTCGCCGGCTTCAAGTAGACCTCGGCCCCCTCGGGATCGAAGAGATCGGCGAAGACGGCGCTCAGCTCTTTGTTTTCCGAGATCTGGGCGAGCATCAGGCTGGTCAGCTTGTTGCTGACGATGAAGTCGTCGGCCTGGGTGACCTCGGCGAGCTCCCGATTCCGCGTGTCCAGCATCTCGGTGACGATCCGGAAATCGTGCCCCCCCTTCTCCGCCATGTCGCGCAGATGGAGGAGGGTGATGAGCGTGCGGGCGTCCGCCTCCTGGACGTCGAGCGTGTCGGAATAGCAGAGGATGATCACCTGGTCAAAGCCGGGCACGTCGAGCCCGTCGAGGATGCGCCGGTCGGTGGTGTCGGCCACCAGGACGCTGAGCCTCTGCGACTGGAGGCCGGCGCAGTCGCGGGCGAGCTTCTCCTCCAGGCCATTGATCGAGGCCACCAGCACCAGCTCCGAGCCGGGGGCCACATAGTGGTCCAGCTCGTTGATGATGGTCACGCCCCGGTCGTTCCAGCCGATGAGCAGCGTCCGCTCGGGCCGCCGCTCCACCGCTCCCACCGCCCGGATCGCCGACACGTCGATCTCCAGCTTGCTTTCGAGGTCGGTCCAGTCGCCGGTCCGGCCGGAGAGGCGCACCGTGTCGTCGTCTTCCGAGATGGCGATCACCTTGTCGCCCGCCTCGATGCGGGTATCCATCGGAGGCATGATCTGGACCCGTCCGTCGCGGAAACGGAGCCCCATGAGGGCGGTAAGCTCATACGCCTGGATCGCCTCGTGGAAGGTCCGTCCCACCAGCCCCGGCTCCTCCTGGAAGTAGATCTCGTCGCCGCCGAAGTCGAGCAGCTCGGTATAGACCACCGACAGGCCCGACTGCCGCGAGGTCTGGACGATGATCCGCGAGATCAGGTCGCTGGTGACGATGAGCTGCGCTTCGTCCTTGCCGACCATGCGCGCCACCTCGACGTTCCGCAGCTCCGCGAGCTCGGCCACGATGTGGTAGGGCTCGGCCCGGCGGTGCGGGTTGTTGGTGATGGCGAGGATCGACTTGATGACCTCGGAGTCCGGCTCGGCGCTCTCCGGCGCCAGGATGACGATGGACCGCGCCTCGTGCGGGTTGACGATCTCCAGGTCGTTCAAGTCGAGAGGGCTGCCGGTGCGGCAGATGATGCGGGTCTTGCCGGTGTCGGGCACCTTCTCGGCGATCTCGTCCTCCATCTCGATCTTGTCCCGGTCGGCGAGGATCACGACGCGCGGCTTGTGGCGGTTCTCATTGGCGAGGACGAGCTCGGAGAGGATGGTGAAGATCTTGGGCGACCAGCCGAGGATCAGCGTGTGGTCGCGCTCGATGACGAACGAGCGGCCCTTGCGGAGCTCGTCCAGCTTGCCTTCGATGCCGTTGTTGATGACGCCGATGAGCGAGCTGACGATGAAGATGCCGCCCAAGGTCACGAACAGCATGGCGAGACGAAACCCCGTCCCCTCGTCGCCGCCCAAGGTGCCCGAGTCCATGGCGCGCATCAGGCTGAGCCACATGGCTTCGCCGAAGCCGGGCGCCGCGTCCTCGCCGCCGGGAACGATGCGGAAAACGATCACCGCCAGGGCGGCCACCATGATCAGGGCCAGCGTCGCCAGGGCGAGATAGCCGATGAGGGCGATGGCCCCCTTGGACATGCTGTTGTCGAACGCATACCTCAGCCGATGGGTGAGTCGGATCTCGCTCATGGATGCTCCTCGATGTAAGAAATTAGGGCAGGAAGAGGATAGCACAGGAGGGGGGCCAGGGAAGGGAGCTGACGCATCGAAAGGCAACCTCCCCGTCTTGACATGCAACCATCGAGTTGCATATTCTGGGACCGTGCGATGGAAGGCAACGACGTCGACGCTGTATTCAAAGCACTCTCTGATCTGAGCCGCCGGCAGTTGCTCGACCGGCTGTTCGCCCAGAACGGGCAGACGTTGGGAGAGCTGTGCCGGCAGATGGACATGACACGGCAAGCGGTGTCCAAGCACCTGGCGGTGCTCGAGGAGGCGCGTCTCGTGGTGACGGTGCGGCAGGGCCGGGAGAAGCTGCACTACCTCAATCCGGTCCCGATCGGCGAGATCTACGAGCGATGGATCGACAAATACGAGCGCCACCGGGTGCGGGCACTGAACGAGCTCAAGAGCGCCCTCGAGGAGATCCGGGTGGAGTAGGGGATCACACTGGTGTCAAGCACTGCCCGCCGAGCTTCGTTAGGACCTAAGGGGAAAAGAGTTGCCATTTCGAGCCGAATCTTCCGGCCAACCCTCAATCTCCTGTTCCGTAGGAAGGCGGAAGCTATCACAGTCGGCGCATGGGTCGGCCCCGGCCTGGGCGAAGAGTCTATGTTTTTCATAAATACTCCTGGCGATCTCTTCAATAACCCGCGCAAATTTGGTTTGCTCGAAAAACTTTCGTGATGCAACCGTGAAGCTGCTGAAGTCGTAGAGCTGACGGTTTTTGATTTCCTCAGGCAGGTAATCTACGCCTCTCAAAACCATAGGCATGATCAAGCCACTATGTCTATCCTCGACGCCCAAGAGGTTCAGCCTCTTTTGCTCGAGGATCGTCAGAGCTTTGTATTCTCGGACGCAAAAAGAGCTTCTGAAATAAAGAGGCGTCAGTCCTTTAACCAGAGCAATGCCTGCTCGTGGGTCGGAAGGCTAAATCCACTGCAATGACCACACGGATACTCGTTGACTTTGATCAGCTCCCAGTAGCGCTCGGCAATATAATTAGCAATGTTTCTTACTTCCAGGAAGTAGTCTTCTGGCCGCTGTAAATCTGCATCATTCTGCAGGAAGTCTTCAAAATCGTAGAAATGTCTCTGATTTTTTATCTCGGAGGGGAGGCGGTCCTTGCTGCGAATGACGATCGGAATGATAAAGCCGTGCTCCGAATCATTTTGATGGCCCATCATGTCCAGGCGCGCCTGCTCGATATCGAGCATAGCCTTGTATTCTCGAGCGCAATACGTATGTGTCGAGCTGAAATAATTTGGCGCGAGAAGGCAAATCATGCAGACGCTTTGACAGAGAGCGAGAGCCAGCTTTTTGTTGAAGAAATCGCCGCCCTGCAGCCTCGGAAGTCGGGCCTCTGCGCGGAACAGGTTCAGGCCCAGGAGCCCGAGACAAGACCCGAGACGCCGCTTTCCCGCCCGGTTGTTCGGGGATGCAGGCGGGAACCGGCAGGAGAATTTCGCTAACTCCTTGAGAGGAGCGTGGCACATCTGGGCGGTCCCTGTCATCCGCTGGTCGGCCTCCCGTCCCCGTCGTCCCCCGCCTCTCGACGCCCGCCCCTGTGGCGTCGCCATCGAGAGCCGGGGAAGGCTTATACTCCGACAGTGCGCGAACAGGACGACCTCCGGCCTGAATACGACATGAATTCCTTGCGCGTGGTGTCCCGGGGGCCGGGACGCAAGCAACCCCGAGGAGAAAGCCCCGATGAAGACCCTTGCCCTCGAAATTCCGGAACGGCTGGTCGAGGAATTGGAGAGCCTCGTCCGTGCGGGCTGGTTCGCCAACGAAGAGGAGGCGATCCGCCTGGCTCTGGCCGAGTTCCTCCAGCGGAACAAGTTCCGGCTCCAAGAGGAGCACCAGCTGGAGGACATCCGCTGGGTCCTGGGTGTCAAGAATGCCGCCCCTGCGGACACGCAGCTTCCCGTCCCGAGGAGATCCCAATGACCAGATCCAGAAGCCTCTTCCGTTGCGCCGCCCCGTTCCTGATCGCCACGCTCGTCCTCGCCGCCCTGCCAGCCCGCGCGCAGGGGACGCCCACGGCCGACCAGATCGCCGATCAGGTCCAGCAGGCGCTCGGGGGCAAGGAGGCGTGGGATCAGACCCGCTTCATCCGTTTCTCCTTCGCCGGCCGCCGCACCCACACTTGGGACAAGTGGACCGGCCGCCATCGCCTCGCAGGGCAATCCCAGGACGGGAAGTCCTACGTGGTGCTCTCCAACCTCAACACCAAGGAAGGGGATGCCTGGGTCGACGGCCAAAAGGTCGACGGGGATCAGAAAAAGGAGTGGCTCGAGCGGGCCTACGGCGCATGGGTGAACGACACCTATTGGCTGCTCATGCCCTACAAGCTGCGCGATCCGGGGGTGAACCTCACCTATGAAGGGAAGGCGGAGATCGACGGCACGAGCTACGACAAGCTCCACCTGACCTTTGGCCAGGTGGGCCTGACGCCCGGCGACCGCTACTGGGCCTACATCAATCCCACCACGCACCTGATGGACCGCTGGGAGTACGTCCTTCAGGACCAGCCGGCGGACGCCAAGCCCACGCAGTGGAAGTGGGAAGGGTGGCAGCGCTACGGCAAGATCATGCTGGCGCCGACGCGCACGCAGACCGAGGGCGACCGCAAGCTGGAGCTCGGCAACATCGCGGTGCTCGACAGCGTGCCGGACTCGGTCTTCACCTCGCCGGGCCCGGTCGCGCCGTGACGGGTGAGCTCCGCGCCATCTGGCGCAAACGGGCCAAGCGCGGCCCCATGGACCCGCAGACCTCCGCTATCCTGGTCGCCGGCCGCGGCCTCGAAGGCAACGCGAACCAGGGCGGGCGGCGGCAGGTCACGTTGATCGAGGAGGAGCGTTGGGCCGAGGCGACGGCCGAGATCGGCGCGGAGGGGCTCCCACCTTGGTCCCGCCGCGCCAACCTGATGATCGCGGGCCTCCGCCTGGCGGGGACCCGCGGTCAAATCCTCCGCATCGGCTCCACGCGGCTCCAGATCTGGAGCGAGTGCCCGCCCTGCGAGCGGATGGACGAGGCCCGGCCCGGTCTCAAAGCCGCCCTGAGACCGGATTGGCGCGGGGGCGCCTGCGCGCTGGTGCTGGAGGGGGGAGAGATCCGCGTGGGCAACGCTGTCGCCTGGGAGGATCCCTAACCGGCGTTGATCACGAACGGCAGCGCCGGCATCCGCTCAATGCATCCGACGTCCAGGCTCTCCGCGGACGCGGCGTTGATGAACTGCTCGATCACCCCGACCACGCAGCCCGAGCTCGCGGCCCCTACCACGCCGTGGTCCCGGTGCGGCACCACGACCAGGCGGCCTTGCGTCAGATTCCGGACCACCTGCTCGCCATTGGCCGGTGGCGTCGTGGGATCGTGCTCGCCGGAAAGCGCGAGGACCGGCACATCGGAGACCACGGGCTGGAGGAATTCGGGCCCGAGCCGCGCCGCCGGCCACTCCTTGCAGGCCGCGATCTACCGGCGGATGCGGAAGTCGCCCAGGAAGGTCCCCGCGACCGCGGCCGGGATCTCCTCTTCGCGGATGAACGCCACGTCCTCGGCGCAGGTGACCGAGAGATAGAGGCCACGGGACCCCTGCGTGGTGCTGGAGCCGAAGACGTACGCCATGGTGCCCAGGAATTCAAAGTCCCCGGCGGCGGCCGTGTGCAGGGCCAGGGGGAGGCGCGCGCGGCCGAAGTCGCCGTAGAGATGAAGACACCGAGGGCGGCGAGAGCAACGGCTCCCCGAATTCTCATGACCGGGCTCCTTTCGGGAACGACGACGACTTGGCGTACTACAGAACTAGCACACCACCATGTCAAGCCCGGGGAATTTCAATCCCTGGCGGTCCGCGTCATCACCAGGTCCGGAGAGCCGGACTCCGTCAGGACCAGGCCGATAATCCGGCCCTCTCTCTCCTGGAACACCGCGGCACGGGATACGGAGAAGCCCTCGATCCGGAAGCGGGTCGGCGAGGTGGCGACCAGCAGGGCCTTGTTGCCCTGGAGCTCGACCCGCAGCCGGTTCCGCACGACGTCCACCCGGACCGTCAGCCCCAGCTCGGCGTTCTCGTAGGTCCCGGCGAGCCGCTCGAGGTTGGCCGGCGTCAGCGTCACCGCGGGATCGCCCAGGCGCAGCTCGAAATCCGGCCGCCGCATGCGGGTCACACACGAGGTGTCGAGCCCCTGGACGGTCCCCGCCTCGATGAACGCGGCCATCACGCCGAACAGGCAGTCGTTCCCCTGCATCCCTTCCGTGCTGTGGCCGGCGTCGGCGACGATCAGGTGGCGCCCGTTCTTCAGGGTCCGCACGACCTTCTCCCCATTGGCCGGCGGCGTGACCGGGTCCCGCTCGCCGGAAACCAGCAGGGCCGGCACGTCGGAGACGACCGGCGTCTGGATCTCCTTGCCGAGATCGCGAGTGGGCCACCCCTCGCACGCGGCCTTCTGCTGCCGGATGCGGAAATCGCCCAGCGTGGTCCCCGCCACGGCCGCCGCGACCTCCTCGTCGCGGATGAAGGCCACGTCCTCGGCGCAGGTCACCGACTGGTAGAAGCCGTCGGCGGTCGAGGTCATGAACGTCCCGTAGAGACGGGCCGTCTGAGCCAGGGGCGCGAAGTCTCCCGCGGCCGCCTGGTGGACCAGCAACGGCAGGAGCGCGGCGCCCGACGGCGAATAGGTCATGTAGCGCAGCGTCTGGGCGACGGCCGCGCGCCCCATCCGCAGCTCGAACGGCTCTCCGGTGGCAGGGTCGAGGAGCTCGACCCGCACCGTCTCGGCGGTCACCCGGCGCAGCACGGCGTCCAGCTCCTGGCGCAGCTGCGGGAAGGCTCCATGGCAGGCTGCGTCCCCTTCGCACTCGGCGATCAGGCCGTCCAGCGCGTTCTGGGCGGAGCGGGCCACCCCCAACGGATAGCGGTCGTCCGGGGGGACCACGCCGAGCAGAGTGATGGTGCGCACGCTCTGCGGATGGCGCCGCAGGTAGGTCAGCGCGGCGCGCGTGCCATACGAGCCGCCCATCAGGTTGGCCTTGCCATACCCGAGCGCGGTGCGCACCTCCTCGACGTCGTCCATGGCGGCGTCGCTGGTGTACCAGGAGAGATCGACTTCTTTCTTCAGACGGTCCCGGCAGGCGCGGACCTTGTCGGTGGGCAGGAAATTGTCGAGAAATCCTTGGACGCCCTGCCTGCCCTGCAGCTCCGGGCAGAACAGCCCTCCGGAGGCGCCGGTGCCGCGGACGTCGACCAGCAGCACGTCGCGCTTCTGGCGCAGCGACGCGAGCTGCTGCGCGAAGAAGAGTCCCTCCTCGATCGACGAATCTCCCGGGCCTCCGGCGAAATAGACGTAAGGATCGGGCAGGCGCTGCGTGTCCTTGGCCGGGAGCACCACGACCTGGAGCGGGATCTTCCGACCGGTCCGGGCCGCGCGGTTCTCGAAGACTTCATAGGTGCCGCAGCGCGCATCCGGCGGCAGGCCTTCCTTCTTGCAGGGGGCGAGCTCCAAACCGCGGGGCGCCTCCGCGGCCAAGGCTGGCGCGGCCACCCCGAAACCGGCGCTCGCGAGGATCGCTAGAACAATGGGACGGATCTTCATGACGGACTCCTCTCAGAAAGGCTTCAAGAGACCTTCGGCTCCATCCGGGCGATACGGAGCGCGGGCGGAGAAGTTTCGGCGCGCATCCGGCGGAGCCTCGATTCCCTCGATTCGAGTGGTAGAATGCTTGCGGAGGAAATGGCACACATGAGCACAGCGCCTGTCCCGATCTCGGGATCAAGCCCGGAGTCTGCTCCGGAAGCAGCGTCCAGCGCACCACCAGCGCCGCCGCATCCCATTCATACACCGCATTTCCGCAATCTGTGGATCGGCGCTTCTATCTCGCTGCTCGGCGATCAGTTCTATCTCGTGGCGCTGCCGTGGCTCGTGCTGCAACTGACGGGGTCGAGCCTGGCCCTGGGGACGATTCTGATGGCCGCGGCGATTCCCCGCGCAGCGCTGATGCTGCTGGGCGGAGCGGTGACGGACCGTTTTTCGGCCCGGCGCGTGCTGACCGCGACGGCGGCGGCCCGCGCGATCTTCGTCGGCACGGTGGCGACGTTGGTCTGGCTCGGCAGCATCCAGCTCTGGGAGCTTTACTTGCTGACGATCGCGTTTGGCATCGCCGACGCTTTTTCGCAGCCTGCCGCGGGAGCGTTGATTCCTTCGCTCGTCCAACCGCAGCAGCTGCAGCGCGCGAATTCCATGTTCCAGAGCTCCTCGGTCTTGACGCAGATGATCGGACCCGCTCCCGCGGGACTGATGATCAAAAGCTTTGGGATCGCTTCCGCGCTCTTTGTCGATGCGTTGAGCTTTCTCGCGGTCATTGCGGCGCTGCTCAGGATCCCGGATCCTCCCAAGGCTCCGGAGCCCGCTCCCGGCGCGCCGGCCCGTCCGAGCATCCTGCGCTCCATCGGAGCCGGCCTGCAAGCGGTGCGGAAAGACTTGCAGCTCCTGTCCCTGATCGTGATTTACGCTGCCATCAACCTCTGCATCGCGGGGCCGATCGGCGTCGGTTTGGCGACCGTGGCTAAATTTCGCTTCGGATCGGAAGCTGCCTTCGGAATCCTGCTCTCGTGCTTCAGCGGCGGCCTCCTGCCCGGCATCCTGCTCGGCGGCCTGGTGAAGCGGCCCCGCCGGCGCGGTCTGCAATTCATCGTCATGAGCGCGCTGACGGGCCTCGAGCTGATCGGCATCGGCCTGGCCCTGAAGCCCGTGGCGGTCGGAGCGTTGCTGGCGCTGATGGGTTTGGGCGTCGGATTCGTCAACGTGCAGGTCAACGTCTGGATCCAGACGCGGGTGGAGCGTGCGATGCTGGGCCGGGTCATGAGCGTGCTGATGGTTTGCGCCGTGGGATTGGTTCCTTTGTCCTATGCGGTCGCCGGCTTCGTCGCGCAATGGAATCTCAACGGTTTGTTCATCGCGGCGGGAGCGCTCCTCGCAGTGACCAGCTTGGTGATGGCCATCCCCGGCAAAGGCGCCCGCTCGATCGATTAGACGAGATCAACGATTGGTTCGCACATTATTTCCTCATGAAAGGAGTCGACTGTTTATGTTCCGTAAGATTTCGCCACTGGCCCTGATCGTGCTGTTGATGGCATGCCGGGGAGAGACGCAGCTGTTCAAGCACGGGGGCGACCCCTTGCCGCCTGATCCCGCCCCCCAGGCGTCCGATCTGAACGCCGATCAGCTGCTCGCCAAGTACGCCGCGGCGCGCGGCGGCGAGCCGAAGCTCAAGAGCCTTCAGACCGTGAAGATGACAGGGACCTGGCAGGCGAGCTCCGCGGTTCCGATCACCGTCTTCATCGCTCCCGGACGCTACTCCCGGCGGATCGCCGATAGCTCGCAGGTCACCATGTGGAACGTCGTGGACGGTCCGACCAACTGGGAGCTCAACCCGCGCAACGGCATCGTCAAGCCGAAGCCGATGTCCGAGAAGTCCGCCGCCCGCTTCCGCCGCCTCGCCGACCCGCAGGGGGCGCTCGTCGATGCCAAGGCGAAGGGAAACAAAGTCGAGGTGGTGGGAAAACAGCCCTTGAAGGGGGCGCAGGTCTACAAGCTCAAGCTGACCAGCCCCGACAGCTCGGTGAGCTATTACTATCTCGACGCGAAGAGCTTCCTCCTGCGCCGCACTCTGGGCACGCAGTATGTCCCCCAGCTGGACAAGAACATCGACATCGAGGTGATCTACGAGGGCTACCGGGACGTGGGCGGCGTGCAGTTCCCCTTCCAGGAGACGGCGAACGCGCCGGAAGCCAACTTCTCGCAGACGATCTCCTGGGACAAGATCGTGCTCAATCAGCCCGTGGACGAAGCGGCCTTCAAAGCTCCGAAAAGCTGAGGACGCGGCGAAGAGATCAGCTCTGCTGCTCCGGCTCACCCGCGGCGGCGAGCCGGAGCAGCTGCCGGCTCAACACCTCCGCCGCGCCTTCCATGATCCGATCCGCAATGACGTCGACGTGGCGGCTCCGCCATGACTCCAGAGGCGTCCCCTTGACCCATTGATTGAAGGCGCCCAGAGCCGGCTCGCAAGGCACCTGGTAATTGGCTCTCTGCGCCTTCACGCCGGAGAGCGCCAGGCGCATCGCGTGCCGGCAATACCAGCGGAAGACCATCGCCATCCGGTGCCGTGGATCGCGCTCCGCCGTCCCGATCTCTTCATAGACCTGCTCGAAGCTGCGGCCGAAATAATCTCTCTCGATCCTGGCGCGGATGGGCGCATCGATCTCGTCCCAGGAGCCATGGCGGCGCCAGAGCTCGTACAGGCGGTTGGCGCGCGCGGCGAAGAGCACGTCTTTCTTCAAGACCTGGACCTTGGCCCCCAGCTCGAAGAGATCGCCCGCCGGCGCGGATTCCGTATCCTGCACGTTGATCGTCTGCAGGATCTCTTTGACGTCGTCGCTGGTACCCGCTTCGACCGTGCACTGGTTGACGGAGCCCGTGAGAATGAACTCCGCGCCGAGCAGGAACGCCGAGGCCGCGGCCTCCGGAGTCCCGATCCCCCCCATACAGCCGACCCGGACCGGAGTGTCATAGCCGCGGCGCCGGCAGACGTCGTCGCGCAGGCGGATCAACGCCGGGAGGAGCACGGCGGCTCCCCCGATCCCGGCGTCAGCGTCCACACAGACGTCATCGACCGTGGGAATCCGCACGGCCCACTGCGCCTCGTCCCCGGAAATCAGGCCGGCGCTCGACAGCTCGGCCACGACACCTTCGGGAGGAGGATCGAAAAACGCCGCCGCCACGTCCGGCCGGGAGACCCGCGCGATCACCTTGTGGGCGGCCGGGCCGGCCAGCCGGAAGCGGATCAACGCGGGGCTCGGAGCGACGAAACCGGACGCTTCGAGGAATCGCACGCCGTGCCGCAGGCAGAGATCGACGACCGCCATCTCGGCTTGCGGATCATCCGGACAGGACGTCAGTTGCACCCCGAACGGCTCCCCCGCGTCGAGCGATCGACGGATGGTTTGGATGCTCTGATCGATCTCGGCGAGACCGAGGCCGCCGGCGCCGAAGAACCCGAGGTAGCCGGCTCTCCCCATCCGGACCACCAGATCCTGCGATGCGATTCCGTGCTCCATCGCACCCGCCACGCAGGCCCGGCGAACCTTGTAATCCCGCCGGAACGACTCGGCGCCGAGACGGTCGGCGAGAGCGGCAGCGGCCGTCACGGGCGGCTTGGTTCGCTTGCGGATGGACCGGACCAGCTTCGTCAACACCTCGCCCGGCCCCACCTCCTCGAACTCGTCGACTCCGCGGCCCAGGAGATAGCGGATGCTCTCCGTCCACCGCACCGGCTGCCGCATCTGCCGCAAGAGGTTCTCCTTGATCTCATGAATCTCACCGCTGGCGTAGGGGAGCGCCGAGACGTTCGAAATCACCGGGATCTTCGGCGGCCGGAGCTCCGCGCCATCCAACGCCTCTCCCAGCGGCGGCACCAGGGCCTCCATGTACCGGGAGTGAAACGCGGCGCTCACGTTCTTGAGCGGAATGTAGGTGGCTCCGGCGTCGACCAGGAGATCTTCCGCGCGAGCGATCTCGTCGAGCGGTCCCGACAGCACCACTTGACTCGGCGTGTTGTAGTTGGCCACGTCGAGGCCGGGCAGACCGTTCCCGCGCAGAATCTCTTCGACGGTTTCCGCGTCGCATCCGAGGACGGCGGCCATGCCTCCTCCCGAGGCCCCGCTCATCAGCTCCCCGCGGCGCTGGACGAGCCGCAGGCCGGTGGCGAAATCGAACGCCTCGGCGGCCAGGAGAGCGTTGTATTCCCCAAGGCTGTGGCCGGCCAGGAAATCGGGCGGCGGCGCACCGCTGTCGCACCGGCTCCTGTAGCTCAGCGCATTCACGGTATACAGGGCGGGCTGCGTGAGCTGCGTCTGGTGGAGCCGCCCCTCGGGGTCCTGGAGACAAAGCTCCGCCACGGAATAGCCGAGGATCTCATCGGCCAGCGCCGTGATCTCGGGGTAGCGCGCGAACAGGCCCGCGCCCATGCCAACCGCCTGCGCCCCCTGGCCGGGAAAGACGCAGGCCTTCACGAGACCTCGGCGGCCGCGGGCTGTTCGATCAGCGCCAGCAGCCTCTCCGCCAGTTGTGCGGCGTTCGCCTCGGACAGCATCGAATGGTGCCCTCCGTGGACCGCGGAATAGCGCACGGGCTGCTCCGCGACGCGCGCGTACCGCTCCAGCACCTCGGGAAGCCGATTCCCCGCCATCGCCCCGTCCTCCGCATAGAGCAGCGTGAGCGGTGCGTTGACGCGGCCGGACGGCCGGTACTGACGCTGCAGCTCCAGTTGACTCAGGAAAACCTCGCGGAATCCCGGCGGCTCCTCCTCGCTCTCCGGAAGATCGGTCTGCATCGGCAGCATCTTCGCGTCACCGGCGCTCCAGGAGTCGAAGAAGCTGTCCAGCAGGATGACGCTCACGCTGTCGCCGCGCGCCTCCAGCCACCGCGCCAGCTCGAAGGCAATACAACCGCCGAACGAGTGGCCCAGCAGGTGATAGGGCCCTTGCGCCTGCCGCCTCTGGACCGCGGAGCCGTAGCTTTCCACGATCTCGTCCAGGCTCGTCTGCGGCGGCGAGATCCCGTCGAGGCCGCGGGCTTCGAGGACGTTCAACTCCATCTTTCCGGCCAGGGCGCGCGCCAGGGGCGCCATCGCGACGCTGAACATCCCCGCACCCGGCAGACAGAACAGCCGTGGAAGGTCCGCGTCGCCGGAGAGGGCCACCAGGGGCTCCCAGGCGCCCGGCGCCTCGGTGGCAGGGCCCTCGAGGACCGCCGCGAGGCGGCGCACCGTGGAGCTTTCGAAGAGGCGCCGCGGGCTGAGACGGATCCCGAGCTGCGCATGGATCCTCGACACCAGCTTGATCACCAGCAACGAATGCCCGCCGAGATCGAAGAAGCTGTCCTCGACTCCCACGCTTTCCACCCCCAGCACCTCCGCCCAGATCTCGCAGAGCCGGCGCTCCAGCTCCGTTTCGGGGGCGACGTGCTCGCTGCGCTGATAATTCTTTCCTTCCGGCGCCGGCAGCGCACGGCGGTCCACTTTCCCGTTCGCCGTCAGCGGCAGCGCCTCCAGCACCACGAACCCCGAGGGGACCATGTACTCCGGCAGGCGTCCGCGCAGGTGCTCGCTCAGCCCGGCCGCCTCGACGCGCCCCACCACGTAGGCCACCAGCCGTTTGTCTCCGGGTTGATCCTCCCGCGCCAGCACGACGGCATCCTGCACGCCGGGGTACGCGGCCAACGACGCCTCGACCTCCCCTAACTCGATACGGAAGCCGCGGATCTTGACCTGGTGGTCGAGGCGGCCCAGGAAGTCCAGCGCGCCGCCCGCCAGCCAGCGCACCAGGTCGCCACTCCGGTACAGCCGGGCGCCCGGTTTCCCGGAGAATGGATCGGGGAGGAACCGCTCCGCCGTCAGATCCGGACGGCCGACATAGCCGCGGCCGACCCCCGGACCACCCAGGTAGAGCTCACCCGGCACTCCGGCAGGCAATGGCCACAGCCCGGGGTCGAGCACGTAGGCCGACGCGTTCAAAATCGAGCGGCCGATGGAGGGTTTGTCCGTCCCCGGCCGGCACTCCTGGTACGTTCCCCAGACCGTGGCCTCGGTGGGGCCGTAGCAGTTGAAGAACCGGCGACCGGGCGACCAGAGCGCCACGAGCTCGGCCGCGCACGCCTCGCCCGCAACCACCAGCGTCGCGAGGGCTGGGAGGTCCGCGGGCTCCAGCACGGCGAGGGCGGAGGGGGAGAGCGTGGCGTGCGTGACGGCGCTCCGGCGCATCACCTCCACCAGGCCGGAGCCCGGCATCAGCTCCTCGCGCACCGCCAGGCACAAGCAGGCGCCGTTGGCGAGCGCCATGGTGCAGTCGAAGACCGAGGCGTCGAAGCTCAGCGAGGCGAACTGCAGGACCCGGCTGTCCGGCGAGACCCTGAAGGCGTCGCGCTGCGCCGCCACGAGGTTGCTCAGGCCGCGGTGGGGGATGGCAACCCCCTTGGGCCGGCCGGTGGAACCCGACGTGTAGATGACATAGGCCAAGTCGTCACCGCAGATACCGCCATCCAGGTTGTCGCCGGGCTCGCGGGCGATCTCGCTCCACTCCGCGTCGAGGTCCACGGTGGGCACCAGATCCCGCAGGCCGCTCGCCTGACCCGCGAGGCTCAGCAGGACCGCGGACTGCGAATCGGCGCGCATCCAGGCGAGGCGGTCGTCGGGATAGGACGGATCGAGAGGAACGTACACGCCCCCGGCCTTGAGGATCGCGAGCAGACCGACGGCCACCTCGACCGAGCGCTCCATGCAGAGGGCGACCGGCACACCGCGGCCGATCCCCAGGCGGCCCAGGAACCGGGCGAGCTGATTGGCCCGGCGGTTCAGGTCGCCGTAGGTCATCTCGGCGCCCTCGAACCAGAGAGCCGGAGACGTGGGCGCCACGGCGGCCCAGGCCTCGAACTGGCGATGGAACGGAACGCCATCCTCCGCGCCCGCCGCATCGTTCCATTCCACCAGCATCTGCTCGCGCTCCGCGGCGGTCAGCAGCGGTAGCTCGCGTACCCCTTCCTCCGGGCTCGCCAGCAGACCCGCCAACAACACGCCGAAGCTCGACGCCATCCGCGCGATCGTGGTGCCGTCGAACAGCTCCTTTTTGTACAGCCAGGTCAGGACCAGCCCATCCTCCAGCTCCCGCGCGCTGAGCTCCAGATCGAACTTCACGATCCCGCGGCTCCCCCCCACCGCCTCGCGGCCGGGCTCGCCGAGCGCGCCCGCCGGATCCACGTTCTGCAATGCGAACAAAACCTGGAACAACGGGCTGTGGCTCAGGCTGCGCTCGGGCCGCAGCTCCTCCACCAACATCTCGAACGGTACGTGTTGATGGGCGTACGCATCCAGGATCGTCCGCCGGCTCCTCTCCAACAGCTCCGCGAAGCTCGGATCGCCCGACAGTTCGCTGCGCAGCACCAGGGTGTTGACGAAGAACCCGATCAGCGGCTCCAGGTCGCGATGGACGCGTCCCGCGATCGGCGAGCCCACCACGACGTCCGGCTCCTGGCTGAAGCGGCTCAGAAGGACCGCGAAGGCAGACTGGAGGAGCATGAACGACGTCACTCCGGACTCCCGGCAACGGGCCGTTATGCGGTCTCGCACCGCCCGGTCCAGACGCTGCACCTGCTCGCCACCGACGAAACCCTGCCGCGCCGGCCGGGGCTGGTCCAGCGGAAGACCATGGACGAGCGGCAGACCGGCCAGCTGGCTCCTCCAGTAGCCCAGCTCCGCCTCCAGGATCTCCCCCTGCAACCACCGGCGCTGCCAGCAGGCGTAGTCCGCGTACTGCACGGAGAGCGGCGGGAGGGGGTTCTCCTCGCCCTTCCGGTACGCCTCGTAAAGGATTCCGAGCTCCCGCATCAGGATGCCCATGGACCAGCCGTCCGACGCGATGTGGTGCATGTTGAACGACACCACGTGCTCGCCGTCCGCAAGCTTCAGCAGACCGGCGCGCAGCAGCAGGTCGCAGCTCAGATCAAACGGCTTGCGCGCATCCTCCCGCACCAGGCGCCAGGCCTCGCGCTCCCTCTCGTCCGCTCCCAGCCGGCTCAGGTCCCGCTCCTCCAGGTGAAATTCGATCCCTTGCCGGATCACCTGCACCACCTCGCCGTCGACCTCGCGAAAAACCGTTCGCAACGACTCGTGGCGCTCCACGATCGTCTGCAGAGCCAGGGCGAACGCCCCCCGATCCAGATCACCCCGCACGGACACCGCACCCGGCAGGTTGTAGTGGCTGCTCCCGCCTTCCAGGCGATCGATGAACCAGAGACGCTGCTGCGCGTACGAAAGCGGCAGATTCTGTCTCTCGGCCACGACCTCGATCTCCGGCAGGACCCACCCGCCGCCGAGTTGCGGCAACCTCTCGCACAGACCCGCGACCGTGGGATTCTCGAACAGGTCGCGCAGCGGGAGCTCCCGGCCCAGGTCCGAACGCACCCGGCTCACCACGCGCGTCGCCAGCAACGAGTGGCCTCCGAGATCGAAGAAGCTATCCTCGATCCCCACCCGCTCCACGCCGAGCACCTCCTGCCAGATCTCGCACAGCCGGCGTTCGAGCTCCGTGCGCGGCGCCACGTAGCCGCCCCGCTGGTAATCCCCTTCCTCCGGCACCGGCAAGGCTCTGCGGTCCACCTTGCCGTTCGCCGTCAGCGGCAGCGCCTCCAGCACCACGAAGACCGCCGGGATCATGTAGTCCGGCAACAGCCGCTGCAACGCGCTCTTGAGCGCGCCGGCTTCCGAAGGATCGCCGGACGGCACCACGTAGGCCACCAGCCGCTTCGTGCCGAACGCGTCCGGGCGCGCCACGACCACCGCGTCCCGCACCCACGCCTGCGCCTGGATCTGCGCCTCGATTTCTCCGAGCTCGATGCGGAACCCGCGCACCTTGACCTGATCGTCCAAGCGGCCCAGCGACTCCAGCGTCCCGTCACCGCGCCAGCGCGCGCGGTCGCCGGTTCGGTAGAGCCGCGACCCGGCGGCCGGTCCATAGGGGTTGGCGGTGAAGCGCTCCGCCGTCAGGGCCGGACGCCGGAGATAGCCCCGCGCGACGCCCGCGCCGCCGATGTGCAGCTCGCCGACACCACCGTGCGGCACCAGCTCGAGCTCGGAGCTCAGCACGTAGGCTTCCACGTTCGGCAAGGGACGGCCGATGTGCGGATCGACGGCGCCCTCCAGCGCCGTGCCGGTGCTGTCCACCGTGCACTCCGTGGGTCCGTAGACGTTCAACGCCGAGGTCCCGTGCGACCGCAGGTGCGCGCACACCCGCGTCCAGAGCGGGCCGTTGATCGCTTCGCCGCCGATCAACAGATGCGGCAGGCCCACCTGCTCCCGTTCCGCCTCGGCCAGCAACAGCTCCAGCAGAGACGGCGTGCAGTCCAGGAGATCGATCCCCTGGCTCCGGACGTAGGCCAGCAGAGCGCCCGGCGATTGTCGCACCGGCTGCGCGAGGACGTGCAGCTCGACGCCGAGCGCCAGCTGCGTCAGCCCCTTGACCGAGCCGTCGAAGACCACCGGCACGTTCCAGGCCCAGCGATAGCCCGGCTCCAGCCCCGTCGCCGCAAGCATCCGGCGCAATCCGAACGTCAGATTGATCAGGCTCCGGTGCTCGACCAGGACGCCCTTCGGCTGCCCCGTCGAGCCGGAGGTATAGATCACGTACGCGAGGTGGCCCGGCCCCGATCCACGCCGCGGCGGATTGCCGTGCGCGAAACCCGGCTGATCCAGCGACAACGTCCGGCGGCCGGCGAAGCAGCCCAGCTCCGCCAGCTGGCTCTGCGTCAGCACCACCTCGACCCCAGAGTCCTCCAGCAGATAGCCGAGGCGCGCCTCCGGGGACTCCGGATCGAGCGGCACGTACGCCGCACCGGCCTTGAGAGTGCCCAGGATGCCGACCAGGATGTCCAGCGAGCGCTCGACGCAGAGGCCCACCAGCGTCTCCGCACCAACCCCCCGGGCGATCAGCGCGTGCGCCAGGCGGTTCGACCGCTCGTTCAGCTCGCGGTAGGTCAGACTCCCGTCCTCGGAGACCACCGCCAGAGCGTCCGGCGACCGCTCCACCTGCGCTTCGAACAGCTCATGGAGGCAGAGATCCCGCGGGTACGGCATGTCATCGCCGTGCGCCACGGAGAGCAGGAGGAGGCGTTCCGGCGAGGTCAGCAGCGGCAGTGAAAGAATCCTTTCGTCCGGCCAGCTGAGAATGCTTTCCAGCAGCTCGCCGAAGCTCGCCGCCATCCGCTCGATCGTTTCGGCGTTGAACAGCTCCCGCTTGTACAACCACCGCAGGTGGAGACCCTCGGGGAGCTCCTCCACGTTGAGCTCCAGATCGAATTTCACGACACCAATGTCTTGCGCGACCGGCTCGAACCGCGCATCGCCGAGCCCCTCCTCACCGCGCGCCGTGTTCTGCAGCACCAGGAGGACCTGGAACAAGGGGCTGTGACTCAGGCTGCGCTCCGGCTTGAGCTCCTCGACCAGCATCTCGAACGGCACGTGCTGGTGGGCATACGCGTCCAGGGTCGCCTGCTGGCTCGCTCCCAGCAGATCGGCAAACCGGGGGTTTCCGGACAGATCGCTGCGCAGCACCAGGGTATTGACGAAGAAACCGATCAGCGGCTCCAGATCGCGATGGACGCGGCCCGCGATCGGCGAGCCCATCACGACGTCCGTCTCCTGACTGTAGCGGCTGAGGAGCACCGAGAACGCCGCCTGCAGGAACATGAACAGTGTCACTCCCGACTCCCGGCACTCGACAGCGATCCGCTCCCGCAGCTCTCCTCCCACGTTTTGGAGCCAATGACTGCCTTCGAAGCCCTGCCGCGCCGGCCGCGGCCGGTCGATCGGCAGGCCGTGGACCGGCGGCAGCCCGGCGAGCTGCCGTCTCCAATAGGCCAGCTGGCTTTCGAGGACCTCTCCGCGCAGCCACTGCCTCTGCCATTGCGCGTAATCCGCATACTGCACCCGCAGAGGCGGCAAAGGATTCTCCTGTCCCGCCCGGTACGCCGCGTACAGCGTCCGAAGCTCGCGCATCAGCACGTCCATCGACCAGCCGTCCGACGCGATGTGGTGCATGTTGAACAGCACCACGTGCTCCTCGGCCGCGAGCGTCAGCAGCGTCACGCGCAACAGGAGATCGCGGCTCAGATCGAACGGCCGCCGCGCATCGTCCAGGGCCAGGCGGCGGACCTCCCTTTCTTTCTCCTCCGCGCCGAGCCCGCTCAGATCACTTTCCTGCACGTGGATCTCGACGTCCGCACGGATCACCTGCACGGCCTCGCCCCGCATCTCGCGGAAGGTCGTCCGCAGCGACTCGTGGCGCTCCACGACCGTCCGCAGCGCGCGGGCGAACGCGGCTTTTTCGAGGCCGCCGTGCATCCGCACCGCGCCTGGAATGTTGTACTGGCTGCTCGCGCCCTCCAGCCGGTCGATGAACCAGAGGCGTTGCTGCGCGTAGGAGAGCGGCAGATCCTCGCGCTCCGCGGCGATCTCAATGTCCGGCAAGATCCATCCGCCACTGAGCTCGGGCAGCCGCTCACAGAGACCGCCGATCGTCGGATGCTCGAACAACGCGCGCAGCGGCAGCTCGCGTCCCAGCGCCGAGCGCACCCGGCTCACCACGCGGGTCGCCAGCAACGAGTGCCCGCCGAGATCGAAGAAGCTGTCCTCGATCCCCACGCGCTCGACGCCCAGGACCTCCGCCCAGATTTCGCACAGCCGGCGCTCCAGCTCCGTGCGCGGCGCGGCGTACCCGGCCCGCTGGTAATCCCCTTCCTGCGGTGCCGGCAGCGCCGCGCGGTCTACCTTCCCGTTCTCCGTCAGCGGCAGCGCTTCAAGGACCACGAAGATCGACGGCACCATGTGCTCCGGCAGCTTCGAGGCCACGTGCTCGCGCAGCTTCCCCACCTTCGGCGCCCGGCCTTCCCGGCCCACGACGTAGGCCACCAGCCGCTTCTCCCCGGGCCGGTCCTCGCGCGCCACGACGACCGCTTCCCGGACCGATTCCTGCGCGTGGAGCTGCGCCTCGATCTCTCCAACCTCGACGCGGAACCCGCGGATTTTGACCTGACCATCCAGCCGGCCCAGGAACTCCAACAGCCCGTCGCTCCGCCAGCGGACCAGGTCGCCCGTCCGGTAGAGCCGCGACCCGGGAGCCTCCGCGTACGGATCGGGAACGAACCGCTCCGCCGTGAGCTCCGGACGGTTCAGGTAGCCCCGGGCCACGCCATCCCCGAGAGCGCAGAGCTCACCGACCGCTCCGCGGGCGGCCAGCGTCGAGCCTGCCTGGAGCACGTAGACCCCGGTGCCGTGGATCGGCCGTCCCAGCGGCACCGGATGATGGGGATCGAATCCGCGCGGGATCGGATAGCAGCTGGTAAACGTGGTGTTTTCGGTCGGACCATAGCCGTCGATGACCTCGACGTCCGCCAGGGCCGCGTAGACCCGCGCCACGGCGAACGGGTCCACGACGTCGCCGCCGGTCAGCACCCAGCGCAACCGGCTCGCGCGGGGAACCTGATAGCTCCACTGCTCGAACAGGCCCGCGGTCAGCCACATGGTGTTGACGCCGTGCCGCTCGATCTGAGCGTTCAGGCGGCCGATTTCCGGAACTCTCTCGGGGTACAGGACCAAGCGCCCGCCATTCAGCAGCGCGCCCCAGATCTCCAGGGTCGCGGCGTCGAACGAGACGGACGAGGCCTGGAGCATCACCGTCTCCGTGGTCAGCGGCACGTAGTCGGAATGGATCACGAGACGGACCACGCTCCGATGCTCGACCATCACGCCTTTCGGCTGGCCCGTCGAGCCGGAGGTATAGATCATGTAAGCGAGGCCCGTCGCCCCGCGCGGCTCCAGGTTGCCGCCGGAGGTCTCCGCCAGCGAGGCCGCGAACTTCGGATCGTCCAGCGCCACGGTGCGATACCCCGTGAAGCAGCCGAGCCCCGCGAGCCGGCTCTGCGTCAGGACCACGTCGGCCGCCGCATCGCGCAGCATGTACGCGAGGCGCGCCTCCGGATACTCCGGATCGAGCGGAACGTACGCCCCGCCCGCCTTCAGGATCCCCAGGATGCCGACCAGCATCTCCAGCGAGCGGTCCATGCACAGACCCACCAGCGTCTCCGCGCCGACACCCTGACCGATCAGATATTGCGCGAGGTGGCTCGATCGGTCGTTCAGCTCCCTGTAGGTCAGCCGCCGGTTCTCCAGCACCACGGCGACGGCTTCCGGCGACCTCTCAGCCTGCGCCTCGAACAGCTCATCGATGCGGAGATCCCGCGGGTACAGCGTGTCCCGGCCGGTCCACGCGGACAGCAGCTCGCGACGCTCCGCCTCGGGCAGCAGCGGCAGCTCGTCGACCCTCTCCTGCGGCCTCTCCAAAAGGTTTTCCAGCAACACACCGAAGCTCGCGGCCATGCGCTCGATCGTGCGGGCGTCGAACAGCTTGTTTTTGTAGAACCAGCTCAGGCTCAGACCGTCCGCGAGCTCCAGCATGTTGAGCTCCAGATCGAACTTGACGATCCCGCTCCCCTCTCCCTCCGCTTCGAGCCGCGCGTCCCCGAGCCCTTCCGCTGCCTGCTCCGCGTTCTGCAAAACGATCAGGATCTGGAACAACGGGCTGTGGCTCAGGCTGCGCTCCGGCCGCAGCTCCTCGACCAGCATCTCGAACGGCACGTGCTGATGCGCGTACGCGTCCAGGATCATCTGCTTGCTCGATTCCAGCAGCTCCGCGAATCCGGAGTGCCGGGACAGGTCGCTGCGCAGCACCAGAGTGTTGACGAAGAAACCGATCAGCGGCTCCACGTCGCGGTGCACGCGCCCGGCGATCGGCGAGCCCACCACGACGTCCGTCTCCGTGCCGTACCGGCTCAGCAGAGCCGAGAACGCCGCCTGGAGGAGCATGAACCGCGTCACTCCGGACTCGCGGCAACGGGCCGCGATCCGGTCGCTCAGCTCCCGGTCCAATCGCTGCGCATGCACTCTCCCGTCAAAGCCCTGGCGCTCGGGGCGCGGCCTGTCCAGCGGCAGACCATGAACCGGCGGCAATCCGGCCAGTTGATCCCGCCAATAGCTCAGCTGAGCCTCCAGGACCTCGCCCCGTAGCCACTGCCGCTGCCAGCACGCGTAGTCGGCATACTGCACGGAGAGCGGCGGGAGCGGGTTCTCCTCTCCCGCCCGGTATGCCGCGTAGAGCGTCCCGAGCTCGCGCATCAGCACACCCATCGACCACCCGTCCGATGCGATGTGGTGCATGTTGAGCAGGACCACGTGCTCCTCGTCCGACAGCCGCAGCAGCCCCACACGCAGCATCAGGTCACGGCCCAGATCGAACGGCCTCCGCGCATCCTCCAACGTCTGGCGCCGGACCTCCCGCTCCTTCTCTTCCGCATCCAGTCCGCTCAGATCCCGCGCCTCCAGACGGAGATCGACGTTGTCGCGGATGACCTGCCGCGGCTCACCCCGGACCTCGCGGAAGACCGTGCGCAGGGACTCGTGGCGCTCGACGATCGTCCGCAACGCACGCCTCAGCGCCACAGGATCGAGATCGCCGCGCACGCGCGTCGCGCTCGGAATGTTGTAGTGGCTGCTCCCGCCCTCCAGACGATCGATGAACCAGAGGCGCTGCTGCGCAAAGGACAGGGGCAGCTCCATCCTCTCCGCCAGGACCGAGATCTCCGGCAAGCCCCATCCCTCGCCCAGCTCCGGCAAGCGCTCACACAAACCAGCGATCGTCGGATGCTCGAACAGCGCGCGCAGCGGGATCTCCCGTCCCAGGACCGAACGCACCCGGCTCACCACCTGCGTCGCCAGCAGCGAATGACCGCCCAGATCGAAGAAGCTCTCCTCGATCCCCACCCGCTCCAATCCCAGGAGCTCCTCCCAGATCGCGCACAACCGGCGCTCGACGTCCGTGCGCGGCGCCACGTACGCGTCGCACTGCAGATCTCCCAGGTCCGGCGCCGGCAGGGCACCGCGGTCCACCTTTCCATTCGCGGTCAGCGGCAGCCACTCCAGAGCGACGAAGAACGCGGGCACCATGTGCTCCGGCAGCCGGGCCGCGAGATGCCGCAGCAGCGTCGCCGCCTCCTCCGGAGCGCGCCCGTCCTGGCCCACCACGTAGGCGACCAGCCGCTTGTCTCCCGGCCGGTCCTCGCGCGCCACGACGAGCGCGTCCCGCACCGACGGCTCCGACCGCAGCTGCGCCTCGATCTCTCCCAGCTCCACGCGGAAACCCCGGATCTTCACCTGATGGTCCCGCCGGCCCAGGAATTCGAGCGTCCCGTCGACCCGCCAGCGCGCCAGATCCCCCGTCCGGTACAGCCGCGACCCGGCGACCTCCGGCACGGGGTCGGCGATGAACCGTTCCGCCGTCAGGTCCGGACGGTTCAGATAGCCTCGGGCCACCCCGTCGCCGAACGCGCAGAGCTCCCCCACGGCCCCCAGGGCCGCCAGCGTCCGGTTCTCCTGCAGCACATACACCCCGGTGCCGTTGATCGGACGCCCCAACGGCAGCGCATGGCGCGGATCGAGATCACGCGGGATCGAATAGCAACTGGTGAAGGTGGTGTTCTCCGTCGGCCCATAGCCGTTGATGACCTCGATGCCGGGAAACGCCGCGTACACCCGTGCGACGGCGGACGGATCCACGACGTCGCCGCCGGAGAGCACCCACTGCAATCGAGTCGTCTGCGGGAGCTGGTGGCTCCACTGCTCGAACAGACCGGCGGTCAACCACGCCGTATTGACACCGCGCCGCTCGATCTCGGCGTTCAGCCTCCCGATCTCCGGCACCCTCTCCGGATAGAGCACCAGACGGCCGCCATTCAGGAGCGCTCCCCAGATCTCCAGGGTCGCGGCGTCGAACGAGACGGACGAGGCCTGGAGCATCACCGTCTCCGCATCGAGCGGCAGGAAGTCGGGATGGATGACGAGACGGGCCACGCTCCGGTGCTCGACCATCGCGCCCTTCGGCTGTCCCGTCGAGCCGGAGGTGTAGATCACGTAGGCGAGGTCGCTCGACCGGCCGCGCAATCCCGGATTGCCGCCGGCGGGCTCGGCGGTCAGAGCAGGATCGTCCAGCGGCAGCGTGCGGCATCCGGCGAAGCACTCCAGCCCGGACAGCCGGCGCTGCGCCAGCACCACCTCGACCCCTGAGTCCTCCACCATCGACCGGAGGCGCGCCTCCGGATACTCCGGATCGAGCGGCACGTACGCTCCGCCCGCCTTCAGGATGCCCAGGATGCCGGCCACCATCTCCAGCGAGCGCTCGGCGCACAGCCCCACCAACGTCTCCGTCCCCACACTCTGGGCGATCAGAGCGTGCGCCAGACGGTTCGCCCGCTGGTTCAGCTCCGCGTAGGTCAGCCGCTCCTCCTCGAGCACCACGGCCACCGCCTCCGGCGACCGCTCCACCTGGGCTTCGAACAGCTCATGGATGCGCCGGTCCCGCGGGTAGGGCATCTCTCGAACGTTCCAGGCGGAGAGCTGGCGCCGCTCCGCCTCGGTCAACAGCGGCAACGTCTGCACCCGCTCCTGCGGCCTCTCCAGGAGGCTCTCCACCAGCACGGCGAAGCTCGACACCATCCGCGCGATCGTTCCGCCGTCGAAGAGCTCCTTCTTGTACCACCAGCTCAGCTCCAGTCCCTCGTCGAGCTCCTGCGCGTAGACCTCCAGATCGAATTTCATGATGCCGCTGGCCCCACCCACCGGCTCGAGGCGCGAGCCCCCGAGCTCCAGCTCGCCACGCTCGGTGTTCTGCAGCACGAACAAGATCTGGAACAGCGGGCTGTGGCTCAGGCTGCGCTCGGGCTTGAGCTCCTCCACCAGCATCTCGAACGGTACGTGCTGGTTTGCATACGCTTCCAGGATCCTCTGCTTGCTCGACTCCAGAAGCTCCGTGAACCGCGGGTCGGGAGACAGATCGCTGCGCAACACCAGCGTGTTGACGAAGAAACCGATCAACGGCTCCAGGTCGCGATGCACGCGTCCGGCGATCGGCGAGCCCACCGCGACGTCCGTCTCCTGGCTGTAGCGGCTCAGCAGCACCGCGAACGCCGCCTGCAGGACCATGAACAACGTCGCGCCAGACTCGCGGCAGACGGCCGCGATGCCGTCCCTCTGCCGTCCCGCGATCCACTGCGCGTGCTCGCCGCCTTCGAAGCCCTGCTGCGCCGGCCGCGGCCGGTCCAGCGGCAAGCTGTGCACGGCCGGCAACCCGGTCAATTGACGGCGCCAATAACTCAACTGATCTTCCAGGACCTCGCCCTGCAACCACTGGCGCTGCCATTGCGCATAGTCCGCATACTGCACGCGCAGCGGCGGGAGCGGGCTCTCTTCTCCGGCCCGGTACGCCGCGTAGAGCGTTCCGAGCTCCCGCATCAGCACACCCATCGACCATCCGTCCGACGCGATGTGGTGCATGTTGAACAACACCACGTGCTCTGCGCCGGACAGCTTCAGCAGCTCCACCCGCAACAGCAGATCGCGGCTCAGGTCGAACGGCCGCCGCGCATCCTCGCGCGCCAGGCGCTCGACCTCCCGCTCCCTCTCCCCGGCTCCGAGCCCGCTCAGATCCCTCACCGCCAGGCGGACGTCGACCTCGTCGCGGATGACCTGGTGCACGGCGCCGCCGTCTTCCCGGAAAACCGTGCGCAGCGACTCGTGGCGCTGGATGATCGTCCGCAGCGCGGCGGCCAGCGTGTCCCTGTCCAGCTCCCCCCGCACCCGCGCCGCGCCCGCGATGTTGTATTGGCTGGTCCCGCCTTCCAGGCGATCGATGAACCAGAGGCGCTGTTGCGCATAGGACAGCGGCAGCCGCTCTCTCTCCGCCACGACCTCGATCGGCGGCAGGACCCATCCCCCACTGAGCTCCGGCAACCTCTCGCACAATCCCCCGATCGTCGGATGCTCGAACAGCGCGCGGAGCGGCAACTCCCGTCCCAGAGCCGAGCGCACCCGGCTCACCACGCGCGTCGCCAGCAGCGAGTGCCCGCCCAGGTCGAAAAAGCCGTCTTCGATCCCCACCCGCTCGACGCCCAGCAGCTCTTCCCAGATCTCGCACAAGCGGCGCTCCAGCTCCGTGCGCGGCGGCACGTACCCGTCCCGCGGAGAATCCCCCGCCTCCGGCGCCGGCAGCGCCCGCCGGTCCACCTTGCCGTTGGGGGTCAGCGGCAGCACATCGAGCAGGACGACGTGCGCCGGCACCATGTAGTCGGGGAGCTTCGCCTTGAGCGCGTCCCGCAGCGCAGCACCCGAGAGGCCGGCACCGGGCTCCGCCACGGCGTAGGCCACGAACCCCCTCCCGGTGGGGAGATCCTCGCGGAGCACCACCGCCGCCTCGGCCACACCGGGATGCTCCGCGAGCGCCTGCTCGATCTCCGCCGGCTCGATGCGGAAGCCCCGCAGCTTGACCTGTTGATCGCCGCGCCCCCGGAACTCGATGTTGCCGTCCGGCAGGAAGCGCACCCGATCCCCCGTCCGGTAGAGACGCTCGCCCGGGAGGCAGGGGCTCTCGACGAACCGCTCCCGCGTCAGCTCGGGAGCGTTCAGGTATTCCCGCGCCAGACCGTCGCCGCCGAGGCACAGCTCACCCACGACGCCCAGCGGCACCGGCTGCAACTGCGCGTCCAGCACGTAGGCCCGGGTGTTGGCGATCGGGCGTCCGATCGGCACGGTCACGGCCCCCTCCGCCACCTCCGTGACGAGGAACCACGAGCTGAACGTGGTGTTCTCCGTCGGGCCGTAGACGTGCAGCAGGCGCGCCGGAGGCCCGGCGCGCAGCACGCGGCGCACCGCGCCGGGGTCGACCGCTTCGCCGCCGAAGAGCACATGACGGAGCAAACCGAACGCCTCCGGCGCCTGCTGCGCCACCTGGTTGAAGAGAGCCGTGGTGAGGAAGAGCGCGCTGATCCTTCGCTCCACGAGGAAGGCAGCGAGGTCGCGCGGAGAGAGGACGACGTCCCGAGGGACGCCGACCAGAGCCGCGCCGTTCAGCAACGCGCCCCAGATCTCGAAGGTCGCCGCGTCGAACGAAAGGTTTGCCAGTTGGGCCACCCGGTCCGCGGCGCTCAGGCGGATGTAATCGGTATTCCTCACCAGACGCACCACCGCTCGCTGCGGGACGGCGGCCCCCTTCGGCCGGC
>DATFPH010000195.1:0-48843 GCA_035264905.1 Thermoanaerobaculia bacterium
CCGGGGGGGAGGGGCCGGGGGTGGGGGCTCAGCCGAGCAGGGTCTCCAGATCCTCGTCGGAGCCTTCGTAACGCCGCCCCTCCCGCTCCTCGGTGCTCCGCTTCAGGAGGAGGGCGCGCCGCTTCTCCACCGCTTCGAGCCAGAGGGGGACGAAGGCGACCAGATCCTGGAGGAGCTTCTCAACGTCGCCGATCAGCTGGACCAGACGCCGGCTGAGCACCGCATGGCAGCTCAGGAGATCCTTCACGTTCTGCTCCCGCTCCTGCCGCGAGCCGCCGACCGACTTCTTGAGCGCGTCAATCGCCTCGCTCCCCGCTTCGTGGAGATCGATCAGGATGCGGCAGCGGGTCGGGATCTCCATGGCATAGCGGTCGAGCAGCTCCATCTCGTAGAAGCGCACACCGCGCAGCGGCAGGATCTCCTTGAGCTTGGGCGTGAGGCCGCTGAGCAGGATCTCGAGGAAGAAGTTGGTGCCGCGCCAGGCCGCCCGGGTGGGCAGCGTCTCCTCCCGGCTGACCTGCTCGGAAATCGCGGTCAGGTGCTGCGTCCGGACGAGGTCGAGCTTTTCGAGGTACTCGCGCAGCCGGAGCAGCGTCGAATGAAGCCACTCCGCCTCTTCGATGTCCTTCGGGAAGCGCTTGGAGAGGAAATAGTCCGCGTCGTGGAGGCTCCGCGGGTCCTTCGCCATCAGCTCGCCGAAGGTGTCCTGCAGGAACGAATGGAGCTGGCCGATGCTGACGCAGAGGAGCTTGCGGATCTCCATGAGCTGGTCCGCCGCGACCTCATCGGAAAAGCGATCCAGCTCGCGCAGCACGTGGTGATTGAGCAGCTCGACCCCCGTCTGGGCGTTCTGCCGGGCCTCCTCCAGAATGGGGATGCACGACGGGCTGTCCAGCAGCGGGGCGATGCGGGTCCGGATGACCTCGGCGATCTGCCGCACCTTGCGCCAGATGTCGAGCAACCGCTCCGGCGAGCAGTGGAGGATGGCGTAGTTGCTCTCCAGCACGCCGTCGAGCAGGCGGATGCAGCCCAGGAACGCGCGGATGCGGGGATTCTGAAAATTCACCCGCTCCAACGCCCAGTCGAGCGCCGACACCCCTTCCGGAAGGGCGACCAGCTGGCCCCCCACCTGGATGACCTGCTTCGGCTTGGGCGTGCTCACGGATGTCTCCAAGGACTGCATTCTGCCACGTCTCGGGGCGCGGCGGGTGTGAACTACTCCGCCGCCGCCTTTTTCGTGCTCCGAAAGCCCCCTTTCAAAGCGGGCCGAGCTTTGAAAGAATAAGGCCGATTTCTTTAAAAGCTCCCCGGGCTTTGAAAGGATCCTTTCAAAGCGGCCCCCGCAACATATTGAACATTCCACCCGTACAATACACATATGACACGCGACGAATACGAACAGCGCAAGCAGCGCCTCGAGCAGCAGCTCCGTTCCGGCATCGAGCTTCTGGAATCCGCCCACCGGGTCCAGGTCCGGGCCCTGGATCTGGTCTGGATGCTCCAGGCCGAGGAGATCGCCGCCGGACCGGCGCTCACCGAGCCGGTCATCTCCACGCCCACCCCCAGCCCACCGGCTCCTGCGAAGCAGGAGCCGCTTCCGGTCGCCAACATACCCCGGCGCCCGAGCCCTTCGCAGGTGATGGACGACCTCGAAGCGGGCTTCGCGAGCCTGCCCGAGACGTTCACGCGCGGCGACGTCTGCGCCATGCTCGGCTATGAGCCGGAACGCGGCGGCCTCTACCGGATTCTGCAAGATATGGTGCAGAAAGGCCGCCTCCGCGTCCTGACTCGCGGAGAAGGCAAGAGAGCTACGATCTACCAAAAGACGGAAAGGACCGATTCACACCCACAAGCGTAACATTCCGATCCATCTCGGCACCTATTGCCCGAGACGCTGCGATATTGGCGAACGTTCGCGCCCCTTCCGCTCCAGGGTCCGCCTCATTCGCCCCGCGGAGCGCCCCATTCGCTCCGCCGTCCGCCTCCTTGGCTCCGCAGAGCCGATCATTCGCTCTGTGGTGCGCCTCATTGCGATCACGAAGCGCCTCATTCGCTCCCGGAAGCGGGACATTCGCCTCCCGGAGCGGATCATTCGGACCTCGGAGCAGGCTCCGCCGAGTGTCCGTCGAATGACGCAGACCGCGGAGCGAATGATGCGCACAGTGGTCGCGAACATTGGCACCGTGAAGCGAATGACTCCGAGTCCGGAGCGAATGGCGCGCTCCGAGGTCCCAATGGAGCGCTCCGCGGGGCGCATGGGGCGCGCGGCCCTGCAATAGATCGAGCCGCTCACCTCAATGTCTCAAAGTCTCGATGCGGGGCAGCGTGTCGGTCCCCAAATGTTTGCGCTCCTGGTTCGTATACCACGCCCGCTGGCGCGGAAGCCGCAGCCCGCCATCCGCCACCTCCCCCGGTCCTATACCTTGAGCTTCTAGGCATCCTCGGCTAACCTGCCTAGAAGTTCTAGGCATCGTTCCGACTAGGAGGAGCACCTCATGAACCCATTCCTCGTCCTTGCCGTGGCGGCTCTGGCAACTCTGCCCGCCGCCGCTCAGGATCAGAAGCCCGTAGCCCCGCGGGCCGATCACCACACGCATCTGCTGAGCCCGGCCGCCGCGAAGCTGGTCAACGAGCCGCCGCTCCCGGCCATCGAGCTGCCGGAAGACCTCGCCCGCCTGCTCCGGGCACGGGAGAAAGGCTGGAACGACAAGGCGGCCCTGACCGGTCTCTTTACGGAAGACAGCCTGCTCCTCGACATCCGGGAGCCCCACTGGATCCGCGGCCGCGACGAGGTCACCACCTACCTGGCCGGAAACTTCGCCCGGCCCTACCGCATGACCCCGGTCGCGTACGGGGTGGAGGGCTCCACCGGACACCTCGCCGGTTATTTCACGCGCGGCGAAGGGGACTCCACCCGGCACTTCGGCCACTTCCTCGTTTCGTTGCGGAAGGGGCCGGACGGCGTGTGGCGGATCGCGGCCGAGACCCCGACGTTTCCGGGGCACCCGGTCCGAGAGCTGACCACAGCCGAGCAGCTCATCGCGCAATTGGATGAAGCCGGCATCCAGCGTGGAGCGGTGCTTTCGGCCGCCTACTGGTTCGGCAGCCCGTTCATGCCGAAGGCCGAGGGCGACGAGGCGGCGAACGTCCGGGCGGAGAATGATTGGACCGTCCGGGAAGTCGCGCGTTTCCCGACCCGCCTGGTCGCCTTCTGCAGCTTCAATCCGCTGAAGGACTACGCTCTCGAGGAGCTCGATCGCTGCACGAAGCTCCCGCAGGTCAAAGGCCTGAAGCTGCACTTCGCCAACTCGGATGTGGACGTAGAAAACCCGCAGCACCTGGAGAAGGTTCGCCGCGTCTTCGCCGCGGCGAACGAGCGCCGGCTGGCGATCGTCGCTCACCTGTGGACAGGTGAAAGCTATGGGCGCAAGGAGGCCGAGATCTTCCTGAGCCAGATCCTTCCGGCGGCGCCGGACATTACGGTGCAGATCGCGCACTTCGCCGGCGGCGGGCCCGGCTATACCGACGAGGCTCTGGAGGTTTTCGCGGAAGCCATCGCCGCCGGAGATCCGCGGACGAAGAACCTTTATTTCGATGTCGCGACCGTTGCCGACGGTCAGTCGGACGAAGTCCTGCAAACGTTCGCCCAGCGCATCCGGCAGGTCGGATTGCACCGCGTCCTGTACGGAACCGACGCGGCTCCCCCGACGGCGCGCCAATCGTGGAGGAACTTCCGGACGACCGTGCCGCTGAGCGACGATGAGCTCAGAACGATCGCGGGGAATGTGGCGCCTTACTTGCGTTGAGCCAGGCGCCGGCCGATGATCGCGGTCTCCTCGTCATCGGAGCGAGACCAGACAGCAATCCCCCGTCCGTTCGGCGCGACCGAGACGTCAGGGGAGCCCACACGTCCCGGAGAGATCGAGAATTCTTCCTCTCCGCGGGGCAATGGTGGATCTCCCTGGGGTTGATCTACCGAATGGCGCAGCTCGCCCTGTCCAGTGTACGAGACCGCCGGGCTAATCGTTTTTCGTGGCGGTGACCAGTTGGCCGAGGTCCAGCCCGACCACGTTCGTGAATCCGCGCGGCAGCACGCCTCCGCGCTGCGCCCGCTTGCCGACGAAAAGCTCCCAATCCGAGACCTTCATGTTGAGGTGACGTTTGCCGGCATAGATGAAGAGGTGCGATTCCGGTGGGAGGGCGGTCACGGAGACCAGCGACTCGCCCTTCTTCTCCTGGAGGTTCAGGATCTTCACACCCTTGCCGCGCGGCAGGAGCGGCATCTCTTCCATCGGGAAGACGAGCAGCCGGCCGGAGTCGGTGGCGGCGGCGAGGAGTTGGGTGTCCGCGTTGAGCACCCGTTGCGGCGTCAGGACCTTGGCTCCCGGCGTGACGTTGAGGATCGCTTTTCCCGCGCGCTGGCGGGTCTGCAGGCCCCCGAGCATCACGAGGAAACCATAGCCGGCGCTGGTGGCGAGCAGGTAGAGGTCGTCGTCGCTGCCGATCATCACGCTCACGAAGGTCGCGCCCGGCGGCGGGGTCACGTGGCTCGACAGCGGCTCGCCCTGGCCGCGCGCCGACGGCAGGGCGTGCGCCGGCAGTGAATAGGAGCGGCCGGTCGAGTCGAGGAAGACCGCGCTCTGGTTGCTGCGGCCCCGCACGGCCATGAGGAATCCATCGCCCGCCTTGTAGGAGAGCTCTTTCGGGTCCAGCTCGTGCCCCTTGCCGGCCCGGATCCATCCCTTTTCGGAGAGGACGACGGTGACAGGCTCTGTGGGGATCAGCTCGGATTCGTCCATGGCCTTGGCGGCACCGCGCTCGACGATCGGCGAGCGGCGCGCGTCGCCGAAGGCGAGGGCATCCGCCAGGAGCTCGTCCCGCACCTTGCGGCGCAGCCGCGTATCGGAGGAGAGGACCTTCTCCAGCGCGTCGCGCTCCTTGATCAGCTCCGCCTGCTCGCCGCGGATCTTCATCTCCTCCAGGCGGGCGATGTGGCGCAACTTCAATTCGAGGATGGCTTCGGCCTGGGTGTCCGTGATCCCAAAGCGGGTCATCAGCACGGGTTTCGGATCGTCCTCCGTGCGGATGATCCGGATCACCTCGTCGATGTTCAGATAGGCGACCAGGTAGCCGTCGAGGATGTGGATGCGCGCCAGGACCTTGTCGTACCGGAAGCGCAGGCGCTTGCGGACGGTCTCGATGCGGAAAATCAACCAATCGGAGAGCAGGTCGCGCAGGTTGTACTGCCGCGGCCGGCCGTCGAGACCGATCATGGTCAGGTTGACGCGGTAGGTGCGCTCCAGGTCGGTGGTGGCGAAGAGATGCGCCATCAGGCCGTCCATGTCCACGCGGTTCGAGCGCGGCGTGATCACCAGCCGGGTCGGATTCTCGTGATCCGACTCGTCGCGCAGGTCCTCCACCATGGGCAGCTTTTTCGCCTGCATCTGCTGCGCGATCTGCGCGATGATCTTGGCGCCCGAAACCTGATAGGGAAGGGCGGTGATGATCACGTCGCCGTCTTCGATGTCCCAGGCGGCGCGCATGCGGATGGAGCCGGAGCCGGTTTCGTAGAGCCTTCGGATCTCCGCGCGCGACGTGATGACTTCGGACTCGATCGGATAGTCGGGGCCGAGGATCGGCTCGTACAGCTCGTCGTCCGAGATCTTCGGGTTTTCGAGCAGACGGACGCACGCCTGCACCACCTCGCCGACATTGTGCGGCGGGATGTCCGTGGCCATGCCGACGGCAATGCCCGAGGCGCCGTTGAGCAGCACGTGCGGGAGCCGGGATGGCAGCAGCTTGGGCTCTTCCAGAGTGCCGTCGAAGTTCGGGCCCCAGTCGACCGTGCCCTGGCCCAGCTCGGAGAGAAGGCTCTGGGCGAACGGGGAGAGCTTCGCCTCGGTGTAGCGCATGGCCGCGAACGACTTGGGATCATCCTGCGAGCCCCAGTTCCCCTGGCCGTCGACGAGCCGATAGCGCACGCTGAACGGCTGGGCCATGAGGACCATCGCCTCGTAACAGGCGACGTCACCGTGCGGATGGTATTTGCCAAGGACGTCGCCGACCGTGCGCGCCGACTTCTTGGGTTTCGCGTTGGGGCCGAGCCCGAGCTCGGACATGGCGTAGATGATCCGCCGCTGCACGGGCTTCAAGCCGTCCGCGACGTGCGGCAGCGCGCGGTCGAGAATCACGTACATCGAATAGTCGCGGTACGCCTTCTCGGTGAAGCGCGCCAGCGACATCGTCTCGACGTTGATGAACGGGAGAGCGGGACTGGAGCCGTTGCCGCTCCCGGATTTTCTGCGTGAGGTGCGTGCCATGAATCAGCCTTAAACGTCCACCTCGGCCTCGTTGCCGGTTTTCATGAGCCATTCGCGGCGGTCGGCGGAACGGGCCTTGGCGAGGAGCATGTCGAGGAGCGTGTCAGGATTTTCCTCGGGGTTGTCGTCGGAGGAGAGCTGGAGCTGCACGAGGCGGCGGGTCTCCGGCGCCATCGTGGTCTCGCGGAGCTGCAGCGGGTTCATCTCGCCCAGCCCCTTGAAGCGCAGGACGTTCACTTTTCCCCGCTTGCTCTCGGCCTCGATGCGGTCGAGGATCCCTTTCTTTTCCTGCTCGTCGAGGGCGTAGTAGACGTCCTTCCCGATGTCGATCCGGTAGAGCGGCGGCATGGCCACGTGGACGTGGCCGCGCTCGACGAGCGGACGGAAATGCTTGAGGAAGAGAGCGCAGAGGAGCGTCGCGATGTGCGCGCCGTCCGAATCGGCGTCGGCCAGGATGCAGACCTTGCCGTAGCGCAGCCCATCCATGTTGTTCGATCCGGGGTCGACGCCCAAGGCGACCGCGATGTCGTGCACCTCCTGCGAGCCGAGAACTTCCGAAGGGTCGACCTCCCAGGTGTTCAGGATCTTGCCCCGGAGCGGCATGATCGCCTGGAACTCACGGCTGCGCGCCTGCTTGGCCGAGCCGCCCGCGGAATCTCCTTCGACCAGGAACAGCTCGGTCAGGGAGAGGTCCTGGCTCGTGCAGTCGGCGAGCTTGCCGGGGAGCGCCGGGCCGCTCGTCACGGTCTTCCTCTTGACCTTCTTGCCGGCGCGCAGGCGGCTCGTGGCGCTGTCGATCGCCAGGCGGGCGATCCGCTCGGCGTCCGCGGTGTGCTGGTTGAGCCAGAGGGCGCAGGCGTCCTTGGTCACTCCGGCCACGAAGGCCGCGGCTTCGCGCGAGGAGAGCCGCTCCTTGGTCTGGCCGGTGAACTGCGGCTCCTTCATGCGCACGGAGAGCACGTAGCAGCAGCGTGCCCAGACGTCCTCCGGCGCGAGCTTGATGCCGCGCGGCAGCAGGTCGCGGAACTCGCAGAACTCGCGGATGGCGTCGGTCAGGCCGGCGCGGAAGCCGTTGACGTGCGTCCCGCCCTGCGGCGTGGGGATCAGGTTGACGTAGCTCTCGGCGAGCAGGTCCCCCGCCTCCTCGTCGGCGATCCAGGCGACCGCCCAGTCGACCTCTTCGTTCGATCCCTTGAAGTGGCCGATGAACGGCTTCTCGGGCACCAGCTCGGCCCCTTCGAGCTCGGAGAGCAGGTAGGCCGGCAGGCCATCCTCGTAGAGCCATTCCTCCTCGTCCTCCGGCACCCCCTCGTGGACGAAGCGGATGCGCAGGCCGGGGCTGAGCACGGCCTTGGCGCGCAGGCTGCGCTTGATCTTCCCGACCGTGAACTTGGGCGAGTCGAAGAACTTGGGGTCCGGCCAGAAGCGGACCGTCGTGCCGGTGTTGCGCTGGCCGACGGTCCCTGCGACCTGGAGCTTGGAGACCTTCGCGCCGTCGGCGAACGCCATGTGGTGCTCCTTGCCGTCGCGGCGCACCCAGACCTCCAGGCGGGACGACAGGGCGTTGACCACGGAGACGCCGACGCCATGGAGGCCGCCGGAGAAGCGATAGCTCTTGTCGGAGAACTTGGCGCCGGAGTGGAGCCGGGTGAGGATGACCTCGACGCCGGATACCTTCTCCTCTTTGTGGAGGTCGACCGGCATGCCGCGGCCGTTGTCGGCCACCGAGAGGGAGTTGTCCTCATGGAGGGTGACCAGGATCTGGTCGCAGTAGCCGGCGATGGCCTCGTCGGCCGCGTTGTCGATGACCTCCTGCGCGAGGTGGTCGGGGCGGTCGGTGAACGTATACATGCCGGGGCGCTTGCGCACCGGCTCGAGCCCGGTCAGGACTTCGATGGCGGAAGAGTCGTAGGTCACCATGCGTGAGAATCGAGTGAGACGCGAAGAGTCGCGGTTCGGCGGCTGATGATACAGGAGCCGCTCGCCTCCGGTTGAACCGCGTCGGGCGTCCCGTACAGGATACGCGGCAACCGGGCGTAACTCAAGCGTCCAGGCATTCCATGCACCCTGATTTCCAGCGTGAGATCGCGTCTTGACGACACCCGCTCCAAGTGGTAGACTCGCCGGTAATACAGCGTAAAAAGCCGCTGGTCACCCCAAATCGCAGTCCCGACAACCACCGTTCTGAAGGAGGAGCCATCATGGTTCGCACGAAGCTCGCCGTCCTTTCGCTCTCGATCGCCCTAGTGTCTGGAGGAGCGCTCTGCGCGCAGGAGAAGAAGCCTGAAGTCAACTCGATGGGGATGACCCCGGAACAGATGGAGTCGATGACGAAGGCCATGGCGCCGGGCGAGATGCACAAACACATTGCCAAGCTGGCCGGAGACTGGACCTTCACGAACAATATGTGGATGGCGCCCGGCCAGCCGCCCCAGGAGTCTTCCGGCACGATGCACGCGGAGACGATCCTCGGCGGGCGTTACGTGCAGTCGGTCTGGAAGGGAAATTTCATGGGGCAGCCGTTCGAGGGGCGTGGAACGGACGGCTATGACAACGTCTCCAAGCAGTACGTCAGCTCCTGGGTCGACAACATGGGGACCGGCATCATGCTCTCCACCGGCACCTGCGACGACGGCGGCAAGAAGTGCACGGTCGTCGGTGACAGCTCGGACCCGATGAGCGGCGGCAAGGTCACGATGAAATCGGTCATGACCTGGGTCGACGACAACACGTTCAAGAACGAGATGTATGGAAAGGATACTGCTTCCGGCCAGGAGTACAAAATGATGGAGATCGTGGCGAAGCGGAAGTAGGAAACTTCTTGGGCGAGCCGCCGCCTGAGTGAAACCAAGCACGAGCCCGAGGAGTATATATGCTTGGAGAGTCCTCACCGAGGACTCTCTAAGGAGGTCTGTATGGAGGAGTCGCAGTTGCGCCAACACCTCACGATCCTCGGGTGGCTTCACCTGGCGGCGGCCGGCTCCGCCGTCCTGATCGGCGGGTTCATCTTCTTCGTGCTCACCACGGTTGCCGTGGCGATCCACGACCGCGAGGGCAGCGCCATCCTGGGCATCGTGGCCACCGCGGTCAGCGGCTTTCTCGTCCTTTTGAGCCTGCCCGGGCTGTTCGCCGGATATGGTCTCCTCAAGCGCAGGCCGTGGGCTCGCGTCCTGGCAATCATCGTCGGGGCGCTCCACCTCTACAACGTGCCGATCGGCACGGCGCTGGGCGTTTATACGTTCGTAATCCTGGCCGACAGCAGGGCCGAGGCACTGTTCCGGCCGGCGATCAGCGAGGCGCAGGTGCCGTCTCAAAGTCTCGTGCGAGAGAATCCGCCACCGCCCACCCCTCCAGGGTAGGCACGAAGTCTCCCCTCAGGGACCGTGAGCTGGCATGCGGACGCCGAGATCCGCCAGGCCCGGGCGCTCGCGTGTGGGTTAGAATATCCGGATGCTCCGGTGCAAGAGCTGTAATGCTCTAATTCCTGAGGGAGGATCGTTCTGCCTCGAGTGCGGACTCTGCGCTCTGCAGGATACCGGAACGACGATCGCTTTTTCCGGCTTGGCCCTCCCGCCCACACGGCGCCCACCGCCCCCAAAGAGGGTTCAGCGGGTCCGCTTCGTTCCCGGTGCTCTAATCGCCGGCCGTTATCGGATCATCTCTCCTCTGGGACAGGGTGGCATGGGCGAGGTCTATCGTGTGGAGGACCTGAAGCTTGGCCAGGCAGTAGCGCTCAAGTTTCTGCCGAAGAGGTTGGCGCAAAATTCTGAGACCCTGGCTCGTTTTCATAAGGAGGTCCGCCTCGCCCGGAAGGTCACCCATCCTCATGTCTGCAGGGTCTTCGACATCGGCGAGGCGGAGGGGTTGCCGTTTCTCTCGATGGAGTACATCGATGGCGAGAATCTGGCATCCCTGCTCCGCCGGATCGGACGGCTACCGGCCGACAAGGCGATCGAGATAGCTCAGCAGCTCTGCGCAGGGCTCGCCGCTATCCATGCGAGCGGAATCGTGCATCGAGACCTTAAGCCTGCAAACGTCATGATCGATGGCAAAGGGCGGGCCCGAATCGCCGACTTCGGTATCTCGGCCGTGCTCACCGAGACGACTGAGACGGACGGCTCTCCCGTGGTCGGCACACCCGCCTATATGGCGCCCGAGCAGCTCACGAAAAGCGTCGCAACGGCCCGTTCCGACATTTATTCTCTCGGTCTGATCCTCTACGAGGCCTTCACCGGGCAGCGGCTTCTGTTGGGTGAAACGCCCCTCGAGATCGCAAGACTCCAGGCAGAGATAGGTTCGAAGCCTCCATCGGCCCTGGTCCATGAGCTTGATCCGCGGATCGATCTAGCGTTGCTCCGCTGTCTCGATAGAGACCCCGCGGGCCGTCCCGCCTCGGCTCTGGAACTCGCCGCTATGCTCCCGGGTCTCCACCCATTGGCAGCGGCGGTGGCGGCGGGCAAAACGCCGTCTCCAGAGATGGTTGCGGCTGCGCCCAAGCTGGGAAGCCTGCGACCTGCCGCCGGGCTTTCCTGTCTCGTTGGGGTTGTGCTCGTCTGCGCCTGTGTAATGGCCATCGCCTCCAAGCTGATGCTTCCTCGCCAGGTTGCGCTCGATACCTCGACGGAGGTCCTGGCCGACCGGGCGCGGAGCACTCTGCGCGGCCTCGGCCTCACCGAACCGCCAACCGATGTGAGCCATGGCCTGGCAGTGCCTCGCGCGTACCATACCTATCAGAAAAGGCTTTATTGGGAAGGCCGCCTCGAAGAGGCTCGGAATCGGCAGGCGGCCCGACGTTCGCCAGCAATCCTGTTCTGGTATCGCCAGAGCCCGAAGCCGCTCGTTCCCCTCGGCCTGTGCGTGACGACCGACGATCCACCGCGCCAGATCCCTGGGGAGGCCTATCTCGAGCTCGATTCTCAGGGCCGGCTCTACCTGCTGGAGATCGTGCCGAGGGTCCGCTCTGACCAGGGGACGGCTCGCCCGCCCGACTGGGCTCCGCTCTTCACTGCATCTGGCCTCGACCTCTCGCAGTTCACGCCCGATGCGCCCGTGGCGATCCCTCCCGTCTACGCAGACTCCAATGCGGCATGGACGGGAAGCCTGACCCAGGCACCGTATGCGCCGGTCCGGGTTCGGATTGAGGCCGGCGCCTTCCGCGAGGACCCTGTGTACTTTCGGATTATCGAACCCTGGCGCGAGCTCGAGGTCTCCCGATTGGAATGGTACAGCGACGCACTGTGGGATTCTTTTTTTCCGTTCGTGCATCTCGCGGTGGTCTTTCTAGCCTGGAGGAACCTCCGCCTGGGCCGGAGTGATACAAGAGGGGCCTTACGATTGAGCGGCTTCGCGTTCTTTGCCTGCCTGGCGATCACGGCTCTTGCGGCGAGTCCACTTTCGGCAGGAGCCGTCGGCGAGGCGCTCCTCAAAGCGGCCCTGATCGGGATCTGCTATCTCAGTATCGAGCCATTTTTGCGACGGCATTGGCCGGAGAGAATCACCTCCTGGAGTCGACTTATTGCCGGAAATTACCGTGATCCCCTAGTCGGGAGGGATCTTTTGATCGGCTCCTTGTTGGGGAGCGGTACGACTCTCACCCTCTTCGTTCTGAAGCTGGTCGGTGGATGGACCACAGGATGGGTGATTCACGCAATCGAAGGCGGTACCCTAAAGTTTGGAAGTGTTGCCAGCCTTCTGCAGAATTTTTTAACGGATCTGCTACATTCTCTGTTTGCAGCGTTGTACTCTCTGATTTTTTTCCTCGTGATGCGGATCATCCTACGGCGGGAAGCGCCGGCAGTCTTCATCTCCTGGGTTCTGCCCACCCTGGCCCTCGTGCCCAACTTCGGCGGTCCCTTTGCCGTGAGCATTCCGCTGACCGGTTTCGCCTCTATCCTCGTCGTCCTTTCCTGGGCGCGCTTTGGACTGCTAGCCGGAATCGTCCAGTACCTCACGCTCGCGCTGAGCTACAACTACGGCATGTCCATGGGCTTTTCGGTCTGGTACGCCTGGGTCGGAGTATTCGCGCTCACCACGATTCTCTCCTTGGCCGTGTACGGCTTCATTACCTCGACGGCAGGACAGACCTGGTTCCGCGAGAGCCCGCTGGAGCACTGATCACGTCGAGGCAGACCTCATCAAGCGCCTGAAACCGCCCACCCACGGTCGGGGAGTCAGACCTCGAAATCCCGTGCCAGAGAATCCGCCACCGCCCACCCCGCCAGGGTCGGCAGGAGGCGGCTCCCGTCCACACGCAGCAGCCCGTCCCGCTCCAGTCTCTCGATCAGCCGGGCATTGCGCTCCGCGAGATCGATCCCATACCGGTCCCAGAAACGCGCGAGATCGATCCCCTCGATCGTGCGGAAGCCGAGCATCAACGCCTCGACGGCGAGATCTCCAGCCGTCAGGTCTTCGCTCCCGGCAATCGGCCGCTCGGCTGCGTCGATCCGCGCCTGGTAGGGTTTGATCTTCCGCTCGTTCCACCAGCGGCGCCGCCCCGAGAAGGAGTGGGCCGAAGGGCCGACGCCCAGATAGGGAGTGTGATTCCAGTACTTCCGGTTGTGTCGGGATCGGTGTTCCGGCGAGCGCGCGAAGTTCGAGACCTCGTAGCCTGGATAGCCGTGATCGGCCAGGAAGCGATGGGTCGCGAGAAAGAGATCCGCCTGGGCGGCTTCGGGAAGCTCGGTCATCTTGCCGCGGGCGAGGCGGAAGCCGAAGGGTGTTCCCTCGTGGATCGTGAGTTGATAGCAGGAGATGTGATCGGGGCGGAGCGCGATGGCCTCGGCCAGGGTGCGGTGAAAGGTTTCGGTAGGCTGCTCCGCAAGTCCATAGATCAGATCGATCGAGACGATGTCGAACCCGGCCGCGCGGGCGATCTCGACGCTCTGCCGCGCCTCGTCCGGCGTGTGGCGACGGCCGAGGAAGCGGAGAGCTTCGGCGTCAAAGGACTGGATGCCTAAAGAGAGCATGCGGACGCCGAGGTCCCGCCAGGCCCGTGCGCTCTCCGGCGTCACATCTTCGGGATTGGCCTCGAAGAAGATCCAGGCATCGTCCCGGATCGAAAGATTTTCCCGCGCGGCTTGAAGGATCAGAGCAATCTGGTCCGGAGTGAGCGCCGACGGCGTTCCACCACCGAAGTAGATCGTATCGATCCCCAGGAAGAGATCGCGGTCCGCCCCCCACATCCGGATCTCCGCCAGCAGGTGCTCGACGAAGCGGGCCCGCATCTCCGGCCCGCCGGTCAGGACCGCGAAGTCGCAGTATGGGCAAATGGTGGAGCAGAAGGGGATGTGGAGGTAGAGGCCGGGACGAGAGGTCACAGCAAGCGCTCAGAGCCTTTTTTTCCAGAGCCCAGGCTTGCGACTCTGATGCATGACCGCAAGGACAAAAATACTATCGGGCTCGACTTTATAGTAAACGTCGTAAGGAAAGCGGCTGACTCGGGCGACCCGAACGTTCTTCGTCTGCAGGAGCCCAGATTGGGGGTAGATAGTCAATCTCTCAATGAGTGCGTAGACTCGACCTAGAAAATCATCTCCCAACCCCCTGACCTCCTCCTCGTAATGTCTTGCCGCATCCTTCAGATCCTCCTCAGCGAGAGGATCGAGGACAAAGCCCATCATCGCAGGGATGCCCGAATCCTACGAAAGGCCTCTTCGCCGGGAATCGGCTGTGTTTTCCCGTCGAGGTAGTCTTGATAACGGCGTTCGGCCTCTTCAGCCGCTGCCTGCCGGATCTCCGGATCGGGTTCCTGTTCCGGGTCGATACCATCGAGGCTGAGGAGCAGGACATTAGCCAGCTCCGCCCGCCTTTCGGTTGACAGCTTCAGCGCCTCCGCTTCCAACTCTTCGAACGTCATGATTTCTGTTCCCATGGGAGCATCATAGCAGAACAAATCCCAGGATGTCACAACACCCTCACGCCCCCACCGCCTCCTCCGGCTTGCCGTATTCCTTCACCAGCGGCTTCTCGCGGCCGAGGCGCTCTTCGGCGGCGTGGATGAGGTCGGCGAGGCCCTGGCGCTTCGCGGCGCTCACGACGACTCCGTTGTAGCGCTCCGCGCGGGACCTCGCAACGTCCGGCTCCACCAAATCCGCCTTGTTGAGCACCACCAGGCGCGGGCTGTCGTCCAGATGGAGATCTTGCAGGATCTTCTCGACCGCCTGGAGCTTCTGCTCCATCCGCGGATCGGACACGTCGACCACGTGCAGCAGCAGGTCGGCATCGGCCAGCTCTTCGAGCGTCGCCCGGAAGGCGGCGACCAGGTCTTTGGGCAGGTCGGCGATGAAGCCCACCGTGTCGGTGATCACCACCTCGCCTTCCCGCGGGAAGCGCAGCCGGCGGCTCGTGGGGTCGAGGGTCATGAACAGCTTGTCCGCGGCCTCGACCGTGCTGCCGGTCAGGGCGTTGAGCAGCGTGCTCTTGCCCGCGTTCGTGTAGCCGATGATCGAGAGGACCGGCACCCCCTCATCGCGGCGCCGGCGCCGGCGCACGTCGCGCTGGCGCGACAGGTTCTCGATCTCCTTCTCCAGGGAGCGGATGCGGTCACGGATCCGGCGGCGGCCGATCTCCATCACGGTCTCGCCGGGTCCGCGGCCGCCGATGCCGCCGGTCAGGCGCGACAGGCCCGCATCCTGCTCGGTCAGGCGCGGCAGCGAGTACTTGAGCTGCGCCAGCTCGACTTGCAGCTTGCCGTCGCGGCTCCGCGCGCGCTGCGCGAAGACGTCGAGGATGAGCTGCGTGCGGTCGATCGCCTTCAAGCCCGTCGCGTCCTCGAAGGCGCGCGCCTGGGCCGGCTTCAGGTCGATGTCGAAAATGGCCACGCTGGCGCTGCGGCGCATGGATTCCAAAACGATCTCCTGGAGCTTGCCGGCTCCCACCACGGTGCGCGGATGCACCTGAGAGCGGCGCTGCCGCATAGTGCCGGCCACGGTCACTCCCGCCGAGCGGACCAGCTCGAGCGTCTCCTCGAAATGCTCGTCGTCCGGCACGATGCCGATCACCAGGACCCGCTCCTGCTCGGTCTCGCCGGCCGCGCTGGTGATCCGGGCGAATTCCTGTTCGAGCGCCCGCATCGTGGCGTCCACGTCGAAATCGAGCTGGTGGACGTCCGGCGCCTGGATGCGCTCGAAGGGAGCGAGGTCGTGGCCGTTCTCGTCTTCGGGTCCGGACGGACCGTGCGGCGCCAGGTGCGCCAGCTCGACGCGGCCAGGCAGGCCGTCGGGCTGCGCCTCGATCGCCGCGACCAGGTCGAGGCGGAGCAGTGCCAGGTCGTTCAGGTCGTCCTGGGTCAGCGGCTCGCCGCGGAGATGGGTGTGCACCAGGCGGAGGCCGCGGAAACGGCCGACGCCGCCGCGCAGACGCCCCACGTCCGGGAGCTCCAGCTGGTGGGCGTTGCCGACGATGACGTGGCGGATGATGCCGTCGCGCCCCAGGAGGACGCCGACCTGCCGGCCGAGCCGGCGGGAGGTCTCGGTCAGGTGCCGGGCCAATTCCGGCGAGACCACCTGCCGCGGATCGACGCGGCGGCGGTAGGTGCGCTCCAGGGCGCGGATGTCGGAGGCCTTGATGCCTCGAAGATCACCGTGGATCTGGTGGGAAATGGTGGTTCTCCTGTTCCTCAGTTGACGGTCGGAGGGGAGTAGTACTCTTCGGTCGACAGCGGCTCGATCCCCATCCCCATCAACGTCAGGAGGAGCCGTTCTCTTTCCATCGGGCCCTCTGCCTCCAGTAAAGCCTGCTTCTCCTCGGGGCGAAACGGCAGGGCCACGGCGAGGCCGTTCAGCAGAGAGATCCCCGGCAGGTCCCCGAGCAGGCCATAGTCGAACTCCAGGCCGTGTTTCTCGCCGAAGGCGCGCAGCGAGGCGAGCATCCGCGAGGGATCGACGATGCTCTGGGGCTCGGCCAGGTCGCCCAGGAACTCGGAGTAGTCGGCGCGCACCTGCCGGTAACCGCGCCGCTCCGGCAGCTCCTCGCGGACGTGGAAGCGGCAGATGCCGCGCAGCACGATCTCGTAGCGGCCGTCCGGCTGCGCCTCGCTGCGGTCGATCCGCCCGACGCAGCCCACGTGGTAGAGGTCGGGAGCCCGCTCGACCTCTGTCGGATCGAGGAGGTCTCCGAAGTGGTCCAGCCGCGGCACGACCGGCTGGATCATCCCGATGTGCATCCCCTCCTCCAGCGCGTCGGCCACCATGTTGCGATAGCGCGGCTCGAAGATGTTGAGCGGCAGGAGGGTTCCGGGCAGCAGGAGCGACGCGGTGAGAGGGAAAACGGGAATGACCGGCGGCGGGGTTTCGGGCATCGACTACTCCGTGTCGGCCTTGAGGACGGCGAGGAACGCCTCCTGCGGGATCTCCACCGCGCCGACCATCTTCATCCGCTTCTTGCCTTCCTTCTGCTTCTCGAGGAGCTTGCGCTTACGAGAGATGTCGCCGCCATAGCACTTGGCCGTCACGTCCTTGCGGAAGGCGGTGATCGTGGTGCGGGCGATGATGTTGCCGCCGATTGCGCCCTGGATGGCGATCTTGAACTGCTGCCGGTGGATCGTCTCGGCGAGCCGCTCGCAGTAGTGCAGGGCGCGCGGGCGCGCTTTGTCGCGGTGCACGAGCTGCGACAAGGCGTCGACCTTGTCGCCGTTGACCAGGATGTCGACCTTGACGAGGTCGGTCTCGCGGTAGTCGGTCAGCTCATAGTCAAACGAGCCGTAGCCCTGGGTGATGCTCTTCAAACGGTCATTGAAGTCGAAGAGGATCTCGGCGAGCGGCAGGTCCGCCGTCAATTGGAGGCGGCCCACGGTCAGGTACTCGAAGTTGATGTTCTCGGCCCGCCGGTCGCGGCAGAGATCCATCACCGGTCCCAGATAGCGCTCGGGGATCATGATCGTCGCCTTGATGAACGGCTCGCGGACGTGGTGGATGCCGCCCGGGTCGGGATAGTAGGACGGGTTGTCGATCCACAGCACGTCCCCGCTCTCCAGCGTGACCTCGTAGCGCACCGAGGGGGCGGAGAGGAGGAGGGCCAGGTCGTACTCGCGCTCCAGGCGCTCCTGCACGATCTCCAGATGGAGCAGCCCAAGGAAGCCGCAGCGGAACCCGAACCCGAGGGCGGACGAGGAGTCTTTCTCAAAGGTCAGGGCCGCGTCGTTGAGCTGCAGCTTGTCCAGAGCCTTGGCCAGGTCCTCGTAGTCGTCGGTGGCGATCGGGTAGATCGAGGAGAAGACGACCGGCTTCGCTTCCTTGTAGCCGGGAAGCGGCCCGGCCGCCGGACGCTCCGTGTCGGTGATCGTGTCGCCGATCGCCACGTCACGGACGGCCTTGACGCCGGAGATGACGTAGCCCACGGAGCCGGCCTCAAGCTCGTCCGTGCGCACCCGCTTGAGCTGCAGGTGCCCGACCTCCTCGATGACGTGCTCCTTGCCGGTATGCATGAAGCGGATGCGCTGGCCCGGCCGCAAGGTGCCGTCCGTGACCCGGCAGAGCAGGACCACGCCCCGGTAGGCGTCGTACAGCGCGTCGAAGATCAGGGCGCGCAACGGATCGTCCGGATGCCCCTTCGGCGGTGGCAGCTTTTGCACCACGGCCTCGAGGACGGCGTCGATCCCGATCCCCTGCTTGGCCGAGCAGAGCACGGCCTCATAGGGGTCGAGGCCCAGATCGGAGTCGATCTCCTCGCGGATCCGCTCGACGTCGGCCGAGGGGAGGTCGATCTTGTTGATGACCGGGACGATCTCCAGGTTGTATTCGAGGGCCAGATAGAGGTTGGCGACCGTCTGGGCCTCGACGCCCTGGGAGGCGTCCACCAGGAGGAGCGCCCCTTCGGCGGACATGAGGGACCGCCGGACCTCGTGCGAGAAATCCACGTGGCCGGGGGTGTCGATCAGGTTCAGCCGGTAGCGATGGCCGTCCTTGGCGTCGTACAGGAGGCTCACCGTGTTGCTCTTGATGGTGATGCCGCGCTCCCGCTCGATGTCCATGGAGTCGAGGATCTGGTCGCGGAAATCGCGGTCCTCGACGCCGCCGCAGCGCTGGATGAGACGGTCGGCCAGGGTCGATTTACCGTGGTCGATATGCGCGATGATGCAGAAGTTACGGATTCTATCCTGGCTCAAGATCGTGCTCTCCGCGGATGCCCGGGGCGAACATCCTACAACGGCCGGGGCAACCGCGGAGCACAAGCACGGCGGAAGGATCACTCTTCAGTGATCCGGCGCCCTCCCTCTCGCGTGTACATGTAGTCGTAGCCCTCCTGGGTCAGGACGTAGCCGTCCCGCTCTTCGTCCCGCTCGACCAGGTGGTGGGCCAACAGGGAGTCCCGAACTCCTTCGAAGTCGATCCCTTCGGTTTCGGTCTCCCGCTCGTTGAACGTCTGGGTGGGGAGGAAATCGCCCGGCCGTGCTCCGATCCGGTCCCCCTTCGCCTCGTGGAACTTCACCAGCATCACTTCTTCGGGCTTGGTGAGCAGTTGCATCGTCCATCCTCCTTCGAGCGGCGGAGGAGACGCAACCCGCGTGCCATAGCCGGGAGAAGCCCGAAAAAAACGGACCGGGGACCATACATCTCCCCGGCTCTCATCCCTCAGGCACAAAATCAGATCTTGAAAACCAACTCGCCCCTCTAAAATGCAGAGGCTGTGCCAGAGGTCCCCTCTCTCGGGAAAAATCGATCTAAGTTGTTGCCCTTGTTGATCTTCCTGTCTTTTCTCAGCCCGCGTTGTTCCGGCGAAAAGGGTCCATGGTTGACCCGAAACCCGGGTCAGCTTCGGACCCGGGTTCGAAATCCACCCCTGGCAACGCTCGTGCAGGAGCCGAGGACGGTCGATAAAAGGAGGAGCCATGAGTGAGACCACGACCGCCGACACGACTGTGACCAAGGTCGATTCCCGGCACTCGCCGCATGGATCGATGGGACAAAAATACCTGGCCTCCGGAGTATCTCTGGGAATGCGTCTGTGGGAGGAGGAGCCGGGAGAGGACAAGCCGGAGCGCAGCCGCGACTACGAGACCGTCGGCTACGTCCTGGAGGGACGGGCGGAGCTTCAACTGGAAGGGCAGACGGTCGTGCTGGAGACGGGCAACTCGTGGGTGGTCCCGCGCGGCGCTCGCCATACGTACCGGATCCTGGAGAGGTTCCGGGCGGTCGAGGCCACGGCCCCGCCGGCCCACGCGCACGGCCGGGACGAGAACCTCTGAACCCCCACCCCCCTGGCTCCCTCCCCCGCGGAGCGGGAGAGGGGGAGCAGGCCTCAGAGCTTCAGGACCATCTTGATCATGTCGTGCTGGTTGCCGTCGGGGTCGGTCCCGTAGCCGGGGATCGTATGCCCGGCGAACCCGAGGTCGTTCAAGGTCTTGACGGCGTCCGCCTCGAGGTCGGAAATCAACATGCAGGTGAGGTGGCGCAGCCCGTTGCTGCGGGCGATGTCGATGAACTTGTTGACCAGCACGGTGCCGAGGCCGGCGCCGCGCCAGGCAGGGTCGATCAACCATTTGACGCGGCCGACCAGCCGGAGGGGGCTCCCCTCGCGGCGGTGCAGCGTGGCGTCGGCGACGATCCGGTTGCCATCGTAGGCGAGGATCGGCAGCACCTTGGCGTAATCGAGCTCGCGCCCCCAGCTTTCGACGAGAGCCCGGTTGTCGATCCGGTCCCAGGCGAAGCGCCGGATGTCCTCCGGCAGCCGCTGAAAGAAGTCGTACAGGGCTCCGGTGTCGTTCTCGTTGAACAGGCGAAGAAGCACGCGGCGCCCGTCGCGCAGCAGCGCCTCCTGGGGAAAACGGTCAGGCATAGGGGGTTCCCTCCGTCAGGATCAATGCCCAGCCGGAGCCTAGCACAGCAGTGCCTGGCGCACGCCTTGCTTCAATTTCAGGCAGACGCCGGGACGTCCTCCGGCGGTCCATTCATCCATCGAGGAGGGTTGCAGTGCTCAAGATCCGGGATGCCGCAACAGAATCGGCCCTCTGCACAGGTGTGATCCTGGCCCTGCTCTGGGGGCTGGGCCTCAGCGTGCGCGGTCTCATGCAAGGGCCCGGAGCTCTCTCCTGGTCGGACTGGTTCCTCCAGCTCACGCTGGGAATCGTGGCGGCGATCGGAGTGCCGCCGCTGCTGGTCCGCGGCACCGACTGGCTGTCCCGCCGGATCGAAGGGATGCGCCGCCGGCCGAGCCGGGTCCCGCAAGGGTGACCGGCCCCCTGGCGTCCGCGGTCCGGGTTGGGAGTAGACTCTCTCCCCTATGAATGACCGCGATCGCGTGTGGGAGGATCTCTCCCGGACGCTCCGCACCAGCACGCCCTATCGAAGCCTGCGTGACAGGCTCGGGGACGTGGTACGCCTGCCTGTGCCGGCCGCGGCCTGGGTCGGCGAGCTGCTGGCGCTCGATCTGGGGCGGCCGCTGCTGGTCATGGTGCCGCGCGAGGCGGACGCCCTGGCCTGGATCGAGGCCGCCCGCCTCTTCGGCCGCGAGGACGGGGTGGTCTACTTCCCGGCTCCCTCGCTCACGCCGTATCAGGAGACCGAGGTCTCTCTGCTGGTGCGGGCGCAGGAGTCGGTGGCCCTCGACCGCGCCTGCTGCGGCACCGCCTCGACCGTGGTGACGACACCGCGGGCTCTCTTCCGCCGCCTGCCGCGGGCCGCGGATTTCTCCGTCTCCGTGCGCGAGATCCGCCCCGGCGAGGACCATCCCATGGAGGAGCTCGCGGCGCACCTGATCCGCCACGGCTTCCGCCGTACCGACCTGGTCTACGAGGTGGGCGACTTCGCGGTGCGCGGCGGCATCCTCGACCTCTTCCCGCCGGGCGAGGATGCGCCGGTGCGGCTCGATTTCTTCGGCGACACCGTGGAGTCGATCCGCTGGTTCGATCCGCACTCGCAGCGCTCGGAAGACACGCTGCCGTCCGTGCGCCTGCTGCCGCTCTATCTGTTTCCCGGCGGGCAGGAGGAGGCGAGCGAGCTGGCCGTCCTGCTCGCCGCGCACGAGGGGCCGGAGCTCGCTCCCGAGGGGGCCGAGCTGCTGGAGTCGCTGCGCCAGCGCGGCGCCTTCCCCGGCTGGGAGAACTACCTGCCGCTCCTGGCGGCCCGGACCGTCGACCTGACCGAAGTCCTCCCTTCCCCTCTCATCCTGGCGGTCGATCCGCCGGCTCTGGCCACCGAGGTGGACCACCACGTCGAGCGGCTGGCCGCGGATTTCGCGGCGCGCCGCGAGCACGGCCGGCTCGCCCCGCCGCCCGAGGAGCTGGAGCAGCCCGCGGACCGGGTGCGCGACGTCCTGGACGGCGCGGCCGTGCGCCTGCGCGAGCTGGTGCTCGCCGGCGGGCAGGAGGGGGAGGCGGTCGACTTCCACGCCACCCTGACCGATCTCTTCCAGGGGCAGCTCCCGCGCTTCCCCCAGGAAGTGGCCACGTCCCGCGCCCGCGGCGACCGCTGCCTGGTGGTCGTCTCGCCGTCTCACCGGCGCAAGATCGAGGAGCTGCTCGAAGGGCGTGAGATCCCGCTCGGGCGCGGCGGCGTCGAGCTGGTCTCGGGCGAGCTCGCGCGCGGCTTTCGGCTGCCCGCGGCAGGGGTCGCGGTCTATGGCGAGCAGCAGCTCCTGCCGCAGGCCCGCCTGCAACAGCGCCGGGTGACGCGCTCGCGCTTCGGGCCGTTCCTCTCCGGCCTGCGCGACCTCAAGGTGGGCGACTACGTGGTGCACTCCGACCACGGCGTCGGTCAGTTCGTGGCCCTGCGCTCCGTCGGGGGCGACGGCGACGGCATGAGCGCGCTGCCGCCGGTGCTGCGCGACGCCTCCCCGGGCGCCGCCGCCAGCACCGGCGCGACCGAGGTCATGGAGATCGCCTACGCGAGCGGCAAGCGCCTCCTGCTCCCGTTGAGCCGGCTCGACCAGGTGCAGAAGTTCAGCGGCATCGAGGGGATAGCCCCCCGCCTCGACCAGCTCGGCGGCACCTCGTGGAACCGCACCAAAAGCCGGGTCAAGAGCAGCATGCGCGACATGGCGGCCGAGCTCCTCAAGCTCTATGCCGAGCGCCAGATCGCCCATGCCCCGGTGATGCCGCCGGACACTGACCTCCTCCATCAGTTCGAGGCGGCCTTTCCTTATGAGGAGACGCCCGACCAGCTCGAGACGATCGCCGTCATCAAAGAGGACCTGCAGCGCGAGCGCCCGATGGACCGGCTGCTCTGCGGCGACGTCGGCTACGGCAAGACCGAGGTGGCGATGCGCGCCGCCTTCAAGGTGGTCGACGCGGGCTATCAGGTCGCGGTGCTGGCGCCCACCACCATTCTGGCCGACCAGCATGCCGAGACGTTCCAGAAGCGCTTCGCGGGTTTCCCGGTGACGGTCGAAATGATCTCCCGCTTTCGCGCACCTCAAGAGGTGAAGGATCTGCGCAAGCGTCTCGCCGAAGGCAAGGTCGACATCCTGATCGGCACCCACCGCGTGCTCTCGAAGGACATCCAGCTCTCCAAGCTGGGTCTTGTCATCATCGACGAGGAGCAGCGGTTCGGCGTGGCCCAGAAGGAGCGCCTGAAGCAGCTCAAGAAGGACGTGCACGTGCTCGCCATGTCGGCCACGCCGGTGCCGCGCACCCTGCAGCTCTCGCTGGCGGAGGTGCGCGACCTGTCGGTCATCGAGACGCCGCCCAAAGACCGCATGGCCGTGGAGACGGCGATCGTGCCGTTCGATCCGCGGCTGATCCGCGAAGCGATCGAGAACGAGCTGGAGCGCGGCGGCCAGGTTTATTACGTCTACAACCGCGTCGAGTCGATCGAGAAGGTGCTCACCTTCTTGCGCGAGCTGATCCCGGATCTGCGGGTGACGGTGGGGCACGGGCAGCTCGACGAGGCGGAGCTCTCCCGCCGCATGCACGCCTTCACGCGCGGCGACTTCGACGTCCTGCTCGCCACCACGATCATCGAGAACGGGATCGACATCCCCAACGTCAATACGATGATCGTGCACCGCGCCGACCGCTTCGGCCTGGCGCAGCTCTACCAGCTCCGCGGCCGGGTGGGGCGCAGCAACCAGCTCGCCTACTGCTATCTGCTGGTGCCGGGAGACCGCATCCTCTCCGAGGCGGCGCGCAAGCGCCTGGCCGCGATCCGCGAGTTCACCGACCTCGGCGCGGGCTTCCGCATCGCCGCCCGCGACCTGGAGATCCGCGGCGCCGGCAACCTCTTGGGCGGCGAGCAGAGCGGGCACATCAACGCGGTGGGGATCGAGACCTATCTGAAGCTCCTCGAAGAGACCGTGCGCGAGCTGCGCGGCGAAACGGTCGAGGAGGCGCCCTCGGTCAACATCGACCTCCCGGTGCCGATGTCGATCCCGCAGGAGTACGTGGAGGATTCGAACCTTCGCATGGAGATCTACAGGAAGATCGCCGCCGCTGATCTGTCGGAGAGCGAGATCGTGGCGGAGCTGACCGACCGCTTCGGTCCGCCGCCGCCGGCCGTCGAGACGCTCATCGAGGTGGCGGCGCTCAAGCGGACGGCCGAGTCGCTCCGCGTCCAGTCGATCTCCGCCAAGGGGAAGGAGCTGACCCTGCGGCTGCGGCGGGACGCGCGGATCGACGTGACGCGGCTCATCGAGATGGTCTCCAGCCAGCCGGGCGCGAGCTTCAGCCCCACGGGCGTCCTCACCCTGACGGCCGGCGACGGCCGGCAGATGCTCACCCTGGCGCGGCGGACGTTGGAGTCCCTGGCTTCATGAGAGCCGCGCGATCCCTCCGTCCGCTCCTGGCAAGCTTTTTTCTGATGCCGTGGCTTCTGATGTCGTGGTCCGCCTGCCGGCAGACGCCGCCGCCGGCGCCGGACCTGGTGGCGCGCATCGGTCCGGAGGAGATCCGGTACGGCCGCTTCGAGGACTATGTAAAGCGGACCGCTGGCGACGGCGAGACCGTCCTGGCGGGCGACGTCCTGTCGCAGCTCTTCGACCAGTTCCTCGACGAGGAGCTGCTGGCGCGCCTCGCTTCCGACCGCGGGCTGGCGCGCGACGGCGCCTCGGCCGCCGCGCGCCGGCGGGCGATCGACGCGCTGCTCGCGGCCGAGCTGAAGAAAGATCCGTCGCCGCAGGAGATCGCGGCCTACTACCAGGCGCACCGCGGGGAGTTCGCGCGGCCGGAGCGGGTCCGGTTGCGGCAGATCCTGACCCAGGACCGCGCCACGGCCGAGCGGGCCCTCCGCGAGCTGGCCGGCGGCGCCGACTTCGCCCAGCTGGCGCGCCAGCTCTCGCAGGATCCCGGCGCGGCCTCCGGCGGCTTCCAGGGAGAGCTCTCCCGCCAGGATCTCCCGCCGGCTTTCGCGGAGGTCATCTTCTCGTTGGAGCCCGGCGAGGTGAGCCGGCTGGTGCCCGCGGAGTACGGGTTCCACATTTTTCAAGTCGTGGCGCGCTCGCCGGCCGAGGTCGTGCCGCTGGAGGAGGCGCGCGACGAGATTGCCGAGCGGCTCCGGCAGGAGCGGGCCGACCGCGCCCTCACCGGGCTGGTGGGGGAGGCGCGCCGCCGTTACAATGTCGACGTGTACGGCCGGAATCTTCCCTTCGAGTACCGAGGTTCTTACAAAGGTCATGCGTAGACTTCTCCATCTTCCCCTCGCCCTTCTTCTTCTCGCCCCGGCCGTGTCGCACGCGGAGGTGGTCAACCGGATCATCCTGCGGGTGAACGATCAGATCGCCACGCTGCGCGACTACGAGCTGCGCCGCGAAGAGCTGACCCGCGACATCTCGCGGCGCCAGAACATGGACCCGGAGGAGAGGACCCGGATGCTCGAGCAGGTGCCGGCGCTCGTGTTCCGCGACCTTTATCAGGAGCTCCTCCTCGAGTCGCGCGCCCAGCAGGTCGGCGTCGAGGTCCCGCGCACGCAGATCGAGTCGACGATCGAGAACATGAAAGCGAATTACGGGATCAAGACCGACGAGGACTTCCGCACGGCCCTGGCCCAGTCGGGCATGACCGAAGCGCAGCTCCGCAGCTCGCTGGAGAAGCAACTGCGGATCCGCGACCTCATGGATCGCGAGGTCCGGTCGCAGATCAAGCTCGAAGAGGAAGACCTGCGCCGGTACTACCGCAAGAACATCGAGCAGTTCCGCCAGCCCGAGCAGCTCCATCTGCGCGAGGTGGTGGTGCTCGAAGAGGGCGGTCTCCCGACCCCCGAGGAGCGCGCCAGCGCCGCCGCCGGCATCCGTCAGGCCGTCGCCGGAGGCAAGTCGCTCGCCGATGCGGTCGCCGAGCTCCAGCCCAAGGGGATCACCAGCAACGTGATCGATCTCGGCTGGGTGACGTCCGGCGACTTGGACGCCGCTCTCGAAGCCGCGGCGTGGAAGCTGGCTCCCGGCGCCACCACCGAGCCGGTCTCCGGGCGCGGCGGGCTCCACATTCTGCAGGTGGTGGAACGCCGCGAGTCGCGCCTCCCCGCCTTCTCCGAGGTCGCCCAGCAGATCCAGGAGCGCGAGCAGGAGCGCGTGTACACCGAACAGTTCACCAAGTATATGGGCGACTTGGAGAAGAAGTCGCTCATCGTGGCCTCTCCCCCGCAGGAGGCCGCCGGCTTCCGGGCGCTGCTCAGCCGTCCCGTGGCCGACCGGCTCGATCTGGAGCCCGCGCAGGTTCAGAGCCAGCCCGCGGTGGACACGACCGGCCGCACCGCCCCCGCGGACTCCACGCAAGGCGCGCCGGGAGCGCTCCCCGAGCCCAAGCCGGTGACCAATGATCCGTCGCCGGTCACCCCGCCGCCGGCGCAGGCGCCCGCTCCGCCGCCACCGGCTCGCTAGCTCCTCCGCTCCACTTCGCTCCACTCCCGAAATCTTTGACGCGGCAGGCCTCCCAGGAGCCTGCCGCCTGCTGCTTTCCCCTCCTTCCTCTGTCTTGCCCTGATCTTCCGCTCTATTTTTGCCATTCTTCGAGAAGCAAGGTGGTCCGCGGTGGGCGGAATGTGGGGTTCAATGGAAAAAAATGGACAAAAGTGGAGTGACCAGCTAAGATCGTCCGTCAGACAGTTGTAGGCGGGACCTATGTTTCGCGGAAGCTCTCCAGCCAAGATCGACGACAAAGGGCGCCTCAAGATCCCGACCGATTTCCGTCGGGACATCGAGGAGCGCCACGGGCTGGATTTGTTCGTCACCTCGCTGAAAGGCGACTCTGTGATGCTCTACCCGCTGCCGGTCTGGGAAGAGATCGAGGAGCGCCTGCAGGGCGTCCCCTCGACCGACCGCGCGAAGGCGCGCTTCCTGGCGCGGGTGAACTACTACGGGCAGCAGGTGCGCCTCGACGTGCAGGGCCGGATTCTCATCCCCCAATTGCTGCGCGAGAGCGCCGGGATGAACGGGGATGTGGTGGTCTCGGGGCAGCTCGACCACCTGGTTGTCTGGAACCACGAGCGGTTCCTCCGGCTGCTGGAGGAGGAACCCCTGACGGACGAGGACTTCCGTGCTCTCACCCAGTACGGAATCTGAGCGGACGCGAGCCCGCGGAGGTTTGCGCTGGTGGACGCGCAGCATGTGCCCGTTCTGCTCGAGGAGACTCTCGGCTTCCTGGCGCCGGAGCGCCGGCCGGGCGGTCTCTTCGTCGATGCCACGCTCGGCCTGGGCGGACACGCCGAGGCCCTGCTGCGGCGGGCGCCGGAGGCGCGGCTCCTCGGGCTCGACCGCGACCCCCAGGCGCTGGAGCTGGCGGCCCGGCGCCTCGCGGTGTTTGAAGACGGCGGCGACCGTGTACGGCTGGAGCACGCGACGTTCGATCAGTTGGAGGCGGTGCTCGCCGGTCTGGGCATCGACCGGGTGGCGGGAGTCCTGGCGGATCTCGGTGTCTCTTCGCTGCAGCTCGACCTGCCGGAGCGGGGGTTCAGCTTCCGGCGCGACGGGCCGCTCGACATGCGGATGGGGATCGCCGATCTGACGGCGGCGGATCTGGTCAACCAGAGCTCGGAGGAAGAGTTGGAGAGGATCTTCAGGGAGTACGGGGAAGAGCGGCACGCGCGGCGGATCGCCCGGGCGATCGCCCGCGCCCGCGCCGAGACCCCGATCACGACCACCGGCCAGCTCAAGACCCTGATCGACCGGATCAAGGGCTGGGCGTCCCACCAGGAGAAGATCGACCCGGCGACCCGCGTCTTCCAGGCCCTGCGCATCGAGGTGAACCAGGAGCTGGCCGGGCTCGAAGCGCTGATCGATCAGACCGTCCGGCTGCTGGAGCCGGACGGGCGGCTGGTGATCATCTCCTACCACAGCCTGGAGGACCGCATCGTCAAGAACCGGATGCGCGCGATGGCGCAGGGCGAGGTGGACCAGGTCACCGGCCGCACGCGGTCGGAGACCCAGCTCATCGAGGCGCTGACCCGCAAGCCGGTGCGTCCGTCCGAAGAGGAGATCGCTTTCAACCCGCGCTCGCGCTCCGCGAAGCTGCGAGCGGCACGCAGGATTTGAGGGGGCTTTGAGGAGCGCATACGCCTTCCGGCGACCGGTGGTCAACACCTACCTGGTCCGCGAACGGGACCGGCGGCGCCAGCGCGAGCTGGCCCTGGTCCTGCTGGTCGTCCTCTGCCTCGGAGGGGGGCTCCTCGCCTATACCTGGATTCACCTGGAAGTGCGGCGCACCGGATACGAGATCGACACGCTGGAGAAGCGCTTGGGCGAGCTGACCCAGAAGGAGCGGCAGCTCCGCCTGGAGGCGTCCTACCTCGCCGGACCGTCGCAGATCGAGCAGCGGGCGCTCCACGAGCTCGGCATGCAACAGCCCGCGCTGGAGCAAGTGGTTTTCTGGGAGGAGATCCCATGAGCCCCCGGCTGCGCATCGTGGTGGCGTGCGGGAGCCTCTGGGTGGCGGCGATCGCCGGCCGCCTCTACCAGCTCCAGGTGGCCCGCTATGAGCATTACGCGGCCAAGGCCGAGCGGCAGCAGCAGCGGGTCGTGGTGCTCGATCCGCCGCGCGGCACGATCTACGACGCGCAGGGACGCGAGCTCGCCGTCTCCGTCCAGGTCGACTCGGCCTTCGCCGTGCCGCCGCAGATCGAGGACCCGGAGGAGACGGCCCGGAAGATCGCCGCGATCGTGCCGGAGATGGACGCGCGCAAGCTCGCCCGCCAGCTCGCCCAGGACCGCGAGTTCGTCTGGGTGGCGCGCAAGCTCGATCCTCCGGTGGCCGCGGCCCTGCGCGCCCTCGATCTGCCAGGCCTGTTCTTCCTGCCGGAGAGCAAGCGCTACTACCCGATGCGCGAGCTGGCTGCCCAGGTGCTCGGCTACGTGGGCACCGACAACCACGGGCTCGCCGGGCTCGAGCTGCTCTACGACAAGCAGGTGGCCGGCAAGCCGGGCGTGCGCACTGTGCTGCGCGATGCGCGACGCGGCACGGTCCTCTCTCCCGATCTCTCGTTCGCCGAGGCGGAGCCGGGACAGGACCTCCATCTGACTTTGGATGCGGCGATCCAGCACATCGTCGAGCGCGAGCTGGCCAAGGCGGTCGAGGAGCGCGGCGCATCGCGCGGCAGCGCGATCTTCCTCGACCCGACGACGGGCGCCGTTCTGGCCATGGCCACCTACCCGTCGTTCGATCCCAACCACTTCGGCGACTTCCCGTCGAGCCGCTGGCGCAACCGGGTGACCATGGACGTCTACGAGCCCGGCTCGACCTTCAAGGTCGTCACCGCGGCCGCAGCCGTGGAGTCGGGCAAGGTGCGGCCGGATGACGTGTTCGACTGCGAGATGGGCGGGATCGTCCTCCTCAACAAGCTGATCCGCGATCACAAGCCGTTCGGGCGGCTCACCTTCGCCGAGGTCCTGGCGAAGTCGAGCAACGTCGGGGTCATCAAGGCCGCCCTGCTGGTGGGCGATGAAGGGATGTACCGGACGATCACCGGGTTCGGTTTCGGCCGCCCGACCGGGATCGACCTGCCGGGAGAGGCCTCGGGAATCGTCCACCCGCTGCGCAAGTGGAGGGCGCTCGACAAGGCCTACGTCTCGTTCGGCCAGGGGATCTCGGTGACGCCGCTGCAGCTCGCCGTCGCGGTGGCCGCCATCGCCAATGAAGGGACGCTCCTCAAGCCCTACATGGTCGCGGCGACCGGCCGGGACGGCCAGCGGGACCGGATCCAGCCGCGCTACGCCAAGCCGCCGGTCGTCGGCCACCCGATCCGGCCCGAGACGGCCCGCACGCTCAAGGCCATGCTGGAAGGAGTCGTGACCGGCGGCACCGGCCGCAGCGCCGCCGTCGCCGGGTACCACATCGGCGGCAAGACCGGCACGGCGCAGATCCCGGTGGCCGGCGGTTACTCGCGGAGCGGCTACCTGCCGAGCTTCGTAGGCTTCGCGCCGGTCGACCGGCCGCGGATCGTCGGCGTGGTGGCCGTCGCCGAGCCGCAAGGCTTCGCCTACCACGGCGGCCAGGTGGCGGCGCCGGTCTTCGGTGCCGTGGCGCGGCAGCTCCTGCTCTATCTGGGGGTCCGCCCGGAGCGCGAGCCGCTCGTCTCCTGGCCGGGCCAGATGGTGCTGGCGAGCGCTCCCGCCGCTCCCGCTCCGGTGCCTCCAGCTCCCGTCGACACCTTCCCGGATACGGAAGATCCTCCGGAGCCGGTCGTCCAGCCGGTTCAGGAAACCGAGAGCGAACACTCTTCGACAACCCGGGGAGGTCGCTCTCATGCGTCTTTCTGAGCTGCTCCACGGGATGGATTTAGAGATCCTCGGCACGGGAGATCCCGACGTCCGCGGCGTAGCGCACGACTCGCGGACCGTGGAGCCGGGCGACCTGTTCGTGGCGCTGGTCGGCCAGCGGTTCGATGGGCGGACCTTCGTGCGGGATGCGGTCACTAAGGGGGCTGTCGCGGTGGCCGGTCCCGCGCCCTCCGAGCCGGCGGGCGAGATCCCCTGGGCCGTGACGGACGAGCCGCGCGCTCTCCTCGGCCCTCTGGCCGCCCGCGCCTACGGTCATCCGGACCGCGAGCTGGTGCTCGCCGGCGTCACCGGCACGAACGGCAAGTCGACCGTGGCGACCCTGCTCACCGCGGCGCTGGGCGCCTCCGGTCAGCCGGCCGGCTTCATCGGCACCCTGGGCTACCGCTTCGGCGGCCGGGCGTTCCCGGGCGGCCACACCACGCCCGAAGCCTCCGACCTGTTCCGCACGCTGCGGCGCATGCGGGAGGCGGGCGCACGGGCCGTGGCCATGGAGGTCTCCTCGCACGCCCTGGATATGGGCCGGGTCGCCGGGCTGGAGCTCGATGCGGCGGTCTTCACCAACCTGAGCCGCGACCATCTGGACTACCACCCGGACATGGAGAGCTACTTCGCGGCCAAGCGCCGGATCTTCAGGCTGCTGAAGCCTGGCGCCCGCGCCGCGGTGAATCTGGACGATCCGTGGGGCCGGCGCCTCGCCGCCGAGTTGCCGGAGGCGTTGACGTTCGGGGCCGGAGGAGACGTCGAGGCCCGGGACGTGACGCTCTCCGCCACCGGCATCCGCGGCACGATCCGAACGCCCCGCGGGGAGATCCGGCTCGCCACGCACCTCCTCGGGCGCTACAACCTGTCGAACCTGCTGGCCGCCGCCGCCGGCGCCGAGGTGCTCGGCCTCCCGCCCGCCGCCGTCGAGCAGGCGTTCGCCGCGCAGGGTCCCGTCCCGGGGCGGATGGAGCCGGTCGACCGCGGGCAGCCGTTCCCGGTGTTCGTGGACTACGCGCACACCGACGCGGCGCTGGACGCCGCCTTACGCTCGGCGCGCGAGATGGAGGGGATCGACAAGGTGGCGGTCGTCTTCGGCTGCGGCGGCGAGCGCGACAGGGGCAAGCGGCCGCTCATGGGCCGGGTGTCCGGCGAGCTCGCGGACCTGCCCATCGCGACTTCAGATAACCCGCGCGGCGAGGACCCGCTGGCGATCCTCGCCGCGGTCGAAGAGGGGCTCCGGGAGAGCGGCAACCGCGCCTACCGGATCGTCCCGGACCGCCGCGCGGCGATCCGCCAGGCGATCGCCGCGGCCGGGCCCGGCTGGGCGGTCCTCATCGCCGGCAAGGGTCACGAGCGGGAGCAGATCCTCGGAGACCGGAAGATCCCGTTCTCCGATTTCGACGAGATCGAGAAAGCTTTGGAGGAGCGTTTTGGCTCGACTGTCCGTCGCTGAGGTCACCCAGGCGGTGAACGGCCGGATCGTGCCGGGTCATCCGGAAGCCGATCCGCGGGCCGTCTGCTCCGGCGCCGCCATCGACTCCCGCAAGGTGAGCGGGGGCGAGGTGTTCTTCGCCTTCACCGGCGAGCAGACCGACGGCCACCGCTTCGTCGGCGACGCCCTGGCGCGCGGCGCGGCGGCGGCCGTGGTCCAGCGTGGGCACGAGCGCTCCGCGAGCCCCTCGGGAGCCATCATCGAGGTGGAGGACACCTTCCAGGCTCTGCACGATCTGGCGCGGACCGCGCGCGACCACGGCGTGCCGCAGCGGCTCGTCGGGATTACCGGCTCGGCCGGCAAGACCACGACCAAGGAGCTGCTGGCCACCCTGCTGGGCGCCCGATTCCAGGTTGCCTGGACGCCGGGGAATCTGAACAACCTGTACGGCTTCCCCATGTCGCTGCTCAACGTGCCGGACGGCACCGAGTGGATGGTCGCCGAGATGGGCATGTCGACGCCGGGCGAGCTCCGCCAGCTCAGCCTGCTGGGCCGGCCGGACGCCGCGGTCTTCACCGTGGTGCGGCCGGTCCACCTGGAGTTCTTCGGCACCGTGCAGGCGATCGCCGAGGCCAAATCCGAGCTGCTGGCCGGCCTGGCGGAGGACGGGATCATCGCGGCCAATGCCGACGACCCCGAGGTGACGCGGATCGTCCGCCGCCATGCCGAGCGTCCGGAATGGCGTGGCCGGATGGTCTGGTACGGCATCCAGTCCGAACAGGCCGAGGTGCGAGCGCGGGACTTGACGGCGGAGCCGGAGGGGATCGGCAGCCGCTTCCTTCTGGAGGCAGGCCCCCTATCAGATCGATTGAGCCGCGAGGTGCGGCTCCCCCTCCACGGCCTCTACAACGTGGAGAACTGCCTCGCCGCCGCTGCCTGCGCCTGGGCCCTCGGCCTGACGCTCGACGAGATCGCCGAGGCCGTGCGGGAAGTCCGCCCGGCCGACCACCGCGGCATCGTGCACCGGGTCGCCGGGCCGCGCGGCACCTTCACGCTGGTCGATGACTCCTACAACTCGAACCCCGATGCGCTGGGCAAAGCGCTGGAAGGGGCCAGGCAGCTCGCCGGCACACGCTGGGTGGCGGTGATCGGGGACATGCTGGAGCTCGGCCCCGAGGGACCTCGGTTCCACCGCGAGGCGGGAGAACGGGCGGCGGAGCTCGGCTTCGCGCCCGTCCTGGGCGTCGGCGAGCTGGCGCGCGAGCTGGCAGCCGACTGGCGGCCCGATGCCGCGGCGGCCGCGGACTGGGCGGCGGAGGAGGTCCGCGCAGGTGACGTCGTGCTGGTCAAAGGGTCACGCGGCGTAAAGCTCGACACGGTGGTCCATCGACTTCTGGCTGGGGAGGGGCGCGGCTGATGCTGTTCCACCTGCTCTATCCGCTCCGCGACGAGATCGCGCTGTTCAACGTCTTCCGCTACATCACGTTCCGGGCGGCGGGAGCGATCGTGACGGCGCTTCTCCTCTCGTGGCTGCTGGGGCCCTGGTTCATCCGCACCCTGCGCCGGCTCTCCGTGGGGCAGAACATCCGCGAGCTCGGGCCGCAGGCGCACCAGATCAAGGCCGGAACTCCGACCATGGGCGGACTGCTCATCCTGTTCTCCATCCTGGTGCCGACGCTCCTCTGGGCCGACCTGCGCAACGTCTACGTCTGGCTGGTCATCGCGGTCACCACCGGCTATGGGATCGTCGGCTTCCTGGATGACTACTTGAAGGTGCGACGCGGCCGCAACCTGGGGCTCACCGCCGGGCAGAAGATGCTGGGCCAGATCATCGTCGGCTCGGGGCTCGGCCTGGCGCTCCTCTTCCTGCCGTCCGGGTATGGGTTCAACACGTCGCTGACGTTCCCGTTCCTGAAGCAGCTCGTGCTCAACCTGGGGTATCTCTACATCCCGTTCGTGATCCTGGTCCTGGTGGGCGTCACGAATGCCGTCAATCTGACCGACGGCCTCGACGGCTTGGCGATCGGCGCCACCACCGTCGCCGCCGCGACCTACGCCGTCTTCACCTACGTGGCCGGCAACCGGGTCATCGCCAACTATCTGCAGACCTCCTACGTGCCGGGCGTCGGCGAGGTGGCGGTCTTCTGCGGCGCCCTGGTCGGCGCCGGCCTGGGCTTCCTCTGGTACAACTCGCACCCGGCCGAGGTGTTCATGGGGGACGTGGGCTCGCTGTCTCTCGGCGCGGCGATCGGCGGCGTGGCCGTGCTCGCCAAGCAGGAGATCCTCCTCGTCCTGGTCGGCGGACTGTTCGTGCTGGAGGCGCTGTCGGTCATCATCCAGGTGACCTCGTTCAAGCTGCGGAAGAAGCGGGTGTTCCGCATGGCCCCGCTCCACCACCACTTCGAGCTCTCCGGCTGGGCGGAGCCGAAGGTCATCGTGCGCTTCTGGATCCTGTCCATCCTGTTCGCGCTCCTTTCCCTTTCGACCTTGAAGCTGCGATGAGAGCACCCTGGGGCAGCGGCCGCTTCGAGCGGGTTCTGGTGTACGGGCTGGGGTTGTCCGGCCGCGCGGCGGCGAAGCTCCTGCTGGCGCGGGACGTCTCGGTCGTCGCCGTGGACGCGCGGCCGGAGGACCGGCTCGACCTCTCGGGTCTGGAGCCGACCGCGAAATCGAAGCTGGAGGTGCTCGCCGGCGCCGAGCCGGAGGCCCTCCCGGCGGGACGGATCGACGCCGTCGTGGTCTCCCCCGGCGTGCCGATGGACCGCCCGCTCCTCGACGACGCGCGACGCCGGGGCGTGCCGGTCATCGCCGAGGTCGAGCTGGCCGCTCCTCTCCTCCAGGGGCCGATCGTGGCGATCACCGGCAGCAACGGGAAGAGCACGACCACGGCCCTGACCGGCGCCATGGTCCGCGCCGCCGGCATTCCGGTCGAGGTCTGCGGCAACATCGGCGTGCCGCTCATCGGGCTGGTCGACGGCACTCCGGGACGGGTGTTCATCGTCGAGCTGTCGAGCTTCCAGATCGAGGGGATCGTCACCTTCAAGCCGCGCGCCGCGGCCCTCCTCAACATCTCGGAGGACCACCTGGACCGCTACGGCACCATGGCCGCCTACGTAGCCGCCAAGAAACGCCTCTTCCGCGACATGGACTCGGAGGGGGTCGCCGTGCTCAACGCCGACGACCCGGAGGCGGACGACGCCGAGACCCTGGCGCGCAAGCGCTGGTTCTCGCGCCGCGGCCCGGTGCGCGACGGCTGCTGGGCGGCTCCGGACGGCCGCGTCCTGGAGGTCGTACCGGGAGAGGCCGACCGGGTGCTCTTCGAGGCCGGCGACGTGCCGCTGGCCGGCGTGCAGAACCTGGAGAACGCCATGGCCGCCGCTCTCCTCGCCCGCGCCATCGGCGCCGAGCCGGAGGAGATCCGCAACGGCCTCCGCGGCTTCCAGGGGCTGCCGCACCGGATGCAGCGGGCCGGCGAGCGCGGCGGCGTGGTCTTCTACGACGACTCCAAGGGGACCAACCCGGGCGCCGTCCTCAAATCGCTGGAGGGGTTCGCCGACGGCACCGTCCACCTGATCCTCGGCGGGCGCAACAAGGGAGCCGATCTGACGCTGCTGGCGCCGCTGGTGCGCCAGAAGGCGCGCCGCGTCTACCTGATCGGCGAGTCCGCCGGAGAATTCGAGGCGGCGCTGGCCGGCGCCGTTCCGTTCGAGCGGTCGGAGACCCTGGACCGGGCGGTGCGCTCCGCCGCGGCAGAGGCGCGGCCGGGTGAGGCGGTGGTCCTCTCGCCCGCCTGCGCCAGCTTCGACCAGTTCCGCAACTTCGTCCACCGGGGCGAGACGTTCCAGTCGATCGTCCGCGAGCTTCTCGCAGGAGGGCCAGATGGCGAAGAAGCTCGCGGTTGACAAGGTGCTCTTCACCACCGTGGTCCTCCTGCTCTCGTTCGGACTGGTGATGGTGTACTCGGCGAGCGCGGCTCTGGCCCACGGCAGCGGTATCTGGAACACGTTCCTGATCAAGCAGGCGGTCGCGGCCGGCCTCGGGCTGGTCCTGATGATCGGCCTGATGTCGCTGGATTACCGGCATCTGCGCCGGCCGGCGGTCGTGTACACGCTGATGGGGCTGGAGCTGGCGCTCCTGGTCGCTGTGTTCTTCGCGCCGGAGCTCAACGCCACGCGCCGCTGGCTCTTCGTCGCCGGCGTGTCGGTCCAGCCGTCCGAGCTGGCCAAGCTCGCGCTCGTCCCGTTCCTCGCTTATCTGATCGAGAAGCGCGAGGAGCAGGTCAACAGCCCCGCGTTCCTGCTGCCGGCGGCCCTGTTCACGGCGCTCCTCGCCGGACTGATCCTGCTCCAGCCGGACATGGGCACGGCCGTGCTGCTGGGGACCACGGCGTTCCTGCTGGCGTTCCTGGCCGGGCTCTCCTGGAAGTACCTGGCGTGCGCCTTCGCCCTGGTGCCGCCGCTCATCGCGGCGCTGGTCTGGATGGAGCCCTACCGCCGCGAACGGCTGTTCGCGTTCATCGATCCGGAGAAGGACCCGCTGGGCAGCGGCTTCCAGGCGCTGCAGTCGCTGATCGCGGTCGGCTCCGGCGGCGTGTTCGGGCTCGGGGCGGGCAAGAGCATGCAGAAGCTCTTCTTCCTGCCGCACCCGGAGTCGGACTTCATCTTTTCGATCGTGGCCGAGGAGCTCGGCATGCTGGGCGCGCTGGCGGTGGTGGCCGCTTTCGGCGTCCTCGCCTGGCGCGGCGTGCGGGCCGGCCTCAAAGCGCCGGACCTGCTCGGCCGCTATCTCGGCTGGGGGTTCACCGGGGTGCTGGTGATCCAGGCGCTGATCAACGTCAGCGTCACCATCGCGTTGCTCCCCACGAAGGGGATTCCCCTGCCCTTTATCTCTTACGGCGGCTCGTCGCTCGTGGTCACCCTGTGTGCCTGCGGCGTGCTGCTCAACGTGTCGCAGCACGGATGATGAGATGGATCGGAATCGACCGGGACGGATCGATGCAATGGCCCAGACCGCAAACCCAGCCCTGCACGTCCTGCTTGCCGGCGGCGGCACCGGGGGGCACATCTTCCCGGCGCTCGCCGTGGGCGAGGAGCTCGTGGCCCGGGGGTGGCGCGTGAGCTTCGCGGGCTCGGAGATGGGACTGGAGGCGCAGATCGTGCCTCAGCACGGCGTGCCGTTTCATGCCCTGCCGGCGCGTCCGCTGGTCGGCAAGGGTCCGCTCGCCAAGGTGCAGTCCCTGACCACTCTGGGTCGCTCCGCCTTCGCCGCGGCCAGGTTGCTGCGGCGGACCGGCGTCGACGTGGTGCTCGGCACCGGCGGCTACGCCTCGGCGCCCGCCGTGGCCGGCGCCCGCTTGGCCGGCCGGCCGATCCTCCTCCTCGAGCCCAATGCCCGCGCCGGCGTGGCCAACCGCTGGCTGTCGGGCTGGGCGAACGGCGCCGTGCTGGGGTGGCGCGAGGCCGAGGCGGACCTCAAGTGCCCGACCTGGGTCACCGGCGTGCCGGTGCGCGCCGCCTTCTTCGATGTCTCCGCGGAGCTGCCTCCCGCCGACCCGCTCCGCCTCCTCGTGCTCGGCGGCAGCCAGGGGGCGCAGCAGATCAACCAGGCGATGCCTGAAGCCGCGCGGCGGCTCGCCGAGCGGCTGCCCGGCCTGCGCATCCTCCACCAGGCTGGCGCGCGCAACCTGGAGAGCGCCCGGCAGGCCTGGATCGATGCGGGCTTCCCGGCAGACCGCGTCGAGGTGATCCCCTTCCTCGACGACGTGGCCGGCGCCATGGCGCGTAGCCACCTGCTCGTCTCGCGGGCCGGCGCCATCACCCTGGCGGAGATCTGCGCCGCCGGGCGCGCCTCCCTCCTCGTCCCGCTGTCCATCGCGCAGGGGCACCAGGTGGAGAACGCGCGCGCCTTGGCCGACGCCGGAGCGGCCGAGATGATCCCGTCGGCCGAGCTGACCCCCGAGCGTCTGGCCGAGCGCCTGCTCGCACTATTGGAAGACCTGCCGCTCCTCGCTCAGATGGGCCGGGCGGCCCGCGGGCTCGCCAACCCGCGGGCGGTTGCCGCGATCGCCGACCATCTCGAAGAGCTCGGAGGGATCCGCTGATGTTCAATCAGTTCACCGACCTGTCGCGGATCCACTTCATCGGCGTCGGCGGCGCCGGCATGAGCGGCATCGCCGAGATCCTCGTCGACTCACAGACGGACCTGACGGTGAGCGGCTGCGACCGGGCGCGCGGCGCCGCCACCGAGCGCCTGGAGAAGCTCGGCGTCGAGATCCACGAGGGACATTCGCCCGACCACCTGGACGGCGTCGACCTGGTGGTCATCTCCTCGGCGGTCGCCGAGGACAACCCGGAGCTGCGCGAGGCGCGGCGGCGCGGCATCACGGTCATCCGGCGCGCCGAGATGCTCGGCGAGCTGATGCGCCTGCGCTACGGCATCGCCGTGGCCGGCACCCACGGCAAGACCACGACGACCTCGCTGGTGGGCACCGTCCTGACTGAAGCGCAGCTCGATCCGACGGTGATCGTCGGCGGGCGCCTGCGCCTCCTGGGCACCGGCGCGCGCCTCGGCAAGAGCCAATATCTGGTCGCCGAGGCCGACGAGTTCGACAGAAGCTTCCTGCGCCTGACGCCGGTCATCGCGGTGATCACCAACATCGACACCGACCACCTGGACACCTATGTCAACCTGCAGGCGATCCAGGACGCCTTCGTCGAATTCGCCAGCCGGGTGCCGTTCTTCGGCCGGCTCGTCGTCTGCCTGGACGATCCCAACGTGCAGCAGATCCTGCCCCGGGTGGCGGACCGCCGGATCATCACCTACGGCTTCTCACCGCAGGCCGACCTCTCGGCCGTGGACCTGGAGCCGCACGGACGCGGCAGCCGCTTCGGTGTCCGGCTGCGCGGCGACCGGCGGCTCGACCGTATCGACCTGGGGCGCATCGAGCTGCCGATCCCCGGCCGGCACAATGTCCTGAACGCGCTCGCTACGGTGGGCGTCGGCTTGGCGTTGCGCATCAACTTCGACACGATCGGCCGCGCCATCCAGGGGTTCGGCGGCGTGCACCGCCGCTTCGAGCAGGTCGGGACCTGGCGCGGCGCCGCGGTGGTGGACGACTACGCGCATCATCCGACGGAAGTGGCGGCGACCCTCCAGGCGGCGCACCAGACGTTCCCCCTGGGACGGGTCCTGACCGTCTTCCAGCCGCACCTCTTCTCGCGCACCCGGGATTTCTCGGACACCTTCGGCAGCGCGCTCCTCGGCGCCGACCTCGCCGTGGTGACTGACGTCTACCCTTCCCGCGAGCAGCCGATCCCGGGGGTCACGGGCGAGCTGGTGGCCGACGCGGCGCGGCGCAGCGGGCACCGCAACGTCCTGTACTGCCCGAGCTGGAAGGACGCCCCGGCGGTCCTCGCCGAGAACGTGCAGCCGGGAGACGTCATCGTGACCATGGGAGCGGGCGACATCAACCGGCTGGCGCAGGAGCTGGCCGCGGAGGAGGCGCAGTGAGCGGCCCCGTCCTGCGCGGGCCCGGCCCCGCCGCGTCCGTCCCCAGGCTGCCGGGAGCGGGCGGCGCGAGCGGCGGGAGGGTGCTCGACTTCCGGCGCCGCTCGGCCCCGCCGCGCCGCCGCCGGCCCAACCCGCTCCTGGTGCTGCTGCGTCCGCTGACCGCCGCCCTGCTGCTGGTGGCGCTGCCCGGAGGGTTGGCCGCGTGGGTGCTCACCTCGCCCCGCTTCCAGCTCCGCGAGGTGGCGGTCGAGGGAGGCACGGAGCGGGTTCCGGCCGACTGGGTGGCGGGCACGCTGGCGCCGCTCGAAGGCAAGAACCTGGTGCGCCTGCCGCTGGAGGAGATCGCGGCCCGGCTCCGCGACAACCCGTGGATCGACACGGTCGAGTTGCGCAAGGAGCTCCCGGGCCTTCTCCATGTGGCGGTCTCCGAACGGCGCCCGGTGGCGTTCCTGTTCAACGAAGGGCGGCTGTATTACGCCGACACGGCCGGCCGGCCGATCGTGCCGGTGAGCTCGCCCGACGAGGCGCGGCAGGCCGGTTTGCTCGAAGTGCGATTCTCGCACCCGGTGACGGGAGGGGTGGCCAGCGCGCTGGAGGTGGCGGCGGAGCTGGGGAGGGTCCGTCCGGACTGGGCGGCCGCCCTGACGCGCATCGAGGTGCTCGGCGAGCAGGATTTCCGCCTGCACACCGAAGCGCTCCGTTTCCCCCTGCTCGTCAGTCGCGGGCAGGTGGGTCCCAAAATCCGCCGTCTCGAAGAGCTGCTGCCCGAGCTCGAGCGCCGGTACCCGGCCATCGCGGCGGTGGACCTGCGCTTCTCCCGGCGGATCGTCGTGCAGCCGGCCGCTCCGGAGGCGGCCGGGGGCCAAGGTTCAAAGTCTGATTTGCAAATTACCGGATGAGGGTCCAGGCATGACCAAACCAGAACCTTACTACGTAGGTATCGACATCGGGTCCTCCAAGGTCGGGGTGCTCATCGGCCAACGCGACGACAAGGGTGGCATCGAGGTAGTCGGCAAAGGGCTCGCTCCCAACCGCGGAACCCGGCGCGGCAACATCGTCAACGTCGAAGCGACCGTCGAGGCGCTCAAGGCGGCGAGCGAGGAGGCCGAAGTCATGGCCGGCGTCGAGATCTCGCGCGCCTACGTGGGCGTCGCCGGCGCCGACATCCGCAGCGTCAACTCGCGCGGCATGGTCACGGTGGCGCGCAAAGACCGCGAGATCACCCGCCAGGACATCCAGCGGGTGCTCGACGCGGCCAAGTCCGCCGCCCTCCCATCGGACCGGGAGATCCTCCATGCCGTGCCCCAGGAGTTCATCGTGGACGAGCAGGGAGGGATCGATGAGCCTCTGGGCATGCTGGGCTCGCGCCTGGAGGTGATGACCCACCTGGTGACGGGCAACATCACCCGCTCGCGCACGCTCCTCACCTGCGTCAACCGCGCCGGCATCGAAGTGGTCGAGATGGTTTTCGAGCCCCTCGCCACGGCCGAGGCGGTCCTCACCCCGGACGAGCGCGAGCTCGGCTGCCTGCTGATCGACATCGGCGCCGGCACCACCGAATACGCGCTCTTCGCCGAGGGCGAGATCCAATACAGCGGCGTGGCGCCGATCGGCGCCGGCCACTTCACGAACGACCTGGCGATGGTGCTGCGCACGCCCTTCGCCGAGGCCGAGCGCATCAAGACGAAGCAGGGGTGCTGCCTGCCGAGCATGGTCACCGAGGAGGAAGGGATCGCGGTGCCCACCGTGGCCGGCGGCTCGTCCCGCATCGTGCCGAAGCGCGAGCTCTGCGAGATCCTGCAGCCGCGCGCCGAGGAGCTGTTCAACATGCTGCGGGACGATCTCCGTAAAAATGCTTCGGATGAGGGATTGCGCGGCGGCGTTGTGCTGACCGGCGGCGGCGCCCAGCTCGACGGCCTGCTCGAAATGTCCGAGCAGATCTTCGACGCCGGCGTGCGCTACGGTCTGCCGCGCGGCCTGGGCGGGCTGGTCGATGTGATCAGCAGTCCGGGCTGGGCCACCGCCTCGGGCCTGTTGCTGTACGCTCAGGGCGCCGAAGAGAGCCAGGTGAAGGTCCAGAAGAAGTCGGGCTTCAGTGTACGCAACGTGATGGGCAGCCTGCGCGGCATGTTCTCGGACCTTTTATAGAGAGATTCCACTCAAACCCGGGAAAAGGGGGTGCATCATGATTCTGTTCGACGACCAGGACGCTCCGGAGACTCCGCAGGACGCCGCCACCCGTGCGCGCGTCCAGGCGGCTGCCGACTCCGGAGCCCGCATCAAGGTCATCGGCGTCGGGGGAGGTGGCGGCAATGCCGTGAACCGGATGATCGACGCCCAACTGCGCGGCATCGAGTTCATTGCCGCCAATACGGACCACCAGGCTCTCAGCAAATGCCGCGCCCCGATCAAGCTGCAGATCGGCGGCCTCTTGACCAAGGGGCTGGGCGCCGGCGCCGATCCCGAGATGGGCCGCAAGGCCGCGCTCGAGGATACGGAGCGCATTCTCGAAACGCTCGAGGGGGCGGACATGGTCTTCCTGACCGCCGGCCTGGGCGGCGGCACCGGCACGGGTGCGGCGCCGATCATCGCCTCGCTTGCCGCCGAGATCGGTGCCCTGACCGTGGCGGTCGTCACCAAGCCGTTCGGTTTCGAGGGGCGGCGCCGCATGCAGCAGGCCGAGCGCGGCGTCGAGGAGCTGCGCAACTCGGTGGACACGCTGATCACGATTCCCAACGAACGTCTGCTCAACTTCGTCGAGCGCGGCACGCCGCTCACCGAGGCCTTCCGCATCGCCGACGACGTGCTGCGCCAGGCGGTCCAGGGGATCAGCGATCTGATCACCACTCCGGGTGAGATCAACGTCGATTTCGCGGACGTGCGGACGATCATGACCGGCATGGGCATGGCGCTGATGGGCACGGGCATCGCCAAGGGCGAGCACCGGGCTCTCGAAGCGGCGCAGCGGGCGATCTCGTCGCCTCTGCTCGAGGAGACGTCGATCCAGGGCGCCCGCGGCGTGCTGATCAACATCTCGGGCGGCTACGACCTGACGCTCCACGAAGTTGCCGAGGCGGCGCGCATCATCGCGGACGCGGTGGATCCCGACGCCAACATCATCTCGGGCATGGTGATCGATCCGACCATCGAGGAGGCGATGAAGGTGACGGTGATCGCCACCGGCTTTGACCGCGGGATGGACGACCGGCCGCGGATGCCGGCGCCCTCGCTCGCCGCGAGCCCGATCCGCCCCGTCGCGGTCCCGGCGTTCGCACCGGCACCGGCCGCCAAGGAGGAGGAGCCCGAGCGGTCGCCGGCGGACGTCCCGTTCTACCGGAAGGCGATCGCCAACGTCCGCGGCGACGATCCGAACGGCTTCGGGCCGAACTGGTCGAACGTGGACGACTACGACATCCCGACGGTGTTGCGCAAGCAGATGGACTGATCTGCGGAGCCTGTCCCGATGATCGCGCACTCCCGTGGGTTTGGGAGGTGGGTTTCGTGCCGCCTCCGCGCCCTGCCGGCTCTGCTGCTTCTTCTCCTCGCGGCCCCCGCCGCCGGGCTGGACACGATCTGGCTCGTGCGGCACGCCGAGAAGATGGAGCCCTGGGACCAGGATCTCGACGCGTTGCAGCCCCTTTCCCGGGAAGGCGCCGCGCGCGCCGAGGCCCTGGCCGACCGCCTGAAGGACGCCGGCATCGCCGCGATCTACACGAGCCGCACCGCCCGCACCATCGCCACCGCCGAGCCCCTGGCCGAGCGCGGCAAGATCCCCCTGACCGCCGACGACGCCACAACCCGGTCGAGCGAGCTCCCCCCTTTGCTCGCCCGGCTGCGGGAGCGGCACGCCGGCGACCGGGCGGTCCTGATCGTCGGCCACTCGAACACCATTCCGCAGATCCTCGTCCAACTCGGAGCGACCCCGGAGTGCTTCGCGCGGCTGGGGGTCAAGGAGACGCCCGAGGGTCTGCTGATCGAGGGATTTGGGGGGGTGTGGCGGGTGGAGTTGGCGAAGCAGGGGTGTGCGGCGGTGGCTCGGGAGTAGGCTAGGCCTATGCTAGGCTAGGGCCATGCCCGCTCGCGAGATCAAGACTCTTATTCTTCGCTTCCGGGATCTCTCTACATCTCCCGGCGATACGATCGCTCGCCATCGAGCCACTGCCAAGACCTCTGGATCTGTTTGGTGGGGCTGGTGGCACAAGGACGGAGAGACCATTCCCGACGATGCTTTCCGGGCCATTGCCAACGCCGCATCGGTGGATGCAGGCGTGGATATCCTCCTTTTCGATTCCGATCGGCGACAGATCTTCGAAGCTAACTGCGTCCGGGTTTCCTGGGACAACGTACACCACCCCATCTATCCGCGGGAGCAGCCTGAGCTGGTCCCAGAGTACTACCAAGGACGTCCATGCCTGGCCTGGTTCCGGTTCGTCTCGATCAGCGAGCCGCGCCCGGAATCGATTCTCCAGAAGCATTCCTATGTTGACGTCCCGGAATTCTTCACCTCCGGAGAATCTGGATACAGGCTGTTCGACGGGAAGAGGATCTCCTCGGTGGAGGAGTTGCGTCAGCAGAATCGGACCATCTGGTTCATTCGAGACGTGGGGAATGACGATCCGACACATGAGATCAAGCTCTTCGACTCCCACCAGATCGAGCCCAGCGATTTCCTCAGAGAGCACATCGTGTCATCGAGCACCGACCTGTTGTGGGTCTCGGATCTGCACTTTTCCGAGGACCACCTCCATGCGTTCGCTCTCGAGACATCCCCGACAGGAGGACGCTCCGCCTGGGATTCCATCAAGCTCAAGCTCAACGATCTGGGCATTCAGACCGTCGCCGGAGTGATTGCTTCGGGTGACTTCGCCTGGAAGGCCGCCCCCTTGGAATTCGACCAGGCACGGAAGTCCTTCTTCGACAAAGCCCTCGACTGGAGCAAGGAGCTGAAGAACTACCACTTCCTTGTCTGTCCGGGCAATCATGACCTCTGCTTCTCTTCGAGTCCGGCCGACAAAACCCAACCTGTCTCCGTTGCTTCGGCAGAGGCGAGAGCCGCCTACGAGAATTTTTATCAGAACCTCTATTTCAAGCGACCGAATGCCTATCTTTCTTGCGGTCGTCGCTTCCTCCTCGGAGGAGTGATCCCCGTCGAAATCGCCTCTCTCAATAGTTGTCTCTTGGATCAGAAGAAAGATTTGTTTCAGGGGCAGGGGTTCGTTGGCGAAGACCAGATGCGAGACGCGGCGCGTCAACTCGGTTGGGAGTCGCATCGGACTGGACCTCGCGCCGTGCGGATTGTGGTGATCCATCACCACCTGCTACCCGTCAGCTACAGCGAGGCTCCCTTCCTAGGCTGGCAGTACAGCCTCACTCTCGATGCCGAGGCTCTGATGCGGTGGTTGCTGGAGAATGACGTCGATCTGGTTCTTCACGGCCACCAGCACCAACCGTTCTACACGCAGGTGGTCCGCCCCATCGATCTGGAAGGCAAGGAGATGAGCCTGCGGGAGATCACAGTCGTCGGGCTAGGGAGTACGGGCGTCGATCTGGGGCACCTGGGTGAAACCAAAAACAACATGTTCGCCCTCGTTCGCTTTGGGCTTCAGGAAGCCAGGTTTCAATTTTTCTCGATCAACCCCAAGACTCCCTCGAAGGAGCTTTTTGAATTCCGCGTAGACTTGTCGAAGAGGAGCCGCCTGGCATGACCACACTGCTGATCACGGACCTCGACAACACGCTTTACGACTGGGTGACGTTCTTCGCCAGATCGTTTACCTCGATGGTGGACGCCCTTGTCAATGAGCTCGGAGTCGACCGCGAGGAGCTGCTCGACGAATTTCGTGCCATTCACCTGCGGCTGGGGGATTCCGAGCAACCGTTTGCCGTCCTCGAGCTCCCCTGCATCCGCGCGCGCTTCGGGCAGCTGGATCGATTGGCTCTCAAACACCGCCTCGATGGCCCCCTGCATGCATTCAACTCGGAACGCAATCGGACGCTCAAGCTCTACGACTCCGTCTCCGAGACCCTCGCAGCCCTCCAGGAATCCGGCGTTCTCATCGTCGGACACACAGAGGCGGTGAAGGCGAACGCCTATTATCGGCTCGCGAAGCTTGGCATCGTCGATCGCTTCCGCCGCCTCTACGTGCTGGACAGCGGCTACCCTGGACACCCTGATCCGGAACGCGCCTCCGAGCTCCGCCCACCAGAAGGCTTCGTCCATGTCCTCCCCAGGTTGCGCCGGAAGCCGAATCCCGAGGTTCTGCTGGAGATCTGTAGCCAGGAGGGGATTGCCCCTGAAGATGCCTGGTATATCGGAGACAGCCTGACCCGGGACATCGGCATGGCCAAGGCCGCCGGCGTGGCGGCGATCTGGGCCCGCTACGGCACGTCCTATGATCCCAGGCTCTGGGAAACCCTGGTTCGCGTGAGCCACTGGAGCGAGGAAGACGTCCGCAGGGAAGCCGAGCTGAAACGGCGAGCGGGGACGATTCACCCCGACTTCACCATCGATTCATTCGACGAGTTGATCGAGATTCTCGGGGCGGAGCGCGGGCCGTTTGCCGTGGCCCGCGCCTTATAGATCAGGCAGCCGCGTCCGGCCCCACCACCATCTCCACCGCTCGCGGCTGGACCTCGAAGACAGACGACTCCTCGCCCAGGATCTCGCCGTCGACGTTGAAAGCCATCGAGGGATCGGATTCGATCTCGACGCGGGTGGCGCGGCGGAAGAGCAGGAGGTCGCTCTCCAGGTGCTGTCCGAGGAGCACCTGAGGCACCAGGAGAGCCAGCTTGGGGAGTGTGGTCGCCGGGGCGATCATCACCTCGAAGAGACCGTCGTCGAGCACCGCCTGCGGTGCTACGGGAATCCCCGCGGCCACGTAGCGGCCGTTCGAGATCACGATGTTATAGGTATCGATCCGCAGCCGCTCGGCGCCGTTCAAGACGATGGTCGTCTCGAAAGCCTGGAGCTCCGGCAAGGCATCGACCGCTCCCCGCATGTAGGCCAGCGGCCCCCAGCGCTCCTTCGCGTCGCTCGCCTTCTCGCTGACCACGCCGCTGAACCCGCCCACCGCCATGTTCAGGAAGCAGCGGCTCTTTCCTCCTACCGCCGCCCGCCCCACGTCGATCCTCTGGAACCGTCCCGCGAGCAGGACCGCCAGCGCCCCCTCCAGGTCGTCCGGCACGCCGATCGAGCGCGCGAAGTCGTTCCCCGTGCCCAGGGGCAAGAGCCCCAGGCGGGTCCGCTCGAAGCCGGAGGACAGGCCGTTGAGGACCTCGTTCAGGGTCCCGTCGCCACCGGCGGCGACCACGAGCTCGGCGTCCTCCTCCACCGCCTGGCGCGCCAGATCCTCGGCGTGCCCCTCCCGGTCGGTGATGCAGATCTCGGTCCCCGGCAGGCGCCCGAGGCTCGCCCGCAGAGCGGCGACACCTTCGACGCTCCCGGCATTGGGATTGACGATGATCCGAGCCTTCATTGCATCGACGTCGGGGTCAGCGGTTTCCTGGGGGGGCCGGGCGCGCCACGTAGCGGCCCGGACCGATGCGCTCCGCCTCGATCACATTCGGATCGTGGGGCTTGCCGAGGTTCAGGTAGCGGGCCGCAAGCCAGGCGAGCGTCAGCGTCGGAATCGGGCCCGTGAACGGGATGAACGCCTCGAACGACGCGACGTTGCGCAGCGCCTGCAGGCCGGTCCGGTTCAGGATGAACCAGATGATCGGCGCCGAGAAGGAGTCGAGCCCCAGGTCGAGCAGGTCGAGCCCGACGACCAGCGAGAACGGCACCGCCCGGACCGCGGTGAAGAAATCGGCGTCGGGTGGAACGCGGACCTTGCGCAGCTTGCGGATCGCCACCGCGAGGATCACCGCGGCCAGGATCAGGGCCACCAGGATGACCCCGCCGAGGTACTTGAGGATGGTCTGAAGCTCCATGTCATCCTCTCTTGCAAGAAGCATGATCGCGGCGATCCGGCCCCGATCCTGCATAGGCCAGGCTGGAGGCGAGGAGACGGCATAAACAACCCTCGCTGGCACGTACTTGAAAGGACGGATTCAGAAGGAGCGGCAGCCATGCGACCCAAGTCCATCTTCAGCCTGCTCAAAGAGGCCTTCACGGAATGGAAAGACGACGAGGCCCTCCAGCTCGGAGCGGCCCTCGCCTACTACACCATCTTCTCTCTCGCCCCGCTTCTCCTGGTCGTCATCACCGTCGCCGGCTTCGCCTTCGGCCGCGAGGCGGTCCAGGGGCAGCTCGACAACCAGATCCAGGGGCTCGTCGGAGCTCAGGGAGCCGATGCGATCCAGACCATGGTCGCCAACGCCGGCCAGCACAAGGACAGAGGCATCCTCGCCACGATCATCGCCTTCGTGACGATCCTGTTCGGCGCCACCGGTGTCTTCACCCAGCTCCAGACCAGCCTGAACCACATCTGGGGTGTGAGGCCGAAGCCCGGCCAGGGGCTCAAGGGGTTGCTGCGAGCCCGCGCCGCCGCTTTCGGCATGCTGCTGGGGATCGGCTTCCTGCTGCTCGTCTCCCTGGTGGTCAGCACGGCCCTGGACGCGTTCGGCGCGTACATGACCGGTCTTCTCCCCGGCGCCGCATTCATCCTGCGGGCCGTGAGCTTCGTGGTCTCCTTCGGGGTGGTCACCGTTCTGTTCGCCATGATCTTCCGGTTCCTGCCGGACGTGAAGATCGCCTGGCGCGACGCCTGGGTCGGCTCCGCCGTGACCGCCCTGCTGTTCACGATCGGCAAGTTCCTGATCGGCCTCTACCTGGGCAACAGCAGCGTGGCCTCGGTCTATGGCGCCGCGGGCTCGCTGGTGGTCGTTCTGCTCTGGTGTTACTACTCCTCCCAGATCCTCTTCTTCGGCGCCGAGCTGACCGAGGTCTGGGCACGCCGCCGCGGCTCGGGGATCCAACCCGATGAGCACGCCGTGCCGGCCGACCACAAAGGAGAGCTGCCCAGCCAGACCTCCAAGAAGGAGGAGCCGTCGCGGGACCGGACGCGAGCCACTGATCGCAAGGAGGAGCTGGCAGGCGCCGGATCGCGCAAATAGACGATGTCGCCGCTCGGGCGTTCCCTCCGCTACAATACTGGCTCATCCGTTCGGAGGTGGTCGCTTGAGCGTGCGGGAAACAGGGTCCGTCTTGGACGGCAAGTACGAGATCGTGGACCGCCTGGGCAGCGGCGGGATGGGGGAGGTCTACCTCGTCCGCCACGTGCATCTGCAGGAGCTGCGGGTCGTCAAGATCCTCCGCCAGGACCTGGCGACCGATCCCTCGGCGCAGAAGCGGTTCATGCGCGAGGCCCGCCTCGCCACCCAGATCAAGCACCCCAACGTGGCGACCCTCTATGACTTCTCCCGTCTGGAGGACGGCAGCTTCTACATGGTCTGGGAGCACATCCAGGGCGAGGAGGTGGGAGACCGCGTCCGCCGCCAGGGCCCGTTCCCGGTCCCCGTGTCCGTCCAGCTCGGGATCCAGGCCTTGCGCGGCCTCGAGGCGATCCACGCCGCCGGCATCATCCACCGCGACCTGTCCCCCGACAACCTCATGATCATGGAGGACAAGCGGGGCCAGCCGACCCTCAAGATCATCGACCTCGGGCTCGCCCGCACCCTGGACGCGGACGCCAGCTTCGAGATCACCCAGGTGGGGATGTTCATGGGCAAGCTCCAGTACTGCTCGCCCGAGCAGGCCGGCGCCGGCGGCAACCAGCCGCTCGATGCGCGGAGCGACCTCTACTCCTTTGGCCTGGTGCTCTACGAGATGATCACCGGGATGGCGCCGTTCGAATCCGAGAACCAGGCCGGCTTCATCTTCAAGCGCCTCTCCGAGGACCCGTTGCCGCTCACCGGGCGCAACCCGTACGTCGAGGTGCCCGCCGAGCTCGACCGAGTGGTCCGCCGCGCCCTGGAGCGCGACCGCGACAAGCGCTTCCCCGATGCGGCGACCTTCATCCAGTCCCT
>DATFPH010000196.1:0-2273 GCA_035264905.1 Thermoanaerobaculia bacterium
GATTTTTGCCATGTATTCCAGATATACCCGCCGCATTGACCGGCTCGTTCGCGAAGCCGGCCACGGCGCCGGGCTCCTCTAGGTCCATCGCCAGCGGCGATCCCGGCGGCAGGATCTTTTAACGGACCACGATCTCCTTCCCCAACTCAATCTCAGCGCCAGCGGCGAGTGCGGCCTCCGTGTCCGCGTCGAGGCCCTGAGTCGAGGCTTTGGGAAGAGGGTTCTTCGAGAACAGCAGGAGAGGCTGGTAGCGTCCGATGCCGTCGAGGACGACGGTGGCTTGCAGATCTTCGCCTTTCCGGGAACAGGGGCTTTCCGTGGAGCAGCTCAGGACCAGCTCGGCGTCATTCCGGTAGACCCGCAGCTCGGCATGGCGGGCGCCGCCCGTGGAGGACGTGAGCCGCAGGGAGTCCCCCGGCTTTGCCTCGTCTCCACGCTGGACGGAAGGCCCGGCTTCGATCTCGGCTTTGAGGAAGGCAGGTTCCGGCTCAGGCATCCGCACGAGGAGGACGGCCGCTAGTGATGCGGCCAGCGCCACCGGTACAAGGCCCCACCAGGGCCGCCATCGTCGCCGCCCCCGCTGCTGCTCGATCCGCTCCCAGACTTCGGCCTGCCAGCCGACCGGCGGCTGGTCTCCTTCTCCCACGGCGGCAAGCCTCTGGCGCAGCCGGTCGTAGAAAGCCTGGGCGGCAAGGCAGTCCGGGCAGGCCGAGAAGTGCTCGTCGAGAGGCAGTCCCCTTTCCAGCAGGAGGACGGCCTCGGTCTCGAAGCGGTCGCAACGGCTCATGGCGCCACTCCTTTCTCTTCCAGGCAACGGCGCAGCAGGGGCAGGGCACGGGCCACCCGTACCTGCAGCGCCGGGGCCTTCTCGTTCGACAAGCGGGCGATCTCCGGATACGAGAGCCCCTGCTGATAACGCAACAGCACGGCGGTTCGCACGCGTGGCGCGAGCCCGCGCAGGCAGCTTTCGAGGACCCGCGCCACGGAGCGTTCCGACAAGCGGTCTTCGGCGCTGCCGCCGGGCTCGGGCAGGTCCGACGCCTCCTCGATGGGCCCGAACCGCTGGTATCTCCGGCGGTGCATCTTCAGATGGTCCAGGCAGCGGTGGCGGGCGATGCCGAAGAGCCAAGAGCGCAGCGACGAGCGGCGGGCGAACCTCGCCAGGCCCTCGTGGGCCTGGACGAACGTCATCTGTTGAACCTCCTGGGCGAGGTCGTCGTCCGCCATCATCTGCCGGCAATAGCGGTAGACGGCGGTGCCGTACTCCCGCATCAGGAGGGCGAGGGCGTCGTCGGAGCTCCCCCGGTCCAGAGCGGCCAGCGCGGCTCGCTCCGGATCGGAGGGCGTCCCCGGCGACTCCCTCGGCTCATGGATCAGTGACAACATGGGCGGCCTCGGCAGTCTAGAGCTTACTGGAGCTGGGGCTGCAGGAACACAGCCGACGGATCGGGAGGCGCCGTGGGAGGAGGTGGCGGCGGCAGCGGTCCGATAAACGAGCAGTCCCCCATGGCGCAGGACCGCCAGAATTGATCCGCCAGAACCGCGATGGGCTCGAGCCGGTAGGCCACCAATCTGGCCAGGCCGTACCTGGAAACCTTGAGGGCGCCTTCTCTGAACGAGACGGGTGTGTCAGCCGGCGAGATGCCGGGGCTGCGCTCTATCATCACGAGATAGACGTCTTTTCCTGCATTGACCAGCTTGACTTCGTTTTCGATGTTGACGTAACTGAGACCGTCTTCCAACACTCCTGTTTCTTCGCGATCCTCCGAGGCCGTGCCGGCCGTCGCCAGGGAGGCGCAGCCGAAACCGAGAGCGAAGATCAGGACTCCTGAGAGCGAGCGTGCGGACATAGTTTTCTCCTTAACGAGCTTCGTCCAGAAACCGATCGGACCCGAACAGCACGAAAGGGGCCCACAAGGTAGGCGACTGACCCCGGCCAATCGCAACACGCTGGGCGCGAGCCAGAGCTCCGGCGGGATCGGAAGCGCCACCTTCGGTATAGAAGCGGAGGACGAATTCGTGGGTTTGCCGGTCCTCGACCGACCACAGAGAGGCCAGGACGGCCCGGCTGCCCGCGGCCAGGAAGGCGGCTCCCATCGACCCCCACATCTGGCGTCCCGGCCGCACGCCCGAAGCGCAGCTCGCGAGCACGACCAGGCGCGGGCCGATCCGGCGGGTGACGATCTCGGAGGCCCCCAACCGGCGGTCGGCCAGCAGGAGCCAAGGGCCGCGAGCGCTCAGACCGGTGTGGGTGGCCAGGTGGAGGATGCGAG
>DATFPH010000197.1:0-3579 GCA_035264905.1 Thermoanaerobaculia bacterium
CAGCGGCTGAGCAGCGAAAGCTTCGGGGCTCGAGGGGGCTCCGGCGGCGCCACGGCCAAGGGCGGCAGGACCATGGTCGCCGAGAGGCTCTGCGTGTCGTTCAGGGAGTCGTCGGGAGCGGCCGCTTCCACCAGCCGGCGCAGATCGTCCACCATCTCGCGAGCCCGCTGGTAGCGGCGGACAGGGTCCTTCTCGAGGGCCCGGCTGAGGATCTTATCGAGCCCCGGCGGCAGTTGCCGGACGTACTCGCGGGGGGGCGTGAAGTGGTCGTAGACGATGCGGTGGCTCACCACCGTCAGGTTGTCGCCCTGGAACGGCTTGTGGCGGGTGAGCATCTCGTAGAGCACCACGCCCAGCGAGAAGAGGTCCGCCCGGTGGTCCACCTCCTTGCCCTGGATCTGCTCCGGCGCCATGTAGTTGGGCGTGCCGAGGAGCTGGCCTTCCTGGGTGAGGTTCGAGCTGTCGAGCCGGGCGATGCCGAAATCGGTGATCTTCACCCGGTTCTCGGCGGCGATGAGGATGTTCGCCGGCTTGACGTCGCGGTGGACCACCCGGTTCGAGTGGGCGTAGTCGAGGGCGTCCCCCACCTGGGCGATGGTGTCCACCACGAAATGGAGCGACAGCGGCTGCTCGCCCTGCAGCAGCAGCTTGAGGTTGGTGCCGCGCACGTACTCCATGGCGATGAAGGCCAGCCCTTCCTCGCTGCCCTCGACCACGTCGTGGATAGTGACGATGTTGGGATGGGTCAGGATGCCGGCGCTCTGCGCCTCGCGCATGAAGCGGATCCGGAACTGCTCCATCTCCTGGTCCTTGACGGAGTAGCCGATGCGAAAGGTCTTGAGCGCGACCAGACGGCCGATCAGGGGGTCGCGGGCCAGATACACGACACCCATGGCGCCCTTGCCGATCTCATCGACAATTTCGTAACGGCCGAGCTTGGTCGGTGTCAGAGGCAACATGGCAAACACACTTTTGCGCGCTTCATTCTAGGCTGACGGCGCCCCTGAGTCAAACCGGGCAGCGACCGTTAAGTCCTAGTACTTTTTGCAGTTAGGAGCCTCGCCCCCCAAGGGGTTTCAGAAGGGCCTTGTGGTATATTGCGCCCCTTGACAGCAAGCCCCTGAAGGGAGGTCTAGACGATGCAGGTGGATAGCCCGGACAAACTTCGCAATGTGGCCGTTGCAGGCCATAACGACACCGGCAAGACCACACTCGTGAGCGCTCTCCTGTACGCCGGCGGCGTCACGACCCGTCTGCACCGGGTCGAAGATGGCAATACCTTTACCGATTTCGACCACGAAGAGATCGAGCGCAAAATCTCCATCGGGGTCTCGGCCTGCTTCGTTCCCTGGCAGCAGCACAAGGTCAACCTCATCGACTGCCCGGGCTATGGCATCTTCTTCACCGAGACCCGCCAGGGCATGCGCGCCGCCGACGCGGTCCTCCTCTGCATCAACGGCGTCGCGGGCGTGGAGGTCAACACCGAGCGGGTCTGGGAGTTCGCCGCCGAGATCGAGCAGCCGCTGATCCTCAACCTGACCAAGATGGACCGCGAGCGGGCCGACTTCGGACGGACGCTCGAAGGGCTGCAGAAGCGGTTCGGCCGCTCGGTGGTGCCGGTCCAGATCCCCATCGGCCAGGAGGCCGGCTTCACCGGCGTCGTCGACCTGGTGACCCAGAAGGCCTACCGCTTCACCCGCGGCGGCAACGGCAAGGCGACGCCCTCGGAGATCCCCGCCGAGCTGGCCGACGAGGTCGAGACCCACCGCTCCCGCTTGATCGAGGCCGTGGCCGAGACCGACGACCAACTGATGGAAGGCTTCTTCGAGACCGGCTCCCTGAGCCAGGAGACCCTGGAGTCGGGCCTGCGCCGGGCCGTGTCGCACCGCCAGATCTTCCCGGTGACGCTGTCCGCGGCCAACCAGGGCATCGGCCCGTCGGCGCTGCTCGACGGCCTGCTCTCCCTGGCCCCCTCGCCCGTGCAGCGCGCTCCCTTCACCGCCAAGACGGTGGGCGGAGAGGACCTCGATCTCGCCGCCGATCCGGCCGGTCCCCTCGCGGTGCTGGTGTTCAAGACGCTGTCGGATCCCTTCACCGGCAAGATCACCCTGATGCGCGTCGTCTCCGGCACGCTCAACGGCGACTCCACCGTCTACAACAGCCGCGCCGAGGAGACCGAGCGCCTTGGCCACCTGATGCTCCTGCAGGGCAAACAGGGGAGCAATACGCCGCGCCTGATCGCCGGCGACATCGGCGGCGTTCCCAAGCTCAAGTTCACCGTCACCGGCGACACCCTGTGCACCAAGGAACGGCCGCTGAAGCTCGCCTGGATCAAGGTTCCGGAGGCCGCCATGGCGTTCGCCGTCGAGCCCAAGTCCAAGGGCGACGAGGAGAAGATCGGCGAGGCCCTGACCCGGCTGATCGACGAGGACATCGCCCTCCACGCCGGCCGCGATCCGGAGACCCACGAGCACCTGCTCTCGGGCAACGGCCAGCTCCACATCGAGATCGCGGTGGCCAAGCTCAAGCACCGCTACCACGTCGACGTCCTCCTGCACCCGCCCAAGGTCCCCTACCGCGAGACCATCCTGAAGCCCGCGGACGGGCACGGCCGGCACAAGAAGCAGACGGGCGGCCGCGGCCAGTTCGCCGACTGCAGGATCAAGATCGAGCCCCTGGCGCGCGGCGAGGACTTCTCCTTCGCCGACGAGATCTTCGGCGGCGCCATCCCCAACAACTACCGCCCGGCGGTCGAGAAGGGGATCCAGGAGGCGCGGCGCCGCGGCTACCTCGCCGGCTACCCCGTGGTCGACTTCAAGGTGCGGCTGCTCGACGGCCAGTACCACGACGTCGACTCCTCCGAAATGGCGTTCAAGATCGCCGGCTCGCTGGCTTTCAAAGACGCCATGGCGAACGCCAAGCCGACCATCCTCGAGCCGGTCATGAAGGTGGAGATCAACACCACCGAGGAGTTCACCGGCGACATCATGGGCGACCTCTCGCACCGGCGCGGCCGGCCGCAGGGCATGGACGCCGACAACGGCTCCCAGGTCATCAAGGCCCTGGTGCCGATGTCCGAGATGCTGGACTACGACCGCATCCTGCGCGCCATGACCCAGGGCCGGTCGAGCTTCCACATGGAGTTCTCGCACTACGAAGAGGTCCCCCGGCTGGTGCAGGACAAGCTCATCGCCGAGGCGCAGAAGCACCGGCAGGAGGAGCACGAGTAGAGGCAAACCGCCCCTGACGGGGCGGCCCTCACAACCCCCTACCCCCTTCTCTCCCAGCCTCCCCCCCTTCCCGCCGGGAGAGAAGGGGAATGAAGAAGCAAGGCCCAAGACCGCTTCTCCAAGGCTCTTCAGACAAACTTCTCCCTCTTCTCCCGGCGGATGGGGGGGGAGGCTGGGAGAAGAGGGCCGGGGTGATGAGGGCCTGCGGCGACGGGCACGCCTCGCTTGGGCACTGACCTTCCGCGTCAATTTTCTTCGTCGATCTTCTTCGTCGATGTGGCAAGATCCTCCCCTCACCATGGCCACCCCGACCGAGCAGAGGACCGATCCCGACGGCGTCACCTTCCGT